>CAZEEJ010000254.1:0-2733 GCA_964511155.1 uncultured Planctomycetales bacterium | reverse complement strand
CGGCGTACGTTCGGCCGCGCTCCTTGTCCGTCAGGTCGAAGGTGCCGTTGGAATTGACGGCTACCCGGAGGTGCTCGTTCTCGATGATGTTGGGGGCGGCCAGCAGGGTGCCCGTTCGCTCCTCGCCACCGGCCCAGGGAACGCCCGCGGTGCCCCGGCGCCGGCCCGCACGGAACACCTTGTACCCCCCGGCCGGGATCTCGCCCGCATCGAAGTACACCAGGTGCCGCTCGACCGGGAACGGGAACGCCCGCGTGTGCAGCTCAGCCACGCTGAGGATGTGCTGGGTCTTGCCCTGGCACTGTGTGCCCAGTGGACGGCCGTCGGCGTCGTGCATGAGCAACTCGACGTTCTCCAGCGGCCAGAACGCCAGGCAATCGCCAGGGGCCGTCAGGTCGATCCATGCCCGCACCACCTCCCGTCGCGGGTACGGCAGCGGATTGAACGCCACCAGCAGTACGTCATCGTCGGCAAAACTGCTGCGGTCGATCCGCCCGATGAGTTCTTGCATCGCCCGGTTGCCCAGCGACTGCGAGAGGTCCACCACCTGGTTGAGCCGCCCGGCGACGTCCCCGACCGTCTTGTCCTGGGTGACGCCGTTGATCGAATCGTGCGGGTGCGAGGTCAGCAGATTGTCCCACGCGGTGCGGAGGAACTCGCCCGGCCAAGCCGCTCCGTGCAGCCGTGCCAGGACGGTCAGCGGCTCGGCAAACCGGATCAGCAGGTTCTGGGCCTTTTTGTTGAGCCGCTTGAGATACAGCCGCGTGGTCAGGGCATTGCCGGTGACGTTCCCGGCCGGGCCGTCGCGCAGCTCGCCCTCCACCACGCGCAGCTTCGCCCGGTCGATCTTGCTCCGCATGACCTCCACGTACGCCTCCAGCGTCGTGTGCACCCAATCGCGGTCCGGGTCGGGATCGACCTCCCTGAGGCGGGCCAGCATTTCCTTGAACATCGGCTGGCTGGCGGTGTAGTCGCAGCCGTTCATCATCAGTCGGTCGTCGGGCAAGACGCTCTCGTCCATCGTCCGCCAGACACGCTCGATCACCTCGGGGGTGATGTATTCCGGGTGCCAGGCGGTCGGCGCATCCAGCCGGAAATGGTCCTGTTCGTACTGTTCGTCGTCGGCACGGTGGTACGCGGTCCCGCCCTCGCTCCAGGTGTACCGCCACCCTGGGCCGAGGTGGTCGATGCCGAACAGGGCGGAAAGATGGATGTAAAAGTAGAAGTTCTGCCGGCCCCATTCGCCGAACCGCGTGGCCAGCAGCTCGGAACCGTCCGGGCCGCGCCAGAGGAACTCCGCCTGCGGCGCCCGGGCCTTGCTCACCCGTTTGCCGATCATCGCCACGTCCATGCCGAAGCCGGCGTACATCTGCACAAGTTGCGCGGTCTGCCCCCAGCCGAACGGCGTGTACCCGATGTTCAGGCACCCGCCGAGTTGTTCGCTGAGCCGCCGACCCCACAGCAGGTTGCGCACCATGGCCTCGCCGTCGACCGGGTACTCATCCGGCAGGGTGTACCACGGCCCGATGGACAGCTTGCCCGCCGACACCAGGGCCGCGACGCGTTTGCGGTTCTGCGGGCGGATTTCAAGGTAATCCAGGATCGGCGAGCACTGCCCGTCCATCAGGAAACCCGGGTAGTCGCCGCGTTCCAGGACCTCGATCAGTTCGTCCACCAGGTCCACGAGCATCATCCGCGTTTCCCAGATCGGGTACCGCCATTCGCGGTCCCAGTGGGTGTGCGAAACGATATGCCCGATCTTCCCGGCGCGGCCGCGTTCTTGAGCCATGTTGCGATGCTCCTCATCGTGTCAAGGGTGCGAATTCGCCCTCCGTCGCGATGCTAGGCACAAGGCCCCATCCTCCGTGGGCGAACGAGCAGGATAGTCCAAGCTCCCGGCGAGTAAAAGCGAGTGAGCAAGGGAGCGAGTAAGCAAGTGAGCAAGTGAGCGAGTAAGCGAGTGAAGCGCACGATCCGGCTTGCCTCTTCGCGGGGACACGATGTCATCATCGTCCTGCGGTCCGACTTGCGGGTCCCGGCGCCGCCGAGCATAATGCCCGCGTGGATCGTTTGGGCTAGAACATCAGGACCAGGGAGGCCGACCGACCATGAGCCGGATCATCCTTGATCGAGAGGAGCTTCGCCGTGCGGCCCGCGCGCTGCGGGCCGAGGGCAAGACCATCGTGTTTGCCAACGGGGCGTTTGACCTCATCCACGTGGGGCACATCCGCTTCCTGCTCGGTGCCGCCGCCGAGGGGGACGTGCTCATCGTCGGGGTCAACAGCGACGAGTCCATCCGCAAGTACAAGGGCCCGGACCGCCCGCTCCAGCCGCTGCCCGAGCGTATGGAGATCATCTCCGCTTTCCGGCCGGTGACCATCGTGACCAGCTTCGACGAGCCGACCTGTGACGCTTTGCTCGAGGTCGTCCATCCGCACAAGCACGCCCGCGGCCCCGACTACACGCCGGAGAACCTGCCCGAATACCCCACACTCCAGCGGCTGGGTATCCGTATGGTGAACGTCGGCGATCCCAAGAACCACTCCTCGACCGAGTTGCTCCAGCGCCTGCGGCCGGAGGACGGGCTGGGCCGCAAGACCTCCTGATACTCGATGGGTTGAGGCGGGTGACCCATCGGAGCCGCGCCCGTAAGGAAGCGGTTCTTTCCCACCGAAGAACCGCTCCCTTACGCAGCGATTTTACTGGGCGAGTTTTTTGGACTGTCGGCGGCAC
>CAZEEJ010000253.1:0-3094 GCA_964511155.1 uncultured Planctomycetales bacterium | reverse complement strand
CGAGTCATGCTGTTGTACGAGGAACTTACCAGCCGGGTGATTGCTGCGGCCATCGATGTGCATCGCCATCTTGGCCCCGGACTCCTCGAATCGGTATATGGGCGATGTCTCTGCCATGAGCTGGGGTTGGCCAGGATCCCCTTCCATCGGCAGGCCCCTCTCCCCATTGTCTACAAGGGCATCAGCCTGGACTGCGGGTACGACATGGATGTGGTCGTCGATGGGAAGGTGGTTCTGGAACTCAAAGCGGTCGAACGGCTCTTACCCATCCACGAGGCCCAACTGCTGACTTATATGAAGCTCGGTGGTTACCGGGTCGGACTGCTCATCAACTTCAATGTTCCGGTCCTCAAGGACGGCATCAAACGCTTGGTGCTCTGAGCGGGCGGGAGGGCACCACGGAGGCACTGAGGACACGGAGACAAGCCCGGTTCTTTTCTTCTCCGTGTACCCCGTGCCTCCGTGGTGCCCCCCCTTCCCTCGGGAGAGCCGGGTTGGCCGTTCGGGGCGACATTCCTATAATCTCGCGGCTGCCGGGCGATATCCGCCGTCCACGGGGACGCACGGCGGCACGAGGATTCAACAGGAGGCTCTACCCATGGTACGCGTGGATTCGACGATGTTGCCGCTGGGCACACAGGCCCCTGACTTCCGTCTTCCGGACACGGAAATGCAGCCCGTGTCGCTCGCGGACTTCAAAAACGCCCCCGCGCTGCTGGTGATGTTCATCTGCAACCACTGTCCGTACGTCAAGCACATTCGCGACCCGCTGGCCGCCCTGTGCCGCGAGTTTCAGAACATGGGGGTAGCCGTCGTGGCGATCAATTCCAATGACGCGGCGAATTACCCGGACGACAGCCCGGCCATGATGCACCACGAGGTGGCCCAGGCCGGCTACACTTTCCCATACCTCTACGACGACACACAGGAAGTGGCCAAGGCGTACCGGGCGGCCTGCACCCCCGACTTCTACCTCTTCGATGCCGCGCGGAAACTCGCCTACCGCGGCCAGCTCGACAACAGCCGCCCGAGCAACGGGAAACCGGTCACCGGCGCCGACCTGCGCGCCGCGGTCGAGGCGGTGCTTGCCGGCCGACCCGCTCCACGCGAGCAGATGCCCAGCGCGGGCTGCAACATCAAGTGGAAACCCGGCAACGAGCCCGACTACTTCAACGGCTGATCGGAATTCGACGCCCACCGCGGCGACGTGAGGTGATGCTTGCGGAGCTTGTGATAGAATGTCCGGCGGCTCAGGCCCAGGCGGTCCGCGACGCCCGCGTGCGTACTCTGTAACCGCTGCAGGGCCTCCCGCAGAATGATGGCCTCAAACTCGTCCAGAATCTCCGAGAGATTCATCCGCCCACCCTGGACCAGAGCCGTGGCCGCCGACGCCAGCGCCTCGGTCACATCCGCCTCCTCCCGACGGCTGACTTGCCGAGCCAGCACGGTCGGCGGTATGTCGCTCAGCTCCAGCCGCGTGCCCGCCCGCTTAAACGCCAGGATCTGGCGGACCGCGTTCTCCAACTCCCGCACATTGCCCGCCCCCACCGAACGCGCCAAAACCTCATAGACCTGGTCGTCGACCGACTCGATCCCCGTCGGGTAATAGGACGCGTAGCGGTGAAGGAAAAACTGCACGAGCAGAGGCACGTCTTCCGGGCGTTCGCGCAACGGCGGAATTTCCAGGGCGATCACGTTCAACCGCTGATAAAGGTCCAGCCGGAACTCGCCCTTCTCCACCAGCACCGGCAAGGGGCGATTGCACGAGGCGATCACCCGGACATCGATGTCCTCCTCGACGTCACCACCGACCGGCAACACCCGGCTCTCCTGCAACACGCGCAGAAGCTTGGGCTGCAATGTCTTGTCCAGTTCGCTGATCTCATCCAGCAGGATGGTCCCCGCTTCGGCGGAGCGGAAGCATCCCAGCCGATTCTCCGTGGCCCCGGTGAACGCGCCCTTGCGGTGTCCGAAGAGCGCGCTTTCCGCCAGCGTTCCGGTGATGGCCGCACAGTTCACCGTCACAAACGGCCGTTGCCTGCGCTTCGGGTCCATGCGGTGAATGGCCTCGGCCAGCAACTGCTTGCCGGTACCCGACTCCCCCGAGATCAGCACCGGCGCATCCGAGATCAACGCCGCACGCTTGGCATGGAAGAGCAGCTTGGCCATGAGCTGGCTCTTGCCTGCAATGCCCGTTTCATCAAAGATGCGGAGGGAGTGAAGCTCGCGACCCTCGGCCAGATCCGCCTCATAGCGCGCGTACGCCTGATCGAGTCGCTCGGCCACCTGAGCGACGTTCTGCCGCTCATCCCAGTGAACGAAACCCGCCGCCCCCAGCGTCACCGCTTCGCAGCAAGTCGCCAGATCAACGCCCTGCCCGACCAACACGACAACCTGCGAACCAGGTGAAGCACCGCGAAGTCGCTCCAGGGTGTGCAGTCCGACCGCCAGCGACTCCGTCCCGAGTGGGGACGATGTCCGCTGGCCCGAGCCCCCCAGACCAGCCAGGTCGAGCACCACAAGAGGATAACGCCCGGTCGCCATCTCGGCGATCGCTTCTTCGCCGGACGACACCTGCGCAACACGGAAGCCTCGCCCCTCGAGATCAAGTGCGAGTCGGTCTACGACACTTCCGGCAAGGCGTACCAACAGCACGCCTGCTTGGCTGAAGCGATTGACGTGCAACTCTCTCTCCCGCTCGCGATGTCGGGTAGCTCCTAGCTCCGCTGGCTACCCGCTTCTTCACCGCTCCAAGACGGGGCCGGGCATCGATCTGAACACGCAGGGCCCCACCCCGCCTGTGTGTTCAGTATACCCGCCAAGCGTCGGAAATTGCAACCGCTAGACCACATGAGACAGGCGTAAGTTACCGGACCTTCACGCCATTTGCAAGCCCAATCGTCCGGTTTTTCCGCATCATTTCGTAAAAAACCGACCCAGTGGTCCGCCGGACCGCTTTCGCAGGGTCCGTGACAGTTCCCGCGGCCGGGGTCGTCCCCGGCGGGTCGACATCTCCGCACCACGACCAAGCAGAGCCGCGACCAGGAAGAGCCACAACCAAGCAGAGCCGCGACCGTAAGTGAGCGGACTTGGC
>CAZEEJ010000252.1:0-4450 GCA_964511155.1 uncultured Planctomycetales bacterium | reverse complement strand
CGTGGTGTTGTAGGTGAACAGGCTGTGGTAGTACCAGAACTTCACCTCCGGGGGCAACTCCTGCAAGACCTGCGGATTGCTCTTCTCGGTCGCCTCGCTGCTGAGCACGCGCAGGCCCAGCTCCGGCAACCGCTCACGGGCTTTGGCGTACGCCTTGACGATTGCCCGGGCCTCGAGCACGCTCAAGTCCTGATCTTTGCATTGCTCGCACTTGCAGCCCTCCTTGCCGTACATGTTCTCCGTCATCCAGATGTCGACCTCGGTCACCGCAGGCTCGCTGCCCCAAAGCACGAGCCACTCGGCCAGCAGGTCGACGATGTGCGGATTGCTGAAACAGATCACCCCGTCGGTCGCGTCCCGGCCCTGCAAGTCGGGATAAACATCGAACATGCCCGAGCCTTTGAGCTGTTCGAGATGCAGAATGACCGGGACGGGTTGGATGCCGTAGATCGGCCCTTCATCGATCATTTTGCGCTTGAAGCCGCTGAGGTTGACCGAGCAGCGTTTGTCCTTGTCCACGCGGCAACTGGAGATGTGTTCCGCGTAGTTCATCTTGCGATCCGACATCCAGCGCAGGTGAACGGAATGGTCGCCGCCCCACAGCCCGCGGTCCTCCATGTCGGGCCAATCGGTGACCCGCAGGATGGGCATCACCGCTTGGCCATCACGCACCCGCGCCGCGATGAGCTGCTGTAACGTCTTCGAGGCGTAATAGAGACCTCGCGGACCGATGGCCACGCAGCGCAAGCCTTTGCCGCCGGCGACGGGCTCGATCCGGTACGCCTGGTCCGCATTCTTGTATTTTTTCAGTCCCTCGGCCTCGCTGCCGCCGAGTTGCAGCGTGATGGTGAAACCATTCGCCCTCGCAGCTTCGGGTTCGCCCAGCGCCTCGCGCAGTTCCTTCGCTGCCTGCTGGATGAGGGCCGGCGCCCCATCCGGCACGCGCACCGCGACCTGGTCGGCCGGCAGCTCGACCCGGCCGGTGATCTGGATCTGCTTGGGCAACGGCGTGGTGTGATGGATCCAGGCGCGGGCCTGCGAATCAGGAATCGACATGGTCTGCAGGCAGCCGGTGGCCAGCAGTGCCGCCAGAGCCATTGCCGGTACGATCAGGTAGCGTCGAGCAGCCATGGGTTTCTCCTGTTATCGATCCCCAGATTCCCAAACCGGCTGGTTCCCAAGCGCCGGCGAGCCATGCTTATCCCATAGTTCCCGGGCGACCGCCACGGAATCACCGGCCGGCACCACGGGGTAGGTTTCCGCCGCGTGCGTCCATTGCTCTTCCATGAGTCGGACTTCCGCTTCGAACGCGTCGGCGTCGAACTCTCGCTCAGCAGCCAGGGCCTCGTCCAGCCGCCGTACGAACAGCTCCCACCGCGGCAGATGGAAACTCACCATCAGCCCCGACCACTGCTTTCGGGCGTAGTCGTGGAGCACGCTGTCGCGCGGCCCCCAGAGCGTGATCTGGTTGCGGGCATTCCATTCAAACAGCCGGGCCTCATCGTCGTTGGTCGCCCAAGCCTTCGCTGACGCCAGCCACGGCCCGAGCATGAACTCGCGGCGCGTGCCCAGCAGCCGATCCATGTCCCGGACCAGATCGAAGAGGTGTCGCCCCGCGGCGGTCAGCCGTTTGCGGTCCCGTGCCTCGTACGCAGCCACAATCTCCTCGAAGTCGCTTTGAGCCAGGTTGGCGAGAATCTGACGCATCACGTTCACCAGATCGAACCGGTAGGTGTCCACCGTCCCCAGTTCGTCGGCACATTCCAGATACAGCCGGCCCGCCTCGGCCAGCTTGCGGGGATCGTACCGGTCCTGCTGCCGCGCCTTTTTGGTTCTCCTGCCGGCCAAGTTGGGACGCAGGCAGACCACGTCGCTATGGCTGTGGTTCTCCGCGTAGGCGGTCTCCAGCAACCGCTTCCACGCCTCCCGCATCGCGGGCAGTTCCCGACCGTATCGCCGGTGGATGTACGCCATCGCCCACGGCTCGAGCTCCGGCACCTCGTCGCGCCACATGAGGTCGGTCAGCAGGTCGTACAACACCGCGTTGTAGCCCAGATCCTCCATGATCGGCCCCAGGCCGCTGAGCCGCCCGCGCTTGGAGTACTTCATGGCCGCGCCGAAGTGTTCAATCACGTACGGCAACGCCGCGCTGAGGGTGACCTTGCCGCCGAAGTCGTGCACGATCGACCAGATCCACGGCTTGCCGTAGTAGCCCTCCGTCTTGATGTACGAATCGCCGCCCATCTCGATGAGGACCATCCGGTCGTCGGGGACGGCCCCGAACAGGGCTTTGGTCTGCGGCGGCTGCCAGAACTGCGGATTGTTGAAGAAGATCCAGCCCTGCATCACCCAGACGGCCTGCGGGTCCGCCGCCTGCATCGCCCCGTAAATCGACCTGCCCATGTCCGCCAGAAAGGCCGGCTCGCTTGACGGCGGCGACATCTCGATAAAGGTGTCGGAGGCGTAATGGTGATCCGTGCCGAACAGCCGCGTCTGCTCCTCCACAAACGCCCGGCCGAACTCGCTGAACAACGGGTCCTGCGGGTCCACGAAGGTCGTGCCGTCGAACCCGCACCATTTGGGTAGCTGCTGGAACTTCGCCTGTGGGCGATGTTCCTTCAAGCCGACGGGAACGTGGCCGGTGAAGCCCTGCAGGAGAGGGGTCATGCCCAGCGCACGTTGCCGCGCAAGGATCCGGCGTTGCAGCGTCGTGTGCCGGTCGATCCAGTTCTGCGAAAGCGGCCCGCCCCAACCGTCCAGGCACCCCATCCACCCAAAGGGCAGGTACGCCGGCCCCGGCAGAAACGCGCGGGTCTGCGCGTCGTTCAAGCCGAACCGTCGGCCTACCGCCTGCCACACCGCCTCCTGCCCGGTCACCGCCAGCGGCAGATTGATGCCGTGCAACGCCATCCAGTCAATCAGCCGCTCCCACCGCGGCCAATCCCAGAACGCCAGGCTGTAGCTGAACGCGCAGTAGTTCAGGCAGTATCGATACCGGTGCGGGCTGACCCGGCGAATCTTCTCGGGCACCGTCGGCGGCATCGCCGGCAAGTCCAATTGATCGCCACACCATGAGACATGACAGAAGCAATGATACTTCAGGTACCAATTGAGGGCCGAGCAGATCGCAACGCCATTGTTGCCCCGCAAGATTACCTTGTCGTCGCGGCTCTCAATCTCGAAAACATCCTTCCCGTCCTCGGGCGCGATTTGCTCCAGGACGAACCACGCGGCGTGCCCCGGCAACAGCCGGTCGATCACTCCGCGGGCCGCCTCGACGGGGGAGCCGCGGCGAGCCAGGGCCGCGCGAATGGACTGCCCAACGTGCAACGCGAGGAATTCGCTGCCCTCCGGCGTGAAGTGCACATTTCGGGGCCGCTGAAACCGGGCGAGCTCCGGCAGAACCCGCCCGTGCAGATCGTTCACCGCCACACCGCGGCGAGCCATGATCTCGGCCGCCGCCGCGTTCGCTTCAACCTCCTCCCCCTGCTTGCGCCCCTGCGCTCCGTCGGGGATCGGTGTCGTGCTGGCCCAGATCAGCGCCGCCCCCGTCGCCTCCAGCCGGCCGACCAGCTTCTCAAGGTTCTCCCGGTACTGATCCAGCGTCGACACCCGCTGGCCGGTCGAATCCAACCGATTATCCTTCATGTACTTCACATCGTGCAGCCCCCAATTGAAATGGATCACGTCCCACCGGTCCCGCCCCAGCCACGCGTCGAGCTTCTCCAGTCCGTTCCATGTGTGGGACGCGTTACCGGGATTGTGCACCACCTCCGCCTCATCGCCGAGCATGGTGCGCACCGACTCGGTGTAACCGATCGAGATCGAGTCGCCGATGATCAGCACCCGCGGCAGATCAACTCGCTCCGCACCCCATGCACCGGTGCACATGAACCATGCGTAGACCATCAGCGAGCGGCTGAACAAGCGAATCCAAGGCGTCATGGATAGGCCTCCGTGGACCACTGGGGGCGATCGAGGCTGCACGAGGATGCCGGTCGTAGTTGCCGTGCCCAATACAACGATGCGCAGCCTACCGGACGGCCCATGGCTCCGCAATGCAACTGGAGGGCGTTGGGTGCCCGTGGGGCAGTGACGTTTGGGCGGGTGGCCCATCCATCGCAACGCGATGGGTGGGCTGACGATGATATGGAGGCGGGCAGGTCTCCTGGCCAGACAGGCTTTCCCGCGCGTTCGATCATCGCGAGCCCACCCTTGCTGCGCAAGGATGGGCCACCCGGCCGGCATCACGTTGTCTTGCGCTTTCGCTGGTGCGTCCGCCCGGGTAAACTGCTCGGAATAAAGGAGGACACGTCGGCCATGAGACACTGTCACTTACCGATCTTGTCGGCGTGCGTAGCCGCGGCATCGCTGCTCGGTCCGGCCCTGCCGACCGAGGCCGCAGAGCGACCCAACATCGTGGTCATCCTCGCCGACGACCACGGCTGGG
>CAZEEJ010000251.1:0-4477 GCA_964511155.1 uncultured Planctomycetales bacterium | reverse complement strand
GGCCCGCGGGCCAGCACATAGTCGATGAACGCATTGCCGTCCGCGTCCCACACCCGCGAGCCCTGCCCGCGGTCGTAGAACATCGGCGTCGGCTGCCAGCTCGCCCGTACGTTGCTGTGAATCCCGCCCGGACAAGTCCGCCGGGCCCGCTCCATCAGTCGCTCTGATTGCTCAAACTTCACGGTGTGTCCCTCCCCATTGGGTGATGAACAGTTTGCGAAAGGAACAGGATGAAACGCAAAGACGCAGAGGCCCAAAGAGGACAGCAGGCTCCTCGTCTCTCCTCTTCGCGTCTTTGCGTCTTTGCGTTACCAACTCTTCCTCCGTGATGATCTGTGTCTATCTGTGTGATCTGTGGGCACCTCTGTTTTTCTTTTCTGCCCACAGATCACACAGATAGACACAGATAAGATGGACAAGGCGAAAGCGAACGCACCAAAAGCCGAGACCGATCCCTCAACAATCAATACGTTTTGAACAGGAGGAAACAGAGGCAACAGAGGAAGTCAGCCCCATTATCTCCGTTTCCTCTGTTCCCTCCCTGTTCAAATCTTCTCGCTCAGCACGATTTCCTTTCCGGCATTGGATGACTCATAACAGGCCAGGGCAGCCGCCACTGCTTGTCGGCCATCCCAGCCGGTCACCGCCGGCGGGCGTCGGTCGGCGATTGCGTCGATGAAGTCCTGGCACTGCAGCGTGTAGCTCTCCAGCCGCACGGGGTCCAGAAAGCCCTTGCCTGCCCAGTCGATCGGGGCCTGCGTCTCGTGAACCTTCCACTGCCCATCCGTCGCCACCCGCAGCTCGCCGTAGGCGTCCAGGTCGATCAGGCCCTTTTCGCCGATGATCCACGTCCCGAACTGGGCTCGCGGGAACGACGGCTTGGGTACCTGGAACGACTCCCACAGGCTGGCCGTCGCCCCGTCGGTCAGGGTCATGAGCACCATCGAGGTGCCCTCGACCCGCGTTTCGGGCTCGATACTGCCGCACTTGGCGTACACCGTGCGGATCTCGGACCCGGTGAACCAGCGGATGCGGTCGAAGTTGTGGATCGCGTGGCCGAACAGCGTGCCCAGGTTCTCCGAGTCACTCTGCCACTTGGGCAGGCCGGCCAGGCCGGTGGCTACCAGCGACAGCTCCTGCATCTGCACGATCCGGCCGATCACGCCGTCGTCGATGAGCTTCTTCGCCTTGATGTTGCACTTGCGGGTTCGTTGCGAGAAGGCGATCGTGCACCAGACGTTGGCCGACCGGCACGCGTCGATGATCGCGTCGCAGTCCGCTACCGAACACGCCATCGGTTTTTCGAGCAGCACGTGCTTGCCCGCCGCGGCCGCCGCCAAGGCCTGCTGTGCGTGCAGATGGTGCGGCGTGGCGATGAACACCGCGGCGACGTCGTCCCTGGCGATCAGGGCCTCGGCCGACGGCTCCAGCGGTACGCCGTAGTCCTGAGCCAGTTGCCCCGCCCGCGAGCCGCACGCCACCGCCCGCAGCTTCGCCCGCGAGCAGTACCGGCTGATCGTCTCCGCGTACGTCCGCCCCATGAACCCTGACCCGATGATCCCGATCCCAATGTCATCCACGGCAATCCTCCCGCTTTGAATCGCCCCTCCCGCCCAATCAGAGCCGCGCCCGTCAGAGCCGCGCCCGTCAGAGCCGCGCCCACGTCCTCTCACTTCTCACTTCTCACTTCTCACTTCTCACTCCCGCCGTTACGCTCTCCAACTCCGCCAGTATCGCACACGCCCGCTCATACTCCCCCTCGCCGTACGCGATCTCCAGTTCCTGCAACTTGCGGATCACCTGCCACGCCGTCTGCGAATTCCAGATGCTGCGCCGCTTCTCGGCAGGCAGCGGCCGCAGGTCGTCCATCTTGGCCTTGCGGATCACCTCGTGGGCCTGCTCCTGCAGGTGCCAGCGCAGATCCTGGTACTGGAACTCGCGGATCACGTCCTGGACGTATCGCCGGTGATTGGCGGAGCCCTCATTCAAAGCCTCCGCCAGACCGACCGGCACGTCGAACGCCCGTAGCCTGCTCATGGCCGCCAGCAAGCGTTCGTTGGCTGCCATCGCCTCCGGCAGGATCTGCTCCGTATATCGCTGGACCAGCCGATCGTAATCCAGTGCGATCCGCTCGACCTTCTCATCGCGCACGTTCGTCACCCGGATCGGCACCGGGCTGTCCGGCGACCACACCTCCCAGCGGTCGAGGTACCCGTTCCCGTCGGTGTCCAGCGTACGGATCTCGAACAACTCGTCCTGCCCCGCGAAGTGCCCGACCTGGGTCCATCCCTCCGTCGCCCCGCGCAGGTGGATCCGCCGATCCACCCCGCTGTAGTACAGCTCACGCCGGTCCGTGGGGCTGCCCCGCCATTCACGCCGCACGTTCCACTTCTGGCACGGGCCGCCGGTGTTCTCCATGAACCGCCGCTCCCAGATCCAGAACACCCCCTCCCAGCGCCAGTCCTCCTGTGTCCAAGGCCCGTGCCCGATCGCGATGGTGTCGTCGTAATGCTCGTGCCAACTGAAACCCGTTTCTTTCGCCGGGAACCGGTCGCTGACCGCCCGCAGCCGGTTGTGGGGGATCACGCACGTCGTCTGCGGCGGGCGCCGCCGCGGGTTGTGGTGACGCATGCCGCGGAAGTCGTACGGCTCGGCTCCCACCAGGTTGAAACCCATCTCGTAATGCAGCGGTCGCTCGGGGCTGTTACCGTTGTCCACGTCGAAGCCGTAGCGGATGTTGATCACCCCCATCCGCTCCATCTCCGGCCCCCAGGGCATGGCGTACTGGTTATTCGCGTAGTCCGGGTGGGCGCTGGGGTCGTATTCGAGCGGCACCGCACTGACCCGCACGACCACCTCGCTCAGCCCGTCGCCGTCCATATCGTAGAAGGCAAACGGACACTCCGAGATCGGGTACCACGTCCCCGTTTGCGGGTTGAACTTGTTCATGTAGATCATGTTGTCGCCGTGGGGGTCGGCTTCAAAAAAACTCGGGCCGCCGTATTCGTACCCCGTCAGGCTCCACATGTGCCCGTCGCCGTCCAGGTCCATCCCGAACCAGCAGTAGTTCAGCCGGCCGTCCCGGAAGTACCGGATGTCCATTTCGTCGGGGATACCGTCGTCGTCGTTGTCGATCCAATCGACCATCCGGTCGACCAGCCCGTCGCCGTCGTAGTCCACGACATAGCAGTCGGAGTGCAGATCCCCGCCGGTCAGGGCGCTGCCATCCTCGTTGTCGTCGATGATCCAGACGATCGCATCCATTTGTTTGCCCGCCCGCGTGGTGATTCGCTCGCGGCGGACGAACATGCGGTCTTTCGCGGGTCCCTCGGCCGGGACGACGAAGCCCTCGCCCACCGGCAGGGCCTGGGCCCGCTCCCACCAGGGCTTGCTCCGCAGGTCGAGCAGGCCGTCAGCGGTCAGCGCCGTCTCGCGCATCCACCACCGCCCATCCGCCGACTCGCCGGCAACACGGCTCTGTCGCAACCCCTGCGGCTCGGAGCATCCCGCCAGGACTCCCGCCACGCAGGCCACCAGCCACCCGCCGACGATCAACCCGCTCTTCTTGCCCAACGCTCGCTTCACATGCATCACTCCGGCCCTCATTCAGCTTCCAATCTGCAATCAGCAATTCCCCATTCTCAATTCTCAATTTTCAATTCCGCCAACGTGACTCGCAAATGGTCCTCCAGCAACTGCAGGGCGGCGGCCGCATCGCCTCGACTGACCAGCGCCAGCAACTCCGTGTGCTGGTCGGTCTCCTCGCGCTGTTGGGCCATGGCCTCCGGCGTCCGGCCCAGCATAAAGCACTTGCCCTGTTCCACCAGCGTGGCGAACATCTCACTGAGCCGCCGGTTGCTCGCCAGGTCCACAAGTGACTGGTGGAATCGGATGTCCGCGGCCAGGTAACCGGCGGAGTCGCCGGTCTGCAGGGCAGCCTGAATGGCCGCGTTCGCTTCCCCCAGCGCCGCCCAATCCGGTCGGGGCTCCCGTCGTAGCAGCTTGCGCAGGGCGCCAAGCTCGATGAACTCACGGATCTCGTACAGCTCCCGCAACTCCCGTTCGTCAAACGGCCGCACAAACGCCCCGCGGAACGGAATGGTGTGCACCCAGCGCTCGTTCTCCAGCCGCCGCAAGGCCTCCCGGATGGGGGAACTGCTCATCCCCAGTTCCCGCGACAGACTCTCCATCTTGAGCTGGACCCCCGGGCGCAGTTCACCGCTGACGATCAATTGCTTGATCGCCGCGTGGGCCTCGTCCACGAAGTTCGCACGGCGAATCACAGGGGCGGACACTGGGTGACTCCCGAAAGCTGCCGTCGGCCGGATCGTGCATAATGTATAATCCACCCTGCCGCCCCCTGTCAATCCGCCGCGGACCGAGCCTGCCGCGCGGGGCTCGTGGGCAGAACCGGCGGGGCGCCGGGTGGCCCATCCATCGCAACGCGATGGGTGGGCTCACGATGATGGGGATGAAG
>CAZEEJ010000250.1:0-4860 GCA_964511155.1 uncultured Planctomycetales bacterium | reverse complement strand
TCGGGCTTGGTCATTGATTGGTCATTGGGCCTTGGGCATTCGCCATTTTGCCCCGGGAGCCGGGCGGGCAGCGAGTCGGGCCCAAGTGGCTTGATGACGGGTATTCACTCCGGCTCCGCGGACCGGACGGCCGCGGGACGCGGAACCGCCGCGAGCACCGCCTGCAGGAACTCGGGGTACTTGTCGATGGTCGCCTTGCTGCGGAGATCCTGGACGTACGCGTCGCGACGGCGATTGAAATCGCTGTCCATGATCCGGGAAATGATCTGCTCCTGGGCCTGCTCGAAGGGCTGGGTTTGGGCGGCTGTGCATCGGCCGCAGCGGACGATGAAGAGCGCATCCTCCGTCTCGACGATGTCGCTCGTAGCCCCCGCTTCGAGGGTGAAGAGTACTTCCGCGGCTTTGGCCCACCGGCCGGTCAGCGAGCCGGGGCTGATCTCGCCCCAGGCGCCGCCCGTGCTTCCGCGCACGCCCTTGCAGTATTTCTTGGCGACGGCCTCGAACTCCACGCCGCTGGCCAATTCCTCGAGCGCCCGGTTCAGGTGCGCCCGGGCCCGCCCGCTCGCCGCCGCCCGCTCCGCGGCTGGGGCCTCGGCGACCGGCTTACCCAACTCCTCGGCCAGCGGAACCTCGATGAGGAACATCTCCGCCTTGGCCGCCGTGGTGAATTCCGCCGGGTTGTTCTCGTAATAGCGCACCAGCTCCCGCCGCGTCGGCTCGTGGATCATCGGCCGGAACCGATCGTGCAGAAACTGCATCACCATCGCCTGACGCTTCGCCCGCGCTTTGACGTCCGCCATCGTGAGGTCGAACGTCTTGAGATGGGCTTCGTATCGGGCGTGCACGCCGCCGAACCGCCGGTTGACCACGTCCTTGACCATCCGGTCCGCTTCCTTGTCGAATGCCTCCCGTACCCGTTCCTCGGAGAACTTCGCCTTCGCCTCCTCGTCAATGATGATCAGGCTGATCTGGAAGTCGATCTGGTTGCGCACCTCGCGAAGCACGTGGTTCCGGTAGGCCGGCGGGCTGTAACTGGCGGCCTTTCCCTTGAGGTCCTCGATGATCGGCTCAAGGACATCCTGAACGGTCAGGGTTTGGCCGTTGACGAACAGGATGGGGCAACCGGTGCCGGCGGCAGGCAGGTCCACCCCCGCGGAAACCATGATCCCCTCCACGTCCGGGTCCGCCGCCGGAGCCGTTGCCGTCGCCGACCGGTCCACGTGGGGATGGTAACGCGGCGTGTGTGCCGCCTTGTGATCCTCCCGCTTCGGCCCCGACGCCGGCTTGTTGCAGCCGGCCCAGCAGGCCAGTAGCAGGATGCCGATCAGCGCCAGACCACGGGAACATCCGCGAAAGGTGTTCATGGGAGGGGCATTGTAGTTGCGGGCATGCGCTGCCGCAACAGTCGCCGCAGGACGGCCAGCAGCGTGGCGGGCTCGAAATAGGCGTCGTTCAGGCGGAGGTGGATGGTGTGGGCGTCGGCCATGCGCGCCGAGCCGGGACTATGGGCGAACATCGGCTCCACGCGGGCCAGCTCGTCGACCTGGAAGATGAGGTCCGGCGGGCGCTGCAGGATCGCCTGGATGCCCAGCGGCTGGGCGAGGATGCGCAGCTCTGCCAGTTGCAGCAGCGTCTGCACGGCCGGAGGCGGCGGGCCGAACGCATCCTTCAAGTCGGTCTCCAGTTGCTCCAGCTCTGCCCCCGCACGGCAGCGCACCAGGCGGCGATACACGTCCATCCGCTGCCGGTCGGACTCGATGTACCCGCGCGGCACGTGGGCCGGCACCTCTAACTCCAGGTGCACCGGGTGGAAGGGTGCCTCCGGCTCGTCCTTCAGCCGCCGCACCGCCTGATCCAGCAACTGGCAGTACAGCTCGTACCCCACGGCGGCGATGTGCCCGCTCTGCTCCGGCCCGAGCATGTTGCCCGCCCCGCGGATTTCCAGATCGCGCATGGCGATGCGGAACCCCGCTCCGAGGTCGGAGAACTCCTCGATCGCCTTGAGCCGCCGGGCGGCCGTCGAGGTCAGCGTTTTGCCCCGCGACAGCAGCAGGTTGCAGTATGCCCGGTGCTTGTAACGCCCGACCCGCCCCCGGAGCTGGTGCAACTGCGACAGCCCGAAACGGTCCGCACGGTCGATCAGCATGGTGTTGCAGTTGGGGATGTCCAGGCCCGACTCGATGATCGTCGTGCACACCAGCACGTCCGCCTGGTGGCGGATGAAGTCCAGCATGACCTTCTCGAGCCGCCGCTCCGGCATCTGCCCGTGGCCGATCAGGATGCGGGCTTCCGGCACGATCTGCTGCACGGTGTCGGCGAAGCTCTCGATGTCCTGCACGAAGTTGTGCACGAAGAACACCTGCCCGTCCCGATTCATTTCGCGGAGGATCGCCTGTCGGATCAGATCCTCGTCCCAGTAGCAGACCTGCGTGACGATGCTCCGCCGGTCGAGCGGCGGCGTGGCCAGCGAGCTGATGTCCCGAATGCCCAGCAGGGCCATGTGCAGCGTCCGCGGGATCGGTGTCGCGCTCAGCGTGAGCACGTCCATCGTCTCGCGGAACCGCTTGAGCCGCTCCTTGTGCTCGACCCCGAACCGCTGCTCCTCGTCGATGACCAGCAGGCCGAGGTCCTTGAAGCTCACGTCCCGGCTCAGCAGGCGGTGTGTGCCGATCAGGATGTCCACCTGCCCCTTGCGGGCCCGCCCCAGAATCTCCAGTTGCTGCTTGCGGGTCTTGAAGCGCGACAGGCTCTCGATCACGAAGGGGTAGTCGGCGATGCGCTCGCGAAAAGTACGTTCGTGCTGCTCGGCCAGCACCGTGGTGGGGACCAGCACGGCCACCTGTTTGCCGTATTCGATCGCCTTGAACGCCGCCCGCACCGCCAGTTCCGTCTTGCCGTAGCCGACGTCGCCGCACAGCAGCCGGTCCATCGGCGTCGGTTTGCGCATGTCGCGCTTGATGTCGCTCTGGGCCGCGAGCTGGTCCTCGGTCTCCGTGTAGAGGAAGCTGCCTTCGAACTCCGCCAGCCAGGGTGTGTCTTCGGGGTACGCGATACCCGGCTGGCTCGCACGCAAGGCCTGGATGCTCAGCAGCTCGGCCGCCAGATCGCCGACCGACTCCTCCACCTTCTCCTTCGTTCGCTTCCAGCGGGTGCCGCCCAGCTTGCTGAGCGTGGGCGTTGCCGTGCCCGACCCGATGTACTTCTGCACGAGGTCGATCTGGCTGACCGGGACGTGCAGACGGGCTCCCTCGGCAAACTCGAGCGTCAAGTATTCTTCGCTCTTGTTCGTGTCGCCCTTGCTCATCGTCCGCAGGTTGATGAACCTGGCGATGCCGTGCACCACGTGCACCACGAAGTCGCCGGGGTTCAGGTCCAACCACGACTCGAGAGGGCGGGCGGCGTGCGTTCGGCGGATCCGGCGCCGCTGCTGGTAGCGGTGGAAGATCTCGTGATGCCCGACGACCGCCAGGCGGCCGGCCGGCCAGTCGAACCCCCGGTGCATCAGCCCGACGCGCAGCCCCAGAGCCGGCGGCCATTCGCCGATGGTGCTCGCCCACAGCTCGCGGAACCGCTCCTGCTCCGGCTCGTTATCGCAGTAGAGAAGCACGTCGCGGTCGCGGGCCAGCCGGGCCAGCTCATCCAGGGCTTCGGCCGGCTTGGTCTCGAACCGCGTCAAACTCTGGACCCCGAACGAGAACCGCTCACCCGGCTCCGCACCGCCCAGGCTCGACAGGTGCAACTGGGTGAACCCCGCCGCCCGCTGGAGCAGCCGCTCCACCGGCATCATCCCCCGCGGTCCACCCAGCCGGTTCCAGAACGTCTGCCCCATCTCCTGGACCTCGATCGGCTCGGCCAACACGACCAGCGTGTCCGGCGGCAGATAGCTCAGAAAGTTCGTGATCTCCCCGCCCGGTGTGGCCGCGGCGTGCTTCGGCGGTGTGGCCCCTCTAAGTGGTGTGGCACCGGCGTCTCGCCGGTGCGCCTGCGAGGTGTCCGCCTCGATTCCCGCTGACGGCCCTTCCAGATCGTCATCCTCCGTCGGTTGCCCGACTCGCGGCCGCGACTTCAACCGCGATGCCGCCCGCATGGCCGGCATGCTCGCCACCCGGATCATCCGGTAGCTCTCGTCAGACCGCTGCGTACTCACATCAAACCGCCGGATCGACTCGATCCGCTCATCGAAGAAGTCCAGGCGGAACGGGTCCGTCTCGGCCGGCGGGAAAATATCGAGAATGTCCCCACGCTGGGCGAAATCGCCGGGCGACTCCACCCGATCCAGCCGGGTGTAGCCGTGGTCCACGAGCCAATGGGAGATGGTCGCCGGGTCGCGTTCCTGCCCCGCCGCCAGGGAGAGCATGTCGGCTTCCAGCGCATCCGGAGTCGGCACCGCCTGCAACATCGCCTGCACCGGAGCCACGATCACCAACCCGCTGCCGGGTGAGCCATCACCCCGCTGAGCGGCGGTGTTCGCTTGGGCCCGCAGGTCGAGCAACCGGGCACACAACGCCAGCCGTTCCGCGTGTATCTCGTCGCTGGCGGCTCCTTCGCCGGGGACGCCCTCGAACGCGCTGAGCAGTTCGGGCGTGTGCTTGAAGAACAGGTCGAGGTCGTCGCGGACCTCGTCCGCCTGTTCCAGGTGGGCGGTGACGTAAAGCAAGGGGCGGTTCAGATGGCGGGCCAGTACCCCGGCCAGCAAGGGCGCAAAGGATCCCCACAGCCCGTCCGCGCAGACTCCCCCCCCGTCTCCCGGATCGGGGGCTGCACCGGCTTGCGATTCCCTGGCAGCCGGCGACGGCAGCTCGCGGAGGCGGGCCAACAGGGCACGGAGGGTCCCGTTGCCGCCCATCCGCTCGACGATGT
>CAZEEJ010000249.1:0-4873 GCA_964511155.1 uncultured Planctomycetales bacterium | reverse complement strand
TGCGTAAGGAGTTCGAGCGTCGGGCGGGGTACATGCACCGGCGGTTGAGCGCGATCAGGGGGGTGTCCTGCGTGGAGCCGACGGGGGCGTTTTATGCGTTCCCGAACGTGAGCCGGGCATTCGCAACGCTGGGGGTGCAGGACTCGATCGCGTTCTCGGCGAAGGTGCTCGAGCAGGCTCACGTGGCCCTGGTGCCGGGGGTGGCCTTCGGTCTGGATACCCATGTGCGGCTGTCGTTCGCGACGAGCATGGAGCAGATCAAGGAAGGGCTGGACCGGCTGGAGAAGCTGCTGGGCGGGGGATGAGGGATGATTACTGAGTGATGAGTGATGAGTGCATCGGGTAAAGAGCCGGGGACGCAAGTCCCCGGGTGACATTGGGAGAACTGAACCGCTCACGAGCTTCAATCGCTAGGCCGTGGATGGATGTAGAAGGTGCAGGAAAGATTACACGCGGTCCGCACTGCTCAAAGAGCAGTGGCACACGGTGGCGTTGCACGCGTTCGTGCGAAGCCGCAAGCGGCGGAAGGGCGTGCGAAGCCGCGAGCGGTGGATGGAGTCGTGCGAAGCCGCAAGCGGCGGAAGGGCGTGCGAAGCCGCAAGCGGCAGGTCGCGCGGATCGGTTCAAGAAAGGATAGACAGGCGCATGGATTCGACAACGACGAGCAGACGGGCGTTCCTGATGGGTGTGGCGGCGGCGGGCTCGGCGGCGGCGCTGCCGGGTGCGGGGGCGGCCCGGGCGGCGGAGCAGGAGGCGAAACAGGAGGCCGAGCCGGGGGCGAACCGTCCACGGCGGTATCGGATCTCCTGCGCGGCCTACTCGTATCGGCAATACCTGCCGCGGGGCGACCAGAAGGCCCCGGAGACGCTCTTCGACTTCATCGACCTGTGCGCCCGCTGGGACTGCGACGCGACAGAGCTGACTTCCTACTACTTCACGGCGACGGCCGCGGAGTACCTGTTCCGGCTGAAGCGACAGGCGCATGGGCTGGGTCTGGCCATCAACGGGACGGCGGTGGGAAACAACTTCGCCCTGCCGCCGGGCGAGGCCCTGGACAAGGAGATCGCGAACGTGAAGGCGTGGGTCGATCGGGCCCTGTTGATGGGGGCTCCGGCGATCCGCATCTTTGCCGGGCGGCCGGCCGAGGGGCTCGACCGGGAAAAGGCCTTCGGGTACGTCACCGAGGCGATCAAGCGCTGCTGCGACTACGCGGGCGAGCACGGCGTGTATCTGGGCATCGAGAACCACGGCTACCTGACGGAGCGGGCGGAAGACCTGCTGCGGATCATGGACAAGGTGAACCATCCGTGGCTGGGGATCAACCTGGATACGGGGAACTTCGTCGATCGGCCGTACGACAACATCGCCCTGGCGGCGCCCAAGGCGGTGACCTGTCAGGTCAAGATCGAGCTGCGTACGGAAAAAGGCGACGGGCGCGAGCCGGCCGACCTGAACCGCATCGTCGGCATTCTTCGTCAGGCCAACTACCAGGGCTACCTCACGCTCGAGTATGAAGGCAAGGAGGAGCCCAAGACCGCCATTCCCATGTGGCTTACGCGGCTACGCGAGGCTGCGAGCTGAGCGTGCGGCCTGAGCGGGTGCCTGTTCAGAGCCGCGACGGTCAGGGAGTGGTCGCTCGCGGCTGAGAAGAACCGCTCCCTCACGGTCGCGGCTCTGATCTCCAGGCTCTGATCTTTAGGTCGGAGCCGGCCGGGTGGCTCGCACCGCGGCGAGGCGGTAAGCTGAGCTCATGGACTCGAGCAGACGAAAAGGCATGACCCGGCGACGGCTCCTTCAAGCCCTGGCATGGGGACCGGTGATCGGCAGAACGGCGTTCGCCGCAACCGGCAGGCCGGACGACGATAGGCCGTTCTTTCTGACGCGGGGCGTGGTCATCACGCCGGAGGATCTGACGCTCGGTGACTGGCCTGAGCGCGCCGCGGCGGCGGGCCTGACCACCATCGGGCTGCATGCTCCCAAGTCGCCCAGGCTGCTCGTCAAGTACATCCAATCGGAAGACGGGCAACGGTTCCTGAACACGTGTCGGCGACTCGGTCTGGCGGTCGAATACGAACTACACGCCATGCAGGACCTGCTGCCGCGGGAGCTTTTTGACCAAGCCCCCGAGCTTTTCCGAATGAACGAGCAGGGAACGCGGGTTCGCGAGTGGAACCTGTGCATCCACTCTGAGGAGGCGATGCAGACGATCACCCACAACGCAGCGGATCTCGCGAAGACCCTGCGGCCTACCACTGGCCGATACTTCTACTGGGGCGACGACGGTTGCCCCTGGTGTCGTTGCCGGCAATGCGCCGGGCTGAGCGACAGCGACCAGGCGCTGATCGTCGCACACCGCATCCTCGACGCGCTTCGCGAGACGCAGGCCGATGCCCAGGTGGCCTACCTCGCATACGATAACACGCTGCCGCCGCCCAGGCAGATCAAGCCGAAGGCAGGCGTTTTCCTTGAATACGCCCCGATTCACCGGCGTTATGATGTGCCTTTTGAGCGGGCGGACGACGCGAAGAGCCGGCAGCAGTTCGAGATGCTGGATGCGAATCTGGAGGTTTTCGGCCGGGCCAACGCCCAGGCGCTGGAGTACTGGCTCGACGTGTCGCTGTTCTCGAAATGGAAGAAACCGGCGGTGAAGGTTCCCTTTGATGCGCAGGTGCTGGCCGCTGACCTGGGCACGTACGGTCGGCGCGGCATCCGGCACATCACCACATTCGCAGTGTATATCGACGCCGAGTACCTATCGCGTCACGGCGAACCGCCACTCAAGGAGTACGGTGGTCAGCTTCGCGAATGGAAGCCGAAACGAGGCCGGGATTCGTAGGCACGGCACGGGACATCCCGGCCGAGTGATTCCAATCCAAGGAGGATCTCATGTCCATGGGCAGGTTGGTTGCCGTCGTCGCGGGCTGGAGTGTGGGCGTGGTTCTCCTGCACGCGGAGGCGGGGGCACAGACGCTCGAAGAGCTCACGCGGGTCCAGGATTACACCGCGCACCGCGCGTCGAGCAGCGATCCGTCGGGGGGGAACCTGGACATGCGGCGGGTGGAGGCGGGCCAGGCCCTGACACTGGCGGACATCGAAGGGCCGGGCGAGATCACGCACATCTGGTTCACGCATATGTATCCCTCGCGGAGTTCCCTGCGCAAGCTGGTGTTCCGCATCTGGTTCGACGACCTGGAGGCCCCGTGCGTGGAAGCCCCGCTGGGGGACTTTTTCGGGCTGGGGCACGCACAGACGTATGCCTACGCGAGCCAACCCCTGGCGGTGGGCACGCACGGCGGGCTGAACAGCTACTGGATCATGCCGTTCGCCAAGCGGGCCCGACTGGAGGTGGCCAACGAGGGCACCCAGGTCTGCCAGGCGCTGTACTACCAGATCGACTACCGCAGGCTGGCCGCCCCGCCGAAGGACGGGCTGCGGTTCTTCGCAGCGTACCGGCAAGCGTTTCCGCCGGAGAAGGGCAAGCCTTATCTCATCCTCGAAACGGATGGCGGGCGCGGGCACTTCGCGGGCTGCAACATGTCGGTCGAGCAGCAGGATGAAAGCTGGTGGGGCGAAGGCGACATGCGCATCTACGTCGACGGCGAAACGAAACCGTCGCTTGAAGGGACGGGGACGGAGGATGACTTCGGCGGCGCGTGGTGCTACAGCTCCGAGTTCTCGTTCCCGCAGTTCGGTGCGCCGCTCCGCGGGCGGTTCAACGCCGCGGGGATCCTGGAACGGTGCACGCCCGACCTGCGGGGCAAGGATCTGGAACAGTGGCGTTGGCCGCAGGCCTGGCAGTTCGGCGACCTGTGGAACGTCTATCGCTACCACGTTTCAGACCCGATGCCCTTCCGCAGGTCGCTGCGCGTGGACATTGAACACGGCTGGCAGGGCAACGACCAGAACAACTGGTATTCGAGCGTCGCTTATTGGTACCAGACGGGGCAGCCGTCGTCGCGCGTACCGCTGCCACCGGTGGCGGAGCGGATGTCGGCCTACCTGCGGCCTCACGACCGCGATGACGGGCGATGGGAAGCGGAGAACCTGGCGGACGTGGCCCGGGCGTCGGCGGGCCCGGTGATCGAAGCGGGCATGCACTTCTGGGGCGAGATGTTCAGCGGGCAGTACGGGCTGCAATGGGACGCGGATGCGGCGGGTGACACGCTGACGCTGCCGTTCCGCGTGAGCGAGCCCGGGCGGTACGTGATCAAGGCCCGGCCGTGCCGGGTAGAGGCCGGTGGGCGATTTACGCTCGCGGTGAACGACCTGCCGGCCGGCGAACCGATCGACCTGTACCAGCCGCCGCCGTTCCCGGGACCATTTGAGGTCACCGTTGCGGAGGTGGACTTGCCGGCGGGCGAGCATACGTTCAAGGTCGTGGCTCTGGACGCACGGGAGGAGGCGAAGGATCGGCGGTTGCTGCTGGACTGGATTTACGTGGGGGATGGTGCGGTGCCCAAGCCCGAGTCGAAATGATGAACGAGCAGAGAGGTTCCGGGATTACGTCGCGAAGGGGTAAACCGGTAGCGTGTTGTGCGCGTGAATGGTGCTTCTTCTTTCAGTGGTTCATGGCGAAGGGGTAGACCGGTAGCGTGTTTTGCTCGCGGGGGATGGCTACGGGTGAGCGTGCACGAGGGGCAGGAGTTCGTCGACGCGGAGGAGTTGGTACCCGCGGCGGTGGAGTTCGTCGATGAGCGGGCCGACGTAGGGATGCATCTTGTCGGTGCGCTGCGGGCCGGCGCCGACGTGCATGAGCAGCAGGAAGCCGTTGAGGCCGTCCGAATGCGACGCCTCGTAGTCGAGCACGCTCTGGTAAATGGCCTCTGCGGGCAGGAAGCTGCGGTGGCCCTCGGGTGCCCAGTCGGCGTGCGAG
>CAZEEJ010000248.1:0-4973 GCA_964511155.1 uncultured Planctomycetales bacterium | reverse complement strand
AGATCTACACCGACGTGGACGGCGTGTACACCACCGATCCCCGCATCGTGCCCGAGGCCCGCAAGATGGATCAGATCTGCTACGACGAGATGCTCGAGCTGGCCTCGCTCGGCGCCGGCGTCATGCACTCGCGGTCCATCGAGTTCGGCAAAAAGTACAACGTGCCCATCCATGTGCGCAGTTCGCTGACCGACACGGAAGGGACCCTGATTGTCGCGGAGACACCTGACATGGAACAGATCGTCGTTCGAGGCGTTACCCTGAAGCGGGATCTGGCCCGCGTGCTGCTCATGGGCGTGCCCAGCAAGCCCGGCATCGCCGCCCAGATCTTTGCCCGCGTCGCTGAGCACAATGTCGTGGTCGACGACATCATTCAGAACATCTACGAGCATGGCCAACAGGCCAACATCGGCTTCACCACCACGCTGGGCGACCTCCAGGAAGCACGGGTCATCTGTGAGGAGCTGGCGCGCGAAATCGGCATCCGCGCCGTGGAAGTGGACAGCAACGTGGCCAAGGTCAGCATCGTGGGCATCGGGATGAAGACCCACACCGGCGTGGCCTCGCGCATGTTCAAGACCCTGGCCGACGGCCAGATCAACATCCAGAACATCTCGACCAGCGAAATCGTCATCAGTTGCATCGTCGATCAGAAGGACGGCGAGCAGGCGCTGCGGCTGTTGCATAACGCCTTCGAGTTGGACCGGGTCTGACGCCCTTACTTGCGGATGCCGCAGACGTCCTTCTTGAAGATCCGCGTGCCCAGGCTCTGGATGTAACCCGTCCAGTCGCTGGCCGGGTCGGTGTCGCTCTTGATCTTCTGCAGGTAGAGTTGCAGCTTGGCGTCGAGGTTGTCCAGGTGGTGAATGGCGATGGCCTCGGGTGTGGCGGGCAGCTTGGGACTGCCGAATTCGTACTGGCCGTGATGGGCGAGCACGATATGGATGAGGGCGGCCCGCAGGTCCTGCGGGAAGGGCGTGCCCGTCTCGGCCTCGACGGCCCGGATCTTCTGGTCGATCCACAGCGTCGCCTGCACGATGTGCCCGACGAGCTGGCCCTCGCTGGTGTACGCGAAGTTGGTCTCGTAGCTCAGCTCCGCCGTCTTGCCGATGTCGTGGAGGAAGACGCCGGTCAGCACGAGGTCCAGGCTGACCTCCGGATAGCGGGGGATCACCAGGGCGGCGAGTTCAAGCACGTTGCGGGTGTGCTCCAGCAGGCCGCCGATGAACGCGTGGTGCAACTGGACCGCGGCCGGGGCCTTGCGGAAGCGGACCATCAGCTCCTCGTCGGTGACGAAGGCTTTGACGAGTCGCAGCAGGTGCGGGTTCTTGATCTGCCGCAGGATGGCCTTGACCCGCTCGAACATCTGGTCGATGTCCTCGGCGGTCTGGGGCAGGAAGTCGCCGAGATTGAGCGTCGAGGTATCCGCCGGCTGAATGGCGTCGACGATGAACTGGAGGTTGCCCTTGTAGTTCTCGACCCGGCCCTTGAAACGCAGGAAGCCGCCCTCGGGCATGTCGGCGTACATGCCCTCGGTCGCCTGCCAGATGCGGCAGAGCATCTGCCCCGTGCGGTCGCAGAGGACGCAGTGGATGTACAGGGACCCGTTCGAGGTCGTGCGCAGGTCCTTGGACCCGATGAGGAAGACCTGGTCCTCGATGAGGTCGCCGGCCACAAGCTGGTTGACGTATCGCCGCGGTTTACTGGAAGCTGTGCTCATGAGGGTTCCGATGATGGGGAGCCATAGATCGGTCTGGCCGGCCGCGCCATTCGCGGTGAGCCCACGGGCCGCAGAATACCCGGAGTACGGGGGTTTGCCAAACGGCATCGCCCGCGAGGGGGCGCCATGGTGACGGAAACCCTCATTCTGTTAGCCCTCGGCCTGGTGGCGGGCGTGGTGGGCGGCTTGCTCGGCGTCGGCGGCAGCGTGGTGATGATCCCCGCCCTGACGCTGGTGTTCGGCACGGCCCAGCACCTCTACCAGGGCGCGGCCATGATGGTCAACTTCTTCGTCGCCTTGCCCGCCGCGCTGCAGCACCGCCGGGCGGGGGCCGTCCTTCCCCGAATCGTCGGCATCATGATGCCGTGCGCGCTGCTCGGGGTGGTCGTCGGGGTCTGGCTCAGTGCCGGCCCGTGGTTCCGCGGCGACCGCGAGGTGCACCTGGCCCGGGGCTTCGGCGTATTCCTGCTCTACGTCGTGGCCTACAACATCTATCGGCTCATATCCAATCGGCAGTTCCCGGACATGACCGCCGAGGATGCCCGCGGACTTCCGGCGTGGAAGATCGCCCTGGCCGTCGGATTGCCCACCGGCTTGCTTGGTGGGCTGCTGGGTATCGGCGGTGGGGCGGTGGCCGTGCCGCTTCAGCAGGTGCTGCTGCGCGTCCCCCTGCGCCGGGCCATCGCTAACAGTGCGGTGACCATTATCCCGCTGAGTCTGCTCGGGGCGACGTACAAGAACTATAACAACGCCCTAGCCGGTATCGCCTTTGCCGATGCCCTGCGCCTGGCCCTGCTGCTCATTCCCACGGCGATCATCGGCGGCTACCTGGGCGGCCGACTGACCCACGTCGCCCCGCGACGCGGACTGCGCATCGCCTTCACCCTCCTCATGTGCTATGCGGCGGTCACCTTGATCCGTCGCCCCGCCCGGCCGCCGCTGCCGGTTACCCGGCCGGTGCCCGCCTCGACGACCTCGCCATCCACCGCCCTCCCGGCGCCCGGCCGCGCAACCCTTGCGCCCCCGCATGCCGTTGCCCATACGGATGACCTCATCGCGGCAAGAACCGATCACCCGAATACCCGTGGCTGACCGATACCCGAGAGGGGAACTCATGCGGTCGCGGCTCTGACAGGGTTCCGGCCATGATGCTGTGGGCCATGGGCCGTGCGGTTTGAACGAGGGAGGTGTGTTGTATGCGGTGCATGAAAAGCTGGTTGCGGCCAGGCGGCACGTGGCGGAGGGCGGCCCTCGGGCTGGCCCTGACGGCCATCGTGGCGGGATCCATGGGGCTCAGTTGTGATGCCGACGCCCAGGCCGATTTTCGGCAGACCGCGACCCAGGCCGTGGGCGACGGCGTCAAGACCATTGTCAACGGACTGATTGACGGCCTGGTGACCGCGATCACCAACGCCGGAGACGGTCCCGCCGGCGATGTGCCCGCCGGCTGACCGATACTCGGTATCGCGAATCGAGCACATCGTGCCCCGGTCGGCGCAGCTTCTGCGCGGGGCCGGCTACACGCTCAAGGACGAGTCGGGCAGCACCGCGTACTGCCGCCGAGTGATCCGCATGACCAACATGCAGTGGCGGCGGTTGGTGGTGGGGAAGAACTTGACCTGTTCGCCGACCTGGAGGAACCCGCTGGCCCGGTAGCAGCGGATCGCGCACACGTTGTCCGGAAAGACGACCAGGCTGACGCTCTCGGCAGCACGATGCACGAACGCCTGTTCCAGCAGCAGTTGCACCATCTCTCGTCCCAGGCCCGTACCCCGCCAGCGCGGGCGGATCAGGCAATGCCCCAGCCACAGGTGGCGGCTCTCGTGGGGCATCGGGTTCAGCTCGATGTAGCCCCGCGGTTCGCTGCTGCCGTCGCGGTGCAGGAGCATGGGGCAGCCGCCCGGGCCGGGCCAGTCCGCCATCTTCGCGGCGGTCAGCGGTGGGGCGGTCTTGGGGGCCAGCCAGAACAGCTCGTGCCGGTCCTGTACCCACGCGGCCACGAACGGGGCCAGCGCATCATCGAAGGGCGCGAGGTAAGATGAACCCTTGCGGGCGTAGACTGCATCGACTTGGACCGGTGCGACGCTCATGACAGGTACCGCCTCTTCATGATACTCACGATCGGCCGACAAGGCCAGGTATCTGAAGCTGCATGTCCATCGGTCGGGAGGTAGACGGTCCGTGAATGATTCCGGTGCGTTGGAACGGTTCCGCGGTCGCGCGCTTCGCCGGGAGCGCTGGGTCATTGCCGGCACATTGTTCGACTTGGCTTGGCCGGCCGATATGGACGCCCTGCTCGACGCCCCGGAGACGCAGCGGCGGCACGACCTGGACGGCTACATGCCGTACTGGGCGCAGCCCTGGCCGAGTTCGGTACTGCTGGCCGAGGCGGTCCTCGCCGGCGAGCCGGGACGCGGGAGGGCGGCGATCGAGCTCGGTTGCGGGGTTGGGCTGACCAGCCTGGCGGCGCTGCATATGGGCTGGGAGGTGACGGCCAGCGACTACGACGAGGACGCCCTGACTTTTGCGTCGCGTAATGCCCGGGCGAACGGTTTCCGGCTGGCGGCGGTGAAGGTGATCGACTACCGCCAGCCGTTGCCCGAGCCGCGCTACGACTGCGTCCTGGCGTCCGACCTGCTGTACGAAAAACGCTGCTGCGAACCAGTCGCCCGGTGGATCGCGTCGGCGCTTCGGCTGGAGGGGTTCGCCCTCCTGAGCGATCCCAACCGCACGGCGGCCGAGTCCTTCGTCGAGCACGCGACCGCCGTCGGCCTGCAGCTCGAGATGACCCCCGTCGAAACCACCGCGCCGGCCGGCCTGCTCCACCGCGGCCGAATCTGGCGGGCCACGAGACCCCGGTGAACCTTGGTCATGTCTTCACTGGGCATGTCTCGTGTAGCGGGCACAAACGCCGGGTGGCCCATCCTTGCGCAGCAAGGGTGGGCTCGCGATGATCGAACGTGTGGAAAAGCCTGTCGTAACCGTTTCTCGGGCTTGAACTCGAATTGAACAGCAATTGTGGCGCCAACGCCAACGGCGTTCAATAACTCAACCCAGGGTCGCGCAGCGCACCCTGGGTCATGTGACCGACCACGATACGACAAACCCTGAGAGGGTTTCATCACCCCGGCCGTCCAGGCACCCCACCGAAGAGGAATGCAACCCCTTCAGGGTTGACATGCCATGTCGGGCATGGCCCCCCCGGGGTGCGCTGCGCGACCCCGGGCTGTGATCTGGAACCGCGTTGCGGTTC
>CAZEEJ010000247.1:0-5054 GCA_964511155.1 uncultured Planctomycetales bacterium | reverse complement strand
CACACCCGGCAGGAAGAGCAGGGCGAGAATCCAGGCGAGCATGGCCCGTGGCTCCCGCGGCCGGCGCAGCAGATACACAATCGCCACCACCGCGAGCACTTCCAGGGCAAACGTCAGCGCTGTCCATAACCATTGGGGCATCATGGCCGGCAGCAGTCTACCACAAACGCCGCCGGCCGCGCGGGTTACGTGGAAGCGATTTTGCCGTCCGCGGCGGCCCCTCGCGTCTGTCCACACTCCGGGCAGCGCGGACCCGCCAAACCATGCAGGTAGTACCCGCACTTGCGGCACTCCAGGGGGTTCTGCCCGGCCAGGGGTCGCCGGAAGACGTAATGCGAGGGAAGCACCATGAGACTCGCCGCCCCCCCGACATATAACGCAAAGCACCAGATGGCGGTAAGGGACGAAGGCGACGGCGGGGGAAGCGCGTACACCGCGCCGGCGAGTGGAATCCAGCCGCAGGAGTAGAACACCCCCAAGGCCACGACGCGCGGGGCACGGGCTCTCTGGCCACTGTCGACCATCATCACGCCCAGAATCGGGAAGGCGAGGGGCGCCCAACAGACGCCTATGGCCAGGATCTCTTGCTCTTCAAAGACCGTTTGACTCGACCAGGCAATGACGGTCAGGAAAAGGCTTGCCACCCCGGTCACGATTGCCACTTTGGCAAAACACAAGGCAGCCCGAAGGTGAAACGCCCGGCCCTGGAGGTCGCTGAGCGGCACGTCCGGGCTCCAGCCGCACATGTGGCACGACCGGGCTTCCGGGTGAAGCAGCGACTTGCAGATCCGGCAACCGGGCACGTCGGGCTGCATGAGACACCCTCGCCTGATCCTGCGGCAACACGCGGGGCTTGACTTCCAGCGGGAAAATTCTAACACGAATCAAGGTATCAACGCAAGTCAATACCAGATTATTTCTCCTATGATGAACCAGACTATTTCCTTACCGACGCCAGGCTCCGCGCTGGGCAATCGGTGGCCGTGGTTCAGCGGTGTCGCCTGCGGCATCAACCCGTGGGAAGGGGAACAGGCATTTTTGGGGAACGCGATGGATGGGCCACCCGGCGTCTATCGGTCGGGCCCGGATTGTGCCCAACCGCGGCCCTTCAGCAGGCGGGGATCGAAGTGCAGCGACCTGCGGGGGCCGATGGCAATCCGGCGGAAATCGGGGTGGGCCGGATTGAGGAGGTAGTTCCACTCCGCAGGGGCCGTCGCACTGGGCACCTGCAAGACAACCGATCGCAGTTGCACGGCCCAGCGGTCGCCGATCTCCTGCAGCCGGACTAACGGGGGCGACTTTCGCCAGGTTCTCGGCAACTGCGCGACATTCACGGTCTCGACCCATGCATCTTCGAATGACACCTCGAACAGCACGTAGCGGTCAAGCAATTCCCGGTATTGCAGATGCACCAGCATTTCGAGCATGGCCAGGGAACTGGTGCCCGCGGTGTAGACCATGGGGACGCCAGGGCTGTTCCACCGTCCGCCGAACTGTCGGGCGCCTTGGCCGCTGAAAGCGGCGACGGCATGTTTGGCCTTGACGATGCGCCAAGCGGTGAGGCTCACGTAAAGACCCCGTGCTCGAGGCGGGCCACCAGCCGCTCCACCTCGCGAGCGCCGACCTCCGTACCGGCGAAATCCAGGGGGGACTCGCCGCCGAGGCCGGGCTGCGGGGCCTGCAGCCATTGCCGGGCCGCATCCAGATCCCCTTCAAACAGGTCCACCACCATGTCGACCAGTCGCGCGGCCCGGAGCACACGGTCGGACTCGTCGGGGCGAAGGCGGCCTTCCTTTTCCCGCCGGGCCAGCGTACGCCGGGGAATCTGGACGAGGTCGACGATCCTGTCCCAGGGCAAGGCCACGGTCTTCTGGAGCTGGGCCAAACGGCTAAAGGGGAAACCCGCCCGCACCTGGCGGACCAGGCCTGCAGGGTCGTGACTCTTGAGTCCAACGCTCCCGCCGTGCGTTCCCGCTTGGGTCGATCTTCTGCGACCCCGTCGGCGACGGATCCCGTTTTTTGACGTGGGCATCCTCCAGTCTCCTTCTTGCCATCCGGCATAATTATAGTTGCCGAATGGCCGAAATGCAACGTCCGCCGCAGGCGGCTCAATCACCGAAGGAGGTGCCGACGGCGCGGGCGGCGGCGATGAGGGGGTCGTCGAGGGGGACGAGCCGCTGCTGGCCGGCCACGGACTCGATGGGCACGCTGGTCAGGCGGCCCTGCTGCATGACCACGAGGCGGTTGTACTCGCCGGCCAGGATCAGTTGCAGGGCCTGGTGTCCGAAGACGGTACCGAGGATGCGGTCCGCGGGGACGGGGCCTCCGCCGCGCTGCACGTGGCCAAGGATGGTGGCCCGGCACTCGAGGCCGGTGCGCTCGGCGATCTGCCGGGCGAGCACCTGGCTGATGCCGCCCAAGCGGATGGGGTCGGGGCTGTCCTTGACGACCTGATCGACGACCTGCTGGCCGCCGCGGGGCATGGCCCCCTCGGAAACGGCGATGATGGTGAAGGCCTTGCCCCAGGTGCTACGTTGCTCACAGTGGCGGCAGACAGAGTCGATGTCGTAGGGGATCTCGGGAATGAGCAGCACGTCTGAGCCGCTGGCGACGCCGCTGTGGAGCGTGAGCCAGCCGGCGTTGCGGCCCATGATCTCGACGATCATCACGCGATGGTGGCTGGAGGCGGTGGTATGAATGCGGTCGAGGGCGTCGGTGGCGGTGGTCACGGCGGTCTGGAAGCCGAATGTAATCTCGGTGTGCAAAAGATCGTTATCGATGGTCTTGGGGACGCCGACGCAGCGGACGCCGTGTTTGACGAGGTCGGCGGCCCCGGTCATGGTGCCGTCGCCGCCGATGCAGACGATGGCGTCGAGGCGGCGTTCGGCCACGTGCTCGAGGACGCGGTTGGTGACGTTCTCGAAGATGGGGCTGCCGTCGGGTGCGGTGGCGACGGCGAAGCGGGCGGGGTTGGCCCGGTTGCTGGTGCCGAGGATGGTGCCGCCGCGGGTGAGGATGTTGGAAACGTCATTGCGTTCGAGACGGTGCATGCGGTTGCGGATCAGGCCGAGGAAGCCGTCCTCGATGCCCATGACCTCCAGGCCGTGCTGATAGATGGCGGTCTTGGTGACCGCCCGGATGACGGCATTGAGCCCGGGGCAGTCGCCTCCGCCGGTGAGTACGCCGATACGCCGAATGTTGTCTTTGCTCATGATGTGGACCTCATGGAGGAATGGAGAATGAGGAATGGAGAATCGAGAAGAAAACGCCTTGCGCACATGCCGCTGCACCTCTCGCGTGGCTGACTCTTGCAATGCTGAGGTATACCCTTCCCGGAGAGCGGTCGCAAGCGGGCAGGCGCCGGGGGGCTGCTCGAGCGAAGTGGCGCCTGCAGGGGGGCGTGCGAAGCCGCAAGCGGCGTTGTCGTGCGAAGCCGCAGGCGGCGTTGGCAGGCATGAGCGGCGATGACTAGGATGAGGTGCGGGGTCGGGGAACCGGTCTCGCGGGAGCGATTGCATGCCGTTAGACGGTTTAGGCCGGGAGATCGACTACCTGCGCATCTCGCTGACGGACCACTGCAACCTGCGCTGCCTGTATTGCATGCCGGTGTCGGGGCTGCGGTTCGTACCGGCTCAAGACCTGTTGACGGTGGAGGAAATCGGGCGAGTGGGCGAGGCGGCGGCCCGCGTGGGCTTTCGCAAGTTCCGGCTGACCGGCGGAGAACCGACGCTGCGCGCGGACCTCGTCGAGATCGTCGAACGGCTGGCGGCGATTGAGGGCGTTCGCGATCTGGCCATGACCACGAACGGAATTCTGTTACCGGGGCTGGCCAGGCGGCTTCGTGCGGCGGGTCTGCGACGGGTGAACATCCACCTGGACACCCTCAATCCCGATTCGCTCAAGCGGCTGATGCGTTTCGGCTCGCTGGACCAGATCCTCGCAGGGCTGGAGGCGGCGGTCGCGGCGGGGCTGACACCGTTGAAGATCAACTGCGTGGTCACGCTGGGCTACAACGACGCGGACGTGGCGGATCTGGCGCGGCTGACGCTGGAGCATGACTGGCAGGTGCGGTTCATCGAGCTGATGCCGTTGGGGGACGGTCCCTGTGCCCAGGTGGCTCTGAGTCGCTACGTGCCCACCTCCGCCACGCGGGAGCGGATCGAGGAGGCGCTGGGGCCGCTGGAACCGGTGCCGACCATGGATCTCGCCGATGAGGCCCGGCGATTTCGCCTGCCGAAGGCCCGCGGCGAGGTGGCCTTCATCAGTCCGGTCAGCGAGCCCTACTGCGGGACATGTAACCGGATGCGGCTGACCGCCGACGGCCGGTTCCATCTCTGTCTGCTCAACGATGACGAGGTCGACGTGCGGGCGGCTTTGCGCAACGGGCGAGACACGCGGGTGGAGGATCTGCTCCGCCAGGCGGTGGCCGCCAAGCCGGCCGGGCATCAGCTCGAGGAGGGGCTCTCCGTCGAGCACCGCCAGATGTTTCAGATCGGCGGGTGAGGGCGCCTGCGCCGCGCGGTGGGGGGCACGTCGCGAAGAGGCAAGCCGGTAGCAGGTTTGAGCCGCGATTGGATGCGGGTCTCAGCCCAGGTTCGTTACAGGTCTCAAAGCAGGTTCGTTACGGGTCTCAGCGCACGTTCGCTGCGGGGTTCGGTGCGTAACGGTCTGCGCTCACCAGCACCACCAGCCGTAACAGTCATCGTAGTACCAGTCGTCGTAGTACCAGTCGCCGCCGCAATCCCAACACTCATCGTCCACGTAGATCGTGGGCCAATTCCACTTGATCTTGTCGTCCCTGCATTCCACGTCCGCCGCCGGCAGGAAGGCGGTCGAAATGATCATGAGCAAGGCCAGAACAAGACGCCTGTACCTGGTAGTCATGGCAGTCCCATCCTTTCGCGGCGAAGGTGCCCTTGTGGTCGGGCGGCAGCCGGATCCCCCAATCGGACGGTGTCCGCGGCCGGGGTGCACCATGCCCTCGACAGTCATGGGTTCCCCGGCACGGGTTCCGCAACACGCGGTCCGTTCCGCCGTCATGATAGCAGACAGCG
>CAZEEJ010000246.1:0-5666 GCA_964511155.1 uncultured Planctomycetales bacterium | reverse complement strand
GCGCAACGGAGTCAAAAGAACTAGGCGATGAAGATCGCTGCTCACGGTCGCGGCTGAGCACCGGCGAGACGCCGGTGCCACACCCACCGGCGAGACGCCGGTGCCACGCCTGACGAGCGTGCGCACTCAATGTAACTTCTCGTACGGCCACATGTCGATTCCGCCGTCGAGGGTGCGGACGCGGGGGAAGCCGGCGGCGCGGAGGATGAGGGCGGCTTCGTAGGCCCGCAACGATTGGCGGCAGAAGGTGATGATCTCGCGGTCGCGCGGCAACTCGTCCAGACGGCCGCGCAGCGTGCCCAGAGGGATCGAGGTCGAGCCCGGCAAGCGCACCTCCTCGTACTCGGCGGGTGTGCGCACGTCGAGGAAGACGAAGTCGCGGCCGTTATGAAGCAGACGCTGAACCTCCATGGCCGGCACGCCGACCATCAGCCCGGCAAGTTTGTTGCGGGCCACGTTGGCTGCGGTGGTCAAGTTGTCCATCACCGGTGAGTAAGGCGGGGCATAGGTCAGATCGAGATTGGCGATCTGGTCGACGGTCATGCCCGCGGCGATGGCGATGGCCGCCATGTCGATCCGCTTGTCGCCGTGCCCCGGCCCGACGGCCTGGGCTCCGAGTAGCCGCCGGGTCTTGCTGTCCACAACGATCTTGAGCATCAGCAGCTTGGCGTCCGGCATGTAGTGTGCCCGGTCGGGTCCCGGCACCAGCGCCGTCGTCACCTCGTACCCCAGCTCTCGGGCGACCTGCTCGTTCAAGCCCGTCCGAGCGACGCAGTAATCAAAGACCTTGCAGACCCCGCTGCCCAGTACGCCGGGGAACCGCTCGTCGCCCCCGCACACGTTGAGGGCCGCCACCCGCCCCTGCCGCGTCGCCACCGAGCCGTAGGGGTGAAAAAGCGACCGGCCGGTGATGACTCCGGTCGTCTCCACGCAGTCGCCGGCCGCGTAGATGTTCGGGTCCGACGTGCACATGTGATCGTCGACTTTGATGGCCCCGGTTTCTCCGATTACCAGCCCGGCCGACCTGGCCAGGGCCGCGTTCGGCCGGAAACCGATGGCCACGATGACCAGGTCCGCGCTCAATTGCCCCTGGTCCGTGATGACCGCCGTCACCTTGCCGTTGCCCTGGAAGCCCTGCACCGTCGTCTCAGTCAGGATTTTGACGCCCTTGGACTCCAGGTGCTGCTCGACCAGGGCGGCCATCTCCCAATCGAGGATACGCATGATTTGCGGTGTCTTCTCGACGATGGTTACGCGGCAGCCGCGCTCCACGAGGCTCTCGGTGATCTCCACGCCGAGAATGCCCCCGCCGACGATGACCACGTCGTGGGCCTTGCCCTGAGCCAGCCGCGAGCGGATGCGCTCCGCACTCTGCAAACCATGCAGCGTCACCACGTTGTCCAGATCCGTCCCCGGGACGTTCAGCCTGACGGGCAGGGCGCCCATGGTCAGGATCAGCTTGTCGTAGGGCAGGCCGATCTCTTTGCCGTTGACGCTGTCGCGCACCCGCAGCACGCGCTGAACGGGATCGATGTCCGTGGCCTCCGTCTGGTTCATGACCCGGACGTGTTTGACGTTCTGGAAGAAGACGGGATCGCGGACCGTACCGGCCGGTGTGCTGAGCAGTTGCCGCTGGTCGGTGACCACACCGGCCATATAGGACGGCAGGCCGCAGCCCGCGACCGAGAGGACGTGGTTCTTTTCCACCACGGTCACTTCCGCATCAGGGCGCAGGCGGATGATCTTCGAGGCCGCCTTCGGCCCCGCCACCGCACCCCCGACGATCACCACCCGCAGCTTGTCGTGCATGGCAGTATCTCCAGGTTGGCTGTCCGCCGCGTGCGGGACGGCCGGCAGCGTCAGGATCACTTCCGCGCCGCCCAGGTCGGCACGATCCACCGCGACCGTGCCGCCCGCCGCCTCGACCGCCGACTTCACGAACGCCAACCCCAGTCCCGTCCCCGGCCGGCTCGACGCCGACGCCCGCGCTGTCCGGTAGAACGGCTTGAAGACCTTCTCCCGCTCCGCTTCCGGAATCCCCACGCCCGAGTCGCCCACGGCCAACACGATCGCATCGTCGGCCATGGCTTCCGCGATGCGCAGCCGGACGCGGCCGTGCGGGGGCGTGTACTTAAAAGCGTTGCTCAGCAGGGCCTCGAGCACCTCCGCCAGGGCGGCCTCGGTTCCGCGGACCCAGGCGGGTTCGACCTGTACATCCCAAACGAACTCGATGGTCTGCCGCCGGGCCTCCTCCTCGTAATGCAGGCTTGTCCGCCGGGCCAGGCTCGCCAGGTTCGCGGTCGCCTCGCGCATCACGCCCGATTCGCTCGCCTGGGCGATGGCCAGCATGCGCTGCACCGACTCCAGGGCCTGGTCGCACCGGGCGATCGCCTTACGCAGCATCTCCTGCTGCGCGTGGTTCAGCGGCCCAACGAACTCGCCCAGCAGAGTCTTGAGCAGCATGGCGGCCGTGGTCACCGGCCCCTTGAGTTGGTGCGCGGCAAGCGAGGCAAACTTGAGACTGTCGGATTGTGGCCCTGGCTCGGTCATGTATCTCGCCATTCTACCCGACACGGCCGCCGAAACCCACGGGCCGCGCTGCGTTCCAAGCCCACGGGTTGCGCTGTGTTCCAAACCCACGGGTTGCAACCCGTGGGCTTGCCTGGCAGAGAGCGCAACCCCTGTGTTCAGCCTGCTTGCGGCCCTTGGCCCAGGGCTTGAAGGCGTTCGATGACCTGGGGCACGACCGCGAGGGCCCGGTCGACCTCCTCGGCGGTCGTGAAACGCGACAGGCTGAAGCGAATCGCCCCGTGCGTCCATTGCTCCTCGATGCCCATCGCGGTCAACACGTGCGACGGCTCGAGCGAACCGCTGCTGCACGCCGACCCGCTGGATGCACAGACCTCGTGATTGCTCAACAGCATGAGGATCGCCTCGGCTTCCAGGGATGCGAAAGCGATGCTGGTGGTGTTCGGCAAACGGTGTTCGCGGTCGCCGAGTATGCGGGCGGCGGGTACCCGCTCGCAGATGCCCGCTTCCAGACGATCGCGCAGGTCGCGAACCCGGCCCTGCTCCTCCGACAGGTGGTCCACGGCGAGCTGCAGGGCCTCAGCCATGCCGACGATGGCCGCGACGTTCTCGGTACCCGCCCGCAGGTCCCGCTCCTGGTGACCCCCGACCAGCCGGGAGCGCAACCGCACGCCGCGTTTGATACAGAGGGCTCCGGCACCCTTGGGACCGTGGAACTTATGGGCGGCCAGCGTCACCAACTGCACCGGCAGGGTGCCGAGGTCCAGCGGCAGCTTGCCGACCGTCTGCGTCGCGTCCACGTGCAGCGGGACGTGCTTGGCGGCCGCGATCTCACCCAATCGCTCGATGGGCAGGATCACCCCGGTCTCGTTGTTGGCGTGCATGACGCTGGCCAGGGCGGTGTCCTCGTCCAGGGCGGCCTCGAAGCCGGCGAGGTCGATGCGGCCCAGCCCGTCCACCGGCACCTGCGTCACACGGTAGCCCTCGCGCTTCAGCTCCGCCGCCAGCCGCACGATGGAGTCGTGTTCGATGGGTGTGGTGACGAAGTGCTTCTTGGTGGGCCGGGCGGCCAGCACGCCCCGGATCGCCAAGTCGTTGGCCTCGGTCCCGCCGCTGGTGAAGACGATCTGCCGCGGCGTCAGGCCGAGCAAGCCGGCCATCCGTTCCCGCGCCGTCTCCACCGCGTGCCGAACCTGCTGCCCGAAGTGGTGGATGCTCGAGGGGTTCGCGTACGCCTCCAGCAGGAACGGCCGCATCGCCTCAAAGACCCGCGGGTCCAGGCGCGTCGTCGCGTTGTTGTCCAGGTAAATCCAGGCCATGTAGGTGCTACGTCGGGCCCACCCGTGCCGGGCGTCGGTTCCCGAATGCGGCCCGTCATCCGGGCGGCGGCTCGAAGGGGGCCGTCGAGACCCGATCGTCGCCGGCCACCTGCAACTGCTGAATCTTCGCCTCCGCCCCCGCAAGGATGGACCGGCAGTGCCGGATGAGCTTCATGCCCTTCTCGTACTCGCCGATCGCGTCTTCCAGCCCGATCTTGCCCTCCTCGATCGCCGATACGATGGCTTCAAGCTGGGCCAAAGCTTCCTCGAAGGTGGGTGGGGCGTCCGTCTGTTGCCTGGCCATGGTCAGTCTCTCCGTCGCCGCGGGGTTACCCGCCTGCATGCAACCTATCTTATGGGCACATGCACAATTCCGCCACCGCTCAAGACCCGTCGGGTGCTTGTCGGGTGCATGACGTTTCGGGCGGGTATCCGATAGGCTGGGTGGCCCGCGTCCTCCGGACCTTTGGGAGCGATTGGCCGGGTGGCCCATCCATCGCAACGCGATGGGTGGGCTGACGATGATGCGGATGCGGGAAGGTCTCCTGGACAGACAGGCTTTCCCACGCGTTCGATCATCGCGAGCCCACCCTTGCTGCGCAAGGATGGGCCACCCGGCTATACACTTTCGGAGGAGGTGGGCCACCCGACCGATCTCGTTACGGATCTGGACTTGGGCGGCATCTTGACCGGCTGGGGCCCCGCCGGTAGGTTCCGGCGGGTGTGTGGGCAAGGGCGAGGGCCACAAGACCCGGGCCCTTGCAGGCCGTTTTGCTGCGAGACTCTGATGGCCAGTAAAGGAAACTGTATGTGTCGCAGGTGGCGAATACCGTGGTGCGTTGCGACGTGGGGAGTGATCGTGGCTTGCGGCTGGGGCTGCTCTTCGGGTGACCAGCCGGCCGGGACGCCGGTGGACCGTCTCTGGGAAATGCCCGCCGATCCAGGCCCGTCGGCGTCGGCGGCGATTGCCGCCGATGAGACCACCTCGCCCTCAGCCCATGACGGCGACGCCGACCAGACCACGACCGCACCGGCCGGGGTGGTCATCGCCATGGTCAACGGTGCGCCCATTACTCGGCGGGAACTGATCGGACTCCTCGTCGAGAGCCATGGTCTCGACCAACTCGAACAACTCGTTCTCCTGACAGCGGCACGGCAACGGGCGGAGGAGATGGGCTTGCGGGTCACGGATGCGGACGTGGACGCCGCCCATCAGGACGCCCTCCGTCGCCTGGCGATGCCGATTGGCGGCACCACCACCGGCAACCTCGATACCGCCGCCGCCCAGAAGCTGCTCGATCAGTTCCTGCTGGCCAAGAATATCTCTCCGGGGGAATGGCACCTCCGCATGCGGCAGCGAGCCTACCTGACCGCCATCGCCAAGGCCGAGGTCGCCCGCATGGAGGTCACCGACGACATGCTGCGTCAGGAATACGAGCGGGCCTACGGCGAAAAGGTGCAGGTCCGCCACATCCAGTTGCCGTCGTTGGCGGCGGTCACGCGCGCCCGTGCCCTGCTGGCCGAGAAGAAGGATTTCGAACTGGTCGCCCGCCAGCTCAGCGAGAACGAACTCACCGCCTCGCAAGGCGGGCTGCTCGCCCCCTTCACGCGGAACGACCCCGGCATCCCGCCGCTGATTCGCGAGACGGCCTTTAGCCTGGCCCCCGGCGAGATCTCCTCCGCCCTGCACGAGCAGAACTGGTATCACCTCGTCCGTGTCGAACGGCGATTCCCCGCCAGCGACGTGGGCTACGAGAACGTGGACAAGGCCACGCTCCGCGAGCGCTTGACCGACGAACTCGTCCGTCAGCGGCAGGA
>CAZEEJ010000245.1:0-5729 GCA_964511155.1 uncultured Planctomycetales bacterium | reverse complement strand
TCTGATCACCAACGTGGCGCCGCGCTTCACGGATCGCCCGGGTGGATACACCCGCGTCATCAAGGTCGGGAAGACGTCCAAGGGCGACAATGCGCCGCTGGCGGTCATCCAGTTGCTGGGCGAGGAAGAGTCGCCGGGCACCGTCACCCGTCCCGAGAAGACCGCCCGCAAACGGCGGACGGAACGGCGGTACGTGGCCGCGGCCCGTGCGGTCAAGACCCGCCGCCCGCAGCCCGCGGAGGAGCGTTCCCGAGTACCGGCCGACCAGACGGGATCGTCGGAGCCCGCCGCCGATGCCGGCACGGCCGAGGAATCCAGCAAGGACTGACGCCGATTCGCTGAGGACCAAGTCAACTTGTGATGAGGGACCGAGTCAACTTGCTGATGGGCGTGTCCAGGCGTAAGTAACGAACAGCAACAAGTTGCCTTGGTCCTTGCAGGAGGGACATGCCTTGCATAGCGATCCCAACTGCGTTTTCTGCAAAATCGTGGCCGGCCAGATCCCCGCGCTGTGCGTCTTCGAGGATGCCGATGCGTTCGCCTTCCTGGACATTGGTCCGCTGGCGGAGGGGCACGTGCTGGTGATCCCCAAGGAGCACCATGCGACCCCGGAAACCATGGCCGCCGAGCGGTTCGCGGCGGTGGCTCGCCATCTGCCCCGGCTCGCAGCAGCCGTGACGCGGGCGGTTTCGGCTCAAGGCTGCAATCTCTTGCTCAACATCGGCCGCGCGGCCGGCCAGGAAGTCCCCCACCTGCATTGGCACATCATCCCTCGGGTTGCCGCTGACGGCCTGGGGTATCGCTGGAACGCCTCGAAGTATCCTGCCGGCCGGGCGGAACAGGTCCACCAGGCGGTCATGGACGCGCTCGGCGGCTGATTCCTTGACGGGGGCACCCCGCGGCACCATGATCGGGGACCCCGGAACGGGGAAAATCGCACACTGGAACCTGATATGGAGGGCGTCAGGCGGCTCGATCGCGGGCCTGGCGCGGTTCGTTAAACATGATTGACCGACTGCTTGCCAACGAGTGGGCCGTCAACGGGTTCTTGGCCACGTACCTGATCGTGCTGACCCTGGTCTGTATCTACGGCCTGCACCGATACCAACTCGTTCACCTGTACTACAAGTATCGCCGGAACATTCCCAGCCCGCGGGCTTGCTTCCGCGTCCTGCCCAAGGTGACCATCCAGTTGCCCATGTTCAATGAACAGGCCGTCGCCGACCGGATCATCGACGCCACCTGCCGCATGGACTACCCCCGTGATCGCCTCGAGATTCAGGTGCTCGACGACTCCAACGATGAAACGGTGGAGATCGCCCGCCAGGCGGTGGACCGCTGGCGCGAGCGGGGTCTCGACATCAAGTACATCCGCCGCCCCAATCGCGAGGGCTTCAAGGCGGGAGCCCTGGCCAACGGTCTCGCACAGGCCACCGGCGAACTGATTCTGATCTTCGACGCTGATTTCCTCCCGCCGCCCCAGATCCTGCGGGAGACCATCCATTACTTCACCGATCCGCGGGTCGGCATGGTGCAGGCCCGCTGGGAGCACCTGAATCGGCAACAGTCCCTGCTGACGAAAACGCAGGCCATTCTCCTGGACGGGCATTTCGTGATCGAGCACGCGGCCCGGAACCGCTCGGGCCGCTTCATGAGCTTCAACGGGACGGCCGGTCTGTGGCGGCGGAGCTGCATCGAGGACGCCGGTGGCTGGCAGCACGATACGCTGACCGAGGATCTCGACTTGTCCTACCGCGCCCAGATGAAGGGCTGGAAGTTCGTGTTCCTGCCCGACCTGACCAGCCCGGCCGAGTTGCCGCCGGATATGGAGGGCTTCAAGCAGCAGCAGTACCGCTGGGCCAAGGGCGGTGCCCAGACCTGCCGCAAGCTGCTGCCCACCGTCCTCCGCTCCCGCCTGCCCAAACGCATCAAGCTGGAAGCTTTCTTCCACCTGACCTCCTGCACGGTCTACCCCTACGTCGTGCTGCTGACGCTGATGCTCTACCCGGTGGTCTACCTCAAGGTGCACCTGTTTGCCGAGGGCTGGACTCGATACCTGTTCGACGCTTCGGTGCTGCTGTTGGCCACCTGCGGGGCGACCACCTTCTACGTTGCCAGCCAGCGGGCCCAGTTCAAGACCTGGGCCGACAGCATCAAGTACATCCCGTTTCTGATGGCGTTGGGCATTGGCATCTCGTTGAACAACGCCCGCGCGGTGCTCACGGGCTTCTTCGGCAAGCCGGGCGAGTTCGTCCGCACGCCCAAGTTCGGCGTCACCGGCCGGGACAACCACTGGAAACGCGACGTACAGGTCAGTCGGCGGCGGAACCACCGCATCCGGCTGCAGCCGTTCTTCGAGTTGGCCCTGGGGCTCTATTTACTGGCGTGTCTGCTGCTGTGCGTGACCGATGGCAAGATCACGGTCGGCGTCCCCTTCCTCTGCCTGTTCATGGTCGGGTACATCTACGTGCCCCTCACCACCTGGTTTGGGCATCGACTGGGCCGCCAGTCCGCTGAGGAAGTGCCCGCCGGCCCGCAGCCCTCCGCCGTCCCCTCCCCGTCCAGAACAAGGCCTTCCTGACGCTGGCTTGGGGGGGCGGGAATCGGAGATCGGTAACAAGCCCCAAGCGCCGGCGCGCGGACAGCGAGCCGGGGACGCAAGTCCCCGGGTGGGTTCGGAAGTCGGTAACGAACGCCCGATTATCTTTTGCCCCTGCCCTCGTCCGGATGGTCCTTGCTCAGGCGAAAGTCGGCGTCGGTGAGCTGTACGTTGATCTCGATCTCCGCGTAGCGGTAGCGGGCGTCCAGTTGCCCGTCCTTGAGCCAGAGGTCGGTGCCGGCAGGCCAGCCCGTCTCACTATCCACGTAGAAATCCTGGCGTGTGTACAGGTAGCCCGGTGTGGGCGGCCGTTCGATGCGCAGGTGGTGGGCGGTGCGGTCAATCAGCTCGAGCTCGGCCACGCCGTCGTAGGTCATGGTCATGACGTCGGCGAGGGCGGGGTCCTCACAGGCGGCCAGCGTCCGGGCAGCCATCTGGGCGAGGCCGAACGCGGTGATCGGATTCTTCGCCATACCGAGCGTCACCGGCAGATCCACGTGGATGATCCGAACCTGCGGCGGGAAGGGGAAGAGACCACGTCGCTCGCGGACGATGACCTGGTTGTCGTTGTGGCCGGTCGCGTAGACCGACTCGAAATAGGGCATCGTCTCGTCGTCCCACTCGAACTTGACGCTGAACGGCTCTCTGCGGAACGCCGCCCGGATCCGTTCCACGGGCCCGAGCGTGGGGATGAGCCCCAGTCGCTCCTGGCGGTAGAAGGTCAGGCGGTACTGCTCGAGGGCGGCGCATCGCTGCTTCACTTCGCGGAGGTAGGCGACCGGGTCGGCCTTGATCCGCTCGCCTTCGCGGGCCATGCGGGCCTCGGGTGTTTCGATGCGCCCCGGGATCCAACTGCCGTCGCCGCTGACGCAACCCCCGTAAGCCACCACCCCGAGCATCAATACGATCAGAGCCCACTTCGGAGCCCTCCGCGGCGTGGACCATCGCTCACAACACAAAGCTGATCGGCGTTCATCGGCGTTCATCGGCGGTTCTACACTCCTTGGGCCGTCTTGCTCACTTCCGGGCGTCGCGCAGCTCGATCTGCCCTTGCCGGGCATGATCGATGGACTCGGCCAGAATCCGGGCCGCCTCCTGCGGGGCGTGGAAGCCCATCGAGTTCTCGGCCTCGATGAAGTCCAGGAGAAACTGAGCGTGCCGCTGGCGATGGCGGGGACCGGCAAGCTGCTCATCCGTCGCTCCCGTCTCCCGAGCCGCCTTCACATCCCCGATCAGGGCCACCAGCGCGTCCATGGCCCGGTTCCGCAGATCGTAAGTCCGTTGCTGGATCGTCTCCGCCCGGGCGAGTAACTCCGCCTCAGGTACCTTGTGGCAAGTCTGGCAGGCGTTGCTGATGTTGAGCAGCGGGCTGCGCACGTGGTGGTCGCTCACCTTCATCGCCCCAACCCGCATGTACGGCATGTGGCAGTCCGCACAGGCCACCCCCGCCCGGGCGTGGATGCCCTGGTTCCACAACTCGAACTCCGGGTGCTGGGCCTTGAGCACCGGCGCGCCGGTCTCGCCGTGGACCCAATCCTTGAATTCGATCTCGTCGTAGTACGTCAGTATCTCGTCCGCCTTGATCCCCTTGGCCCACGGGTACGTCAGCCGCTTCTCCGGCCCCTTGAAGTAGTACTCCACGTGGCACTGGGCGCATACGAACGTCCGCATCTCCTGCCGCGTCGCCATGGTATGCACGTCGTAATCGGGGATGCCCTGCGAGGCCTTGTATGCCCGGATGCCCTCGATGAAGCCCGGCCGTGTGATCCGCAATTGCAGCGTTTCGGGATCGTGGCAGTCGATGCAGGTCACCGGGTGAGTAACCAGCTTGCGCGCTTCGTGGTAGGGCATCTGGTTCATCTTCTCGAAGCCCTTGAACAGGTCGCCCTCGCCGAGCTTCATGTAAGGCACGTAGACCGAGGCGTGGCAGTGCATGCAGGTGCCCGGCTGCTGGGCAACCTCCTGACGCCGGGTGAACGTCTGGTCATCAAGCATGTGCGCATGGCCGCGGTCCTCGCGGAAGTCCTCGGCAAACGCATAGCCCGCCCACATGGTTTTCAGCCGGGGATCCTCCTCCAGCCGCGACTGGGCGATCACCGATCGCGGGTCGGCGTCCGTGGGTGTGCGCGGCAGGGCCTCGCTGCCCCCAAACCGCGTCCGCTCCATGTCCACCGTTCGTAGATAGGCGTCATACTGGAGCGGGAAATTCTTGCCCCAGATGGCCGGGGCCTCCGTCTCGTCCGTGAGTTCGACGACCCGGAAAAACGGGTTCCTGGCGTCCTGCTTGTGCTCGAAGATGTTGACCAGCAAGGCGGTGGCCCCGATGGTCAGCGCAAACGCGAGGACGGCCGTGACCGCGACCCAGCGCAGGATGCTGCGCCGGCCTTCGCTGCTCTTGCCGCGGGACGGATGCTCAGGTGCACCGGTGTTCATTGCGATTCCTCCCGTTCAGCGTGCTTCGGCCCGCGCCGTCGCGCACGGGCTTGGCCAGCTAACGCATGTGTCCCACCGAAGGGTGGCAGCGGATACACGACAACGGCTCCGACGCGTGCGGAGCGTGATCGATCATCTGCACAATCTCCTGGTGACAGCTTCGGCAGGCACCCTCGATGATCCGCTCGTTGAACGCGGTCTTCCGGATGGGTTCATGGAACCTGCCGGTCGTGAATGCCCATGAGTGGTTGAATCCGTTGATGCCCTTGGTCACGTATTTCCCGACCAGGGTGTGCGGGGCGTGGCAGTCGTTGCATGTAGCCACCGCCCGATGGCTGGAGTGCTGCCATGCGTCATAGTGTCCCTGCATCACGTGACAGTTGGCGCAGGCGGTCGGATCGTTGGTGAGATACGAGGCTCCCCGGGCATACACGAACGTGTACGCGGATATCCCCGCCGCTACGCCCAGCAGCGCGCCGAGAACCAGGCTGACCGTCTTCAAGTGCTTCATCTGCCGGCTCAGTAGAACCACGTCACCGTCCGATGATGACGCACGCGGACCTCCGGATCGTGCGAGTGGTCCCACAGGTACTCGTCGACCAGCCAGGCCGGGCAGTGAGTGTCCCGCCGTTGCCGCAGCGCCTCAACCATCAGCTCGACCGCCCGGATGCTGCACGCCCGTCACGGCAACGACCTG
>CAZEEJ010000244.1:4526-5849 GCA_964511155.1 uncultured Planctomycetales bacterium | reverse complement strand
GCAGAGGATGGGGAGCGGGAAAGTGGCGAGTGATGAGTGATGAGTGATGAGTGATGAGTACTGAGTGAGGAGCGAGCCGGGGACGCGAGTCCCCGGGTGGGATCGGGGAAGCCGGGGATTGGAGATTGCAGATTGCAGAGGGGGGCAGGGATCGGGGGTCGAGGATCATGCGGACGAGCCGGGGACGCAAGTCCCCGGGTGAAGGCAGGGGCGGACGGTCACGGCTCGCAGATCGCGTGCCCCAGCGGGTGGGCGATATCGCGGACAGCGGCGGCGGGGACCTGGCTGCTGGTGTTCGTGGCCCTGGGTCGCGCTCTGCGCGAGGGCGTGCCGGAGCGTGCCCGGGCGGTCACCAGCGCGGCGCTGGTGGCGACCAGCGGCGTATGGCTGGCCATGGTAGCGGTGCGCCGCGTGAACGACCTGTACGTGGCGCGGCTGAGCGAACGCGCCCATCCCGCGTTCCGCAATACGCTGGTGGATGCGATTCAGCTCCGCGGGCGTGCGGATCTGCCGGGCTCGGTGGTGGCCGCGGTGATGGCCCGTGCGGCGGCGCTTCGCGCGCGACAGGTTTGGATCACCCCCGCCACTCGCCCTGGTTACCCCGCTGCCCGTTTCTTCTGCCCGCTCGTTTGCGCTTCCTGGCCGGTTCTATCACAAGCGCACCACGCACCTCGCCGTTTGCGGCGGGTACGCACCGGCGGCCGGGGACGGTATGATACCCCGCGATGAAGTACCTCGTTCGGCGGCTGCTGCTGGCGGTGCCTACGCTGTGGGCGATCTACACGATCACCTTCCTGATGGTGGTGACCGTGCCGGGGAATCCCTTTCAGCAGGCGGACCGCCAGATGCCCGAGCCCGTGCAGCGGGCGCTGGAGGCCCGGTACGGCATCGACAACAACTGGACCTACTACTGGCAGTACCTGGCGGGCGCGGTGCGGCTGGACTTCGGGCCGAGTTTTCAGTACCGCGACTGGACCTGCACGCAGATCATCGCCCAGGCGTTGCCGACGTCGTTCGCCCTGGGTCTGCTGGCCGTGCTGATGGCGGTACTGGTCGGCGTGCCCATCGGGGTGCTCAGCGCGGTCAAGCGGAACTCCTGGTTTGACGTGAGTTCGCTGGCCCTGGTGCTGATCGGCGTGTCGCTGCCGACCTTCGTGACCGGCACCGCCCTGCTGCTGGTGTTCGCCCTCAAGCTGCAATGGCTGCCGGTGGGCGGCTGGGGCGAGCTGTCGCAGATCCCGTTGCCCGCGCTGACCCTGTCGCTGCCGTTCATGGCCTACGTCGCCCGCCTCACGCGCATGGGCATGTTGGACGTGCTGAACT
>CAZEEJ010000244.1:0-4516 GCA_964511155.1 uncultured Planctomycetales bacterium | reverse complement strand
ATTTCATCCCCACCGCCTACCCAAAGGGGGTCAGTCGCCACGGCGTGGTCTGGAAGCATGCGCTGCGCAACGCCTTCCTGCCGGTGCTGAGCTTCGTCGGCCCGGCCCTGGCGGCGGCGATGACCGGCTCGTTCGTCGTCGAAAAGCTATTCACCGTACCCGGGCTCGGCCAGCACTTCGTCAACAGCGTGCTCAACCTCGACCGCGGGCTGATCATGGGGACGGTGTTGACCTACTCCGCGCTGCTGATCGGCATGAACCTGATCGTGGATTTGTGTTACGGCCTCGTGGACCCGCGCGTGAGGGTCGGTCATGAGTGAAGCGCTGACCATGCCGGCCCTTGAACTACCGAGCGACGGGCAGTCCCCGGGCTCGCGGGCGTGGCGGCGATTTCTGCGCAACCGCGTCGCCGTGGCCAGTGGGCTGTTCCTGGGACTGCTGATCCTGGCGATGCTTGCGGCCCTGCCGTTCACCGTGGGGCGATACGATGCCCAGCGACTGGAGCTGAACCGCCAGCCGCCGACCTGGGCAAACCCCGCCGGCCATGACGGCCTGGGGCGCGATCTGCTGGTGCGTTGCCTGTTCGGCGGGACGATCAGCTTCAGCGTCGGGCTCGGGGCGGCGCTGCTGAGCGTGACGGTCGGCGTGCTGTGGGGGGCGATCGCCGCGTTGGCCGGCGGACGCGTCGACGGGGCGATGATGCGGCTGGTAGACATCCTGTATGGCCTGCCCTATATTCTGCTCGTGATCCTGCTGAAAGTCGCGTTCGAGCACCCGCTGACGGCGTTCATCGGCGACAAGCAGGTAGCCAACGTGGTGATCCTGTTCGTGGCCATCGGGTCGGTGAGTTGGCTGACCATGGCCCGAGTGATCCGGGGGCAGGTGCTGTCATTGCGGGAGATGGCTTTCATCGAGGCGGCCCGGGCCGCGGGCGTCGGCCCCGCACGAATTCTCGGCCGTCACCTGCTGCCCAACCTGATCGGGCCGATCGTGGTGTACGCGACCCTGACCGTGCCGCAGGCCATCCTGCAGGAATCGTTCCTCAGTTTCCTGGGCATCGGCGTGGCCCCGCCGGTCCCCACCTGGGGCTCGCTGGCCGCCGAGGGCGTGGCCGCGATCAACACCGTCGAGAGCTTCTGGTGGATGCTGCTGTATCCGTGTTTGTTTCTGGGGACGACGCTGCTGGCCCTGAACTTCGTCGGCGACGGGTTGCGCGACGCCTTTGATCCGCGCGGGAGTCGATGACCGTGGCCAAGTTCTACGTCACAGCGGGGCTGGTGGTGTTGGCCCTGGTGCTTGCGCCCGTCGGATTCCTGGCTGTGCGGAAGTCGGTCGACTACGGCGACCGAACGGTCCTGTATCAGACCTACACGTCCAAGGTGAAATCGATTGACCCGGCCACCTGCGGCGACACCACCAGCGCGACCATGCAGGGCCAGGTCTACGAGAGCCTGTACACGTACCACTATCTGAAACGTCCGGTGGAGCTCGTGCCTCAGTTGGCGGCGAACATGCCGGAGATTTCCGAGGATGGGCGCATCTACACCTTCAAGCTGCGGCCGGACGTGCACTATGCCCGCAACCCCTGCTTTGGTGTCGAGGCGGACGGCTCGTTCCGCACGCGGACGGTTCGGGCGGCGGACTTCGCCTTCGGGTTGAAGCGCATCGCCGACTTTCACCTCCAGACGCCGCTGGCGTGGTCGTTTCTCAGCGAGCGCATCGTCGGGTTGGACGAGTTCCGGGCGCGGTGCGAGGCGTACCAGGAAGGAGCCTTCGCGCGGTACGACCTGGAGGTCGAGGGCCTCGAGGTCGTGGACGACCTGACATTGCGGATTCACCTGACGGCCCCGTTCCCGCAGTTGATCTATGTGCTGGCCATGCAGACGTACGCACCGGTGCCGCGCGAGCTGATCGACTATCACCTGGCCACGATGCCGGGGCCCGGAGGCGGGCGGCGCCCCATCCCGATGGGCAGGCGAACCGCCCAGATCACGCAGGTGGAGCAGATGGTCGGCACGGGGCCCTACCGCCTGACGCGTTGGCAGCGCGGGGCGCTGATGGTCTTCGAGCGAAACCCCGAGTACCGCCACGGGTTGTATCCGACCCAAGGCGAACCGGATGACGCCGAGGCCGGCCTGCTTGACGATGCGGGCAAACCCCTGCCGTTCATCGACGTGCTGCACTACGAGTGCATCCTCGAGGACATGCCCGCCTGGTTGCGGTTCCTGAGCCGCCAGACGGATGTATCCGGCATCCCGCGGGACGTGTTCGACATGGTGATCAACGCCGACAGTGACCTGCTGGACAGATGGGCGAAACAGGGACTGCGGCTCAACAAGTTCACTGATCCGACGGTGCTCTGGCTGGCTTTCAATATGGAAGACCCGATGCTGGGGACCAGCAAGTCGCTGCGCCACGCCATGTGCCTGGCATTCAATGTGGAGGAGTTCATCGACGTGCTGTACAACGGACGGGGCAGGCGGCCGGTGAACGTGCTGCCGAGTTCGTTCCCCGCCCATCCGGTGGCCGGCGCGGGGCCGTACTGCCGCTACGACATGGAGGAAGCCCGGCGGCAACTCGACCAGGCCCGCCGCGAGCTGGCGGCGGCCGGCCAACTCGACGCCAACGGCCAGTTTCCGCAGCTTACCGTAGACCTCGGCGGGCGCGACGAATCTTCCCGCCGCATGGGCGAGTTCATCCGGCAGCAGTTCGAGCCGCTCGGCCTGCGCGTCCGCATCGAACTCAACGACTGGCCCACGCTGCAGCAGAAGGTGCACAACAAGCAGTGCCAGCTCTACATCATGGGCTGGCATGCCGACTACCCCGATGCCGAGAACTTCCTCCAGCTCTATTACGGCCCCAATATCGAGAAAGGCACCAACAACTCCAACTACCGCAATCCGGAATTCGACGCGCTCTACGACCAGGTCAAGGTGATGGCCGATGAGCACGACCGCAACGAAATCTACGCGCGGATGGTGCGGATACTCAACGAGGACTGCCCCGTCCTGCTGCTCATCGAGCCGGTCTACTACATCCTGACCTACGATTGGGTTCAAGGGTACAAACGGCATCCGTTCGCGTACGGAATGACCAAGCATCTGCGGATCGACACCCAACTTCGGCGGGAGAAGGGAGGACGCTGAGCGGGCATGGGCGCGTATGTGATCCGGCGACTGGTGCAGGCGGTGTTCACCATCCTGGGGGTGATGCTGGTGACCTTTCTGCTGTTCCGTGTCGTGTCCGGCGACGTGGCCGGCGCCCACCTGGGCCCCAAGGCGACCACGCAGCAAAAGCAGGAATGGCTCAAAAAATACGGGTACGACAAGCCTCTGCTCATCAACCGTCAGCCGGGCGCCCGCTGGTACGACGCGCAGTTCGCCCACTACATCCGCACGACGGCCACCTTCCAGACGCGCAGCTTGATCAACAACGAAAAACTCAGCCGGACCATCCTGGAGCGTGCCCCGTACAGTCTGGCGATCACCGTGCCGGCCCTGGCCCTTGGCTGGGCACTGGCCATGGTCGTCAGCACCCTCGTGGCCTACTACCGGGCCAGCATGATCGACCACGTCGGCGTGTTCCTCGCCGTGCTGGGCATGTGCGTGCCCTACCTCGCGTTCATCATGGGCGGGCAGTGGCTCATGTTCAAAATCGCCCCCAGCATGGCCTACGGGCTGGCCAACCCGTTCAACATCTATGTGCCCGTGGCCATTTCCGTCGTGGCGGGCCTGGGCGGCAGTGTCCGCTTTTACCGCACCGTCATTCTCGACGAGACCACCCGGGACTACGTGCGCACCGCGCAGGCCAAGGGCGTCCCCCTGCCCGGCGTGATGTTCAAGCACATCCTCAAGAACTGCATGTTGCCCATCCTGACCAACCTGATCATGGCCATCCCGTTCCTCATCATGGGCAGCCTGCTGCTCGAACTGTTCTTCGGCATCCCCGGATTGGGCGACCTCCTGCTCAGCAGCATCACCAACCGCGATGAACCGATCGTCAGCGGATTGACGTTTCTGACGGCCCTGATCTACGTGCTGGGCACGCTGGTGACGGACATCACCTACGTGATCTTTGACCCGAGAGTGGAGTTGACGTGACCACGATAGCGCCCAACCCGGCCATCCTGACGGCCCCCGTCCAACAGGGCCGCAGTCTCTGGGGCGACGCGTTCCGCCGGTTGCGGCGGGACCGGGCGGCCGTGGTTTGCTTCCTGGTCATCTGCACGTACGCGGGGCTGGCCGTCGGGGCCTCCCTGTGGTATCCGGACTTCCTCGAAACGCAGAACTACAGTGAGCGGAACCTCCCGCCGTCGGCGAGCCACTGGTTCGGCACGGATATCTTCGGCCGGGACGTGTTCGCCAAGACGCTGCTGGGGGCCCGGGTCTCCATGACCGTGGGCCTCATGGCCAACGTGATCGCCGTCCCGCTCGGGCTGGCCCTGGGCGTGCTGGGCGGCTACTTCGGCAAGTGGATCGACGATGTCGTCGTCTGGCTCTACACCACGCTGGCGAGC
>CAZEEJ010000243.1:0-6119 GCA_964511155.1 uncultured Planctomycetales bacterium | reverse complement strand
TGGTTGCGCCGAGGGAGGCCACGGGCCTGAGTACAGGCCCATGCCACCCAGCCGGGCAGCAATAGGTTCTACGCTTGCGACGCGAAGCGGCGAGCCGGATCGCGTGCTGCACTCGCAGATCGTCCAGGTTGTTCTTACGTGACGCCCTACGGTTCGACCATGCCTTCGCGGATGGCGTAGCGGGCCAGCTCGACGCGGTCGTGGATGTTGAGCTTGGCCATCAGCGAGGCCTTCTGCTTGTCGGCGGTCTTGTAGCTGATGTCCAGGACGGACGCGGCCTCCTTGAGGCTCAGCCCCTTGGCCAGCACGCGCAGCAGTTCCCGTTCGCGCGGGCTCAGCGTCGCCAGCCGACTCTTGGGCGGGGCGTCCAGCCGGACCTGGTTGTCCTGCACCACCAGGCGGTTCATGACCTCGGGCGAGTAATGGATCCGACCCTCAGCCACGCTGCGGATCGCCGCCGCCAGCGAGGCCATCCCTTCACCCTTGAGCACGAATCCGTTCACCTTGACCCGCAGGGCCTGTTCCAGATGTTCGTCGTGCTGGTAGGCGGTGACCAGGATGAACTTGGTCTGCGGCACGCGCGAGCGGATGATCTGGATGGCATCGAAGCAACTGATGCCCGGCATGTCAATGTCCATGAGCACCAGGTCCGGTTTGAGCTGTAGAACCTTGGTGATCGCGTCGTCGGCGTTCTCCGCGGTTCCGACGATGGTGAAGTCTTTCTCGCGGTCCAGCATCACGCTGACGCTGTCGCGCACAAGCCCGTGATCGTCGACCACCAGAATGCTGATCGGCCGCCCCGCACCCTGGCCCGAGGGAGGCATGGTACTCATAGATTATCCTCGTACCGCGCCGTAGACGCGATCGTTCCGTTCGTCGCCAACCACAATCCCCGGGTTCATGATACTTCATCCCCGCGAGACCAGCAACCCGTACCGTGAAGCGCGGCCACAAAAAATAGGGTGCCGCCGCCGCGAGCGAAGCCTGAGCCGGCATACGAAAATGGAGACCTCCTGCAACAGGCTTTTTGGGCTCCCGGAGCACGCTATCCCGAACTATTCATTGAAGCCACGGATGAACACAGATAAACACTGATAAAAAAAGGAGTTGGAGAACACATCGCATCCTGATCCCCGGCGCGCTGTGTTTGACGCCGATCTCTTGTTTTATCTGTGTTCATCCGTGTTCATCGGTGGTTTGATCTCAATCGTGAACAAAACGGGCTATCCCGCGATCGAGGCGTACAGATCGGTCCAATGGGCGACGCAGGCGGCCAGGTCCGCGTGGTCACGAACCCAGCGGCAGGCGCTTCGCCCCAGGGCATCCGCCAAGCGGCGATCGTCCAGCACGGCCCGCAAGTTGTGGGCCAGCCGCTCGACGTCGCCTACCGGAGACAACAGGCCCGTCACCCCATGCCGCAACAGATCCCGGCAACCCGGTGCCGCGGTGGCCACGATGGGCAGGCCGGCCGCCATCGCCTCCAGGACCGCGTTGGGTAACCCCTCCGTCCGCGAACCGAAGAGAAACGCGTTCGCGGCGTGCAGCAACCTCGCGACATCGTGCCGGACACCGAGTAAATGCACGCGGTTCGTCAGCCCGCGTTCGCCGATCAACTCCTCGATTCGTGCACGATAGGCTCCTTCGCCCGCCAGGAGCAGGTTCGCCGGACGGACCCGGACGACCTGGGCGAACGCACTCAGCATCTCCTCGAAGCCCTTGACCGGATCAAGCCGCCCCGTCCACAGGACCACCGGCTCATCCTGCGGCAAACCCAACTCGGCACGACTGATCGGCTCCGCCCCAGCGAACGCGTCCGCATCCACCGCCCCCCACATGCAGCGTAACCGCGTGCGCGGAATATGCGCATGCCGCCGCAGATGCTCGACGACCGAAGGTGAATTGCCCACCTCGAGCCGGCAAAGCCGACAGGTGAGGTTATCCGCGATGAGATGCCAGGTGCGTTCACATTCCGCCGTCTGAATCTCACAGAGAATTCGTGCGACGGGCACCCCAGCCAACGGGCCGACCAGCCGGGCCGCGACGTTGGCGTGAAACAACAGAGCATGCAGAACATCCGGCGGATCCTTCCGCAACAGACGGTACAGTACCGCCGGCGCCGCCAGATCCATCGCCGAGCGGGCCCGGCAGGCGAACACCGGCACACCCGCCTCCGCCAGCCGACGACCGACGGGACCTTCATCCGCCAGGGAAATCACCCGCACGCTGAACCGATCCCGCGGCAAGCGCGTCGCCAGCCGGTGCAGGTGCAGCGGCACCCCGCCGACTTCCAGGTCGGTGATCACATACGTCAGCCTGATGGGCCGCGACTGCACGCCATCATCTCCGGAACCGCACCGCATCGCGATAATCGAACGCGTGATGGGTGGCATGGGTCGGTACTCCGACCCGTGGTTGCGCCTGGGCAGGCCACGGGCCTGAGTACAGGCCCATGCCACCCAGACGCCGACCGCCCCGAACCGGGGAGGAGCTTATGCCTCCTCCCAAAACGGGTGGCCCACCTCCTCTGGGGGTGGGGGATGGCCCGCATTCCGAACCGCAACGCGGTTCCAGAACACAGCCCGGGGTCGCGCAGCGCACCCCGGGATCCATGCCGGCATACACAGCCCAACCCTGAAAGGGTTGCATGCGCCATCGTTCGCGGTGGCTAGGGAAGAATACCTGTCTGGGGCGAAGGATGAAACCCTTTCAGGGTTTGGGGATGACCGGCGGTCCTGTGCCCCAGGGTGCGCTGCGCGACCCTGGGCTGTGTTATTCAACGCCTTCGGCGTTGTCTTCCGTCTGGCTACTGTCTTCTGTATCTTTCCGCCAGCATAGCCGAAGCCCTGCACGCCCGGAAGCAAAGCAGAAAACGCGCAAGCTGGAATCGGCCCCTGCAGCGGTCGATAATGAGGGTGTGAACCGGGTCAGTTCGCTCGGCGCCGGCGGCCGGGGCCCGATAATCCCGCAGGAATCATGTGCGGGTATCGCGTTGGTCAGCGCCCAACCGGGCGGGGAGCCATCATGTGCGGCATCGTGGGCTACATCGGGCACAGGCGGGCCAAGCCGATCCTGATTGAAGGTCTCAAACGGCTGGAGTACCGCGGGTACGACTCGGCGGGCATCGCCGTGGTGCACCCCGGCCGGGTCCAGATCACTCGGGCCGTCGGGCGCATCACCAACCTCGAAGCCCGCATCGCCCAGGCCCCCAACGACGCCACCGCCGGCGTCGCCCACACGCGCTGGGCCACGCACGGCGCCCCCACCGAAAACAACGCCCATCCCCACGCCGCCCTCGGCGGCCGTATCGCCGTCGTCCACAACGGCATCATCGAGAACTACCGCGCCCTGGCCACCTTCCTCGAACGCCAGGGCATCACCTGCGCGACCGAGACGGATACCGAGGTCCTGGCCCACCTCATCGGCCACTGCTACCAGGGCAACCTCGAACAGGCCGTCCGCAACGCCCTCCACGAGGTCCAGGGCACCTATGGCATCGCCGTCGTCTGCGCCGATGAGCCCGACGGTATCGTCGCCGCACGCAAGGGCAGCCCGCTCATCATCGGCGTCGGCGACGGAGAGTATCTCATCGCCTCCGACGCCTCGGCCATCGTGCAGCACACCGCTCAGGTCGTCTACCTCGCCGACGGCGAGATGGCCGTCCTGACCCGCGACCGCTTCCGCACCACCACGCTCGATGCCATCCCCGTCACCAAGGACGTGCACGAGATCGAGTTCTCGCTGGAAGAGATCGAACTCGGCGGGCACGAGCACTTCATGGCCAAGGAGATATTCGAGCAACCGCAGTCGCTGGCCAACACGCTCGGCGGCCGACTCAACACCCGCGAAGGGACCATCGTGCTCGGCGGCATCGCCGCTCATGCCCGCGATCTGGCTCGCGCCCAACGGATCATTTTCACCGCCCAGGGCACCGCCTGGCACGCCGGCCTCGTCGGTGAGTACCTCTTCGAGGACGTCGCCAAGCTCCCCGCGGACACCGACTACGCCAGCGAGTTCCGCTACCGCAACCCGCTCATCGACAACGGCACGGTCATCATCGCCATCAGCCAGTCCGGTGAGACGGCCGATACCCTCGCCGCCCTCCGCGAAGGTAAACTCAAGGGGGCCCTCGTCCTCGGCGTGGTCAATGCCGTCGGCAGCACCATCGCCCGTGAAGCCGACGCGGGCGTCTACCTCCACTGCGGGCCCGAGATCGGCGTCGCCAGCACCAAGGCCTTCACCTCGCAGCTTGCCGTGCTGACCATGCTGGCCATTCAGGTCGGACGGCGGCGGTTCCTCTCGCAGGACGACGCCCACCAGCTCATCACCGCCCTCAGCCGCATCCCCGAACAGGTCGACCAGGTCCTCCAGCAATCTCACGAGATCCGCGAGGCCGTCGAGACCGTCATCGACCGCGAGAACTGGCTGTTCCTCGGCCGCGGCTACAACTACCCCGTGGCCCTCGAAGGGGCCCTCAAGCTCAAGGAGATCAGCTACATCCATGCCGAGGGCATGCCCGCCGCCGAGATGAAGCACGGCCCCATCGCCCTCATCAACCAGGGCATGCCCGTCGTCTTCATCGCCACCCGCGGCCGACAGTACGACAAGGTCCTCGGCAACATCGAGGAGGTCCGCAGCCGCGGCGGCAAGATCATCGCCGTGGCCACCGAAGGCGATCAGGACATTATCCGCGTCGCCGAGCACGTGTTCTGGGTGCCCGACGTACCCGAGCCGCTCCAGCCGCTGCTGACCGTGGTGCCCCTGCAACTGCTGGCCTACCACGCCGCCGTCCTCCGCGGCTGCAACGTGGACAAGCCCCGCAACCTGGCCAAGAGCGTCACCGTCGAGTAGCGATCGCCCCCTGTGGCGACCGGCGTATCCGTCAAACACTCGGCGGCCCCGCGCCCGCCGCTTGCGGCTTCGCACGGCGCTCGCTGACCAAGCCGCCGCTTGCGGCTTCGCACGACCGCGTAACCGCTCCACGACTCCCAGCGCCCCCCGCCAACCCTGATATCCCCGATCCCCCTGCCCGGAGCCCCGATCCACCCCTTTTCTTCCAGTCCGCACCGCCCCCCGGCCGATGCACTCTGCGGGTCGAAGACCAAGCCCTCAATCGCGATTGCGATCCGCGACCCGGCTTGCCTCTTCGCGAAGCGAGACCGTCAGCCGTGACCACGCCAGCCTCTGCCACGGCACGCGGGATCGTGAAGGAGCACCGCATGGATGTTTTCGTGGACGAGCAACCCTACCTGCACGCCGCCGCCGGGTTTCGGACGGTGGGCGATTTAGCCAACCGGATCTCACGCGACACGGCCGGCTCGCCCCGGCTCGTGGTCGGCGTGTGCTGCGACGGCCAGCCCGTGGCCCCCGACCGGCTCGACGCCGTCCTCGCCTCGCCGCTGGATGGGTACCAGCGAATCGACCTCCAGACCCAGCCCCTGCCCGCCCTGGTGGCAGGCGCCCTCGAGCAGGCCGGCCGCTTGGCCGCCGAAGCTCGCCTCAACCGCGACCGGGCCGCCGACCTCCTCGCCGAGGGCCAGCTCCAAACCGCCATGCACCACCTGCAGCGCCTCTTCGAGACCTGGGGCCAGGTGCACGAAGCCATCACCGTCTGTGCCCAGGCCCTCGGCCGCAGCCTCGACGACCTCTCCGCCGGCGACCGCGGCCTGGCCGACGTGCTCGGCTCGCTCAAAACCCTCCTCGCCGACCTCCGCGACGCCCTGCTCAGCCAGGACCTCGTCGTCGTAGGCGACATCCTGCGTTACGAACTCAATCAGCCGCTCGACGACCTCGACGCCCTCCTCGCCCAACTCCGCACCGAAGCCCGGTGAGCAACCCAGAACAAGGAAGTGCCCACAGATCACTCAGATGAACACAGATGAAGGGGGTCAGAGCGGGCAGGTGGGCGCGACAGACGGGACAAACGACTTCGACGTTCTTCAACCCCCGTTGTGCATCATGCCATCCACTGGCCTCTGCAGACCCCTCTGGGGTGGTTGCATGGGTGTGCCTTCTTCTTAGAGTCTGACCCCGAAGGGGTCACGGGCCATAGCCACGGGTGGAGCGGCGCGGCGGCGCAGCCGCCCGACGCGTAACCCGTGGTTACCAAGTGCCTTTCTTTT
>CAZEEJ010000242.1:0-6241 GCA_964511155.1 uncultured Planctomycetales bacterium | reverse complement strand
TGGGGTGGCCATCAGAATTATCATCAACCCGACTGCCGGTGGCACATCCGCTTGACCCCCCAGCAGCCGGCGATGAAAAATGCCACGCTGAACAGCACAAGCATGCCGCAGCAACCCGCGACACGCCCCATGTCCGGCACCGGCATGGTCAGAAGCTGATCGTAGGCCATCAGCGACCAGGAATGGGGGATCGCCAGGCTGACCGTCCGCATCCCCTCCGGCAGCCACGCCCGAGGCATGAAGCAGCCGCTCAGACCTCCCAGGGTGATGACCAGCAGGTTGGCATACGCGGAGACCTGGGCATCCGAACGCACCAGAACCGCCACCAGCAGGCCCAGGGTGGTCGCCGCTAAAGAAGTGCAGCCCACCACGACCAGCAGCACCCCCGGCGCCGATCCCCAGGACATCCCGAACAGCAGCCGGCCGAAGGCGAAAAGCGTCACGCCCTGCAGCACCGAGAGCAGAAAGAAGGGGACCGTCTTGCCCATCAACACGACGAACGGCCCGACCGGCGCGACCCGCAGTCGATCCAGGGTGCCGAGCTTCTGTTCCGCCAGAAACGAGCGGGCCATGATGTTGATCAGGAAGAAGGCGAACAGCACGGTGTAGGCCGGCACGATGATCTGATAGGCCATCGCCCGCAGGTCCGTCGGCGCGAATGGCGCTCGCATCTCGACTCGCTCGGCCGGCGCCGCCTGAGTGGTTGCGGTGGGCGGCGATTGGGCGAGGTAAGCCCGGGCCAACGGATCGCGCTCGATCGTCTCGTTGACCACGAAACGCAGCACGGTGGCCCACACAAGCTGATGGATCAGGGCCTCCGCGACCGCCTGGCTCTGCTGGGCATGGACGGCCATATCCAGCCCGGCCAGCCCCGAGGCCAGCGGCCCCGCGTCGGGCTGAAGGGCATCCCGCAACCGCAACTTGCCGACGCGCTCGGCGAAGCCCGGCCCGATCAGCAGCGCCGCCGTCTGATCCCCCTCGTCCACCTGCCGCCGGGCGTCCGCAGCGTCCCCGGCCACGGTCACCACCAGACCCTCGCGCCGGCGGAGCAGATCGAGGAACCGCCCGCTGAAGGAATCATTTGCCGGAAAGGCGACCGTCAGCGTCAGCTTGCTGTTCTCATCCTGCAGGCCGAGCAGCCGGCCGGTCGAGAAGCCCAGAATGGCAATGAACACCATGGGCATGAGCAGCAACACGGCCAACGCACGATGATCGCGTGTGAGCACCTTGAGATCCTTGGCTGTGATGCTGGTGATACTCATTGCCCCAAAGACCTTCAGTCCGGGTCAGTCGCGCAGCGCCCGCCCGGTCATACGCAGGAACAGTTGTTCGAGGTCCGGCCGCCGCGTCGTGACGCTCAGCACCGGCACACCGCGTTCGTTCAGCAATGCCAGCAACCGCCCCACGGCCGGCCCGATCCCGCTCTCCGTGCCGTCGGGTTGCCGGACGGACAAAGCGATCCGGTCCCCCCGAACTTCCACGCGATCTGCCGCCTGCTCCAACGCCTCCAGAGGCCCGGCGGCCGCGGCCGGGATTTCCACCACCGTCTCCGCGTCCAGCCGGTGCAGCAGATGATCCAGCGTGTCGCAGACCATGACGCGCCCCTGGTCCATGATCGCCACGCGATCACAGACCGCCTGGACCTCCTCCATGTAATGGCTGGCATAGATCACGCTGACGCCCCGGTCGCGGAGCACCCGCGTCTGGTCGATCAGGTGGGCCCGCGACTGGGGATCCACCCCGACGGTGGGCTCGTCCAGGATCAGCAGGCTGGGCTGATGCAGCAGGGCGATGCCGAAGTTCAGCCGCCGCTTCATGCCGCCGGAGAAGGTGGCGACCCGGCTGTGCTGCCGAGGCGTCAGGCCGGTGAGGGCCAGCACCTCTGCCGTCCGCGCCGTCAGCACCGACCGTTTCAGGCCGTACAGTCGACCGAAGAAGCGCAGGTTCTCCAGCGCGGTCAACTCGGGATAGACCGCCAGGCTCTGCGGAGCGATGCCCAGCGAGCGGCGATACGCGGGGAGGGTCGGGTCGAGCGGCCGGCCCGCGTGCCGCAGCATGCCCGCATCCGCCCGCAGAAGCCCCGCCATGATCATCAACGTGGTCGTTTTGCCCGCCCCGTTCGGGCCGAGCAGGCCGACCGCCTCGCCGCGCTCGATCCGCAGACTGACCCCATCCAGGGCCGCGACCCCGTCGTAATGTTTCCGCAGATTGTCAGCTTCCAGAAGAGGCATCAGAAGCTTATATGCTCCAACAAGAGGCGCAAGCCTTGACTCCCTGCATCGCGGGCAAAACCCGCGGTGTCTTCCTGAGCATGGCCGCGTCCTTGAGCCTGAAGGGCTCATTCCGTCAGCCCAGGCCGAAGGCCTGGGATCGCAAGGTCACCCGAGGTTCGGCCCTGAAAGGGCCGTTCACTCGCAGCCGGGTGGCCCATTCTTGCGCAGCAAGGGTGGGCTCGCGATGATCGACGGGTGGCATGGGTCGGTACCCCGACCCGTGGCGGCTGGGACAGCCACGGGCCTGAGTACAGGCCCATGCCACCCAGCCAGGAGTCCTTCCCGCATCCGCATCATCGCCGGCCCACCCATCGCGTTGCGATGGATGGGCCACCCGCCCAAGCTCTCACGGACCCAGCAGCCAACTCGCCGTCACCACGCCCACCGCGGCCGCGATACTGATCCGCAGATTGTCATCCAGGCGCGACGACAGCGACTCCGCCAGCCCGCCGAGCGCCGCCGCACTGGTCCCACAGATCGTCGCGACGGCAAACGGCACGTGCGGATTCTTCGCCTCCCCCCAGTACGCCAAGCTGCCCATCACGCTCGCCGCGACGACAAAACCGATCAACCCGACAAAAGTCTTCTCGGGATTCCACGGCAATCGCCGCTGGCCCCAGGCTCGCCCGGCCAGCGCCGCCGTCGTGTCCCCGAACGCCAGCACCGTCAGGACCACCGCCGCATACTCCGCTTGCGCCGGGAACAGCCACAGCACTACTGTCGGCGGCACCGCATACGTCACACACGTCCGCGTCCAGTTCTCCTGTCGGCCTCGCCGTGCGCGATGCGCATACCAGACGTTGATCGCGGTCAGGAGCCCCACCACGCCCGCCACCACCCCCAGATTCCACAGCGGCAGCGGGTCTTCGTGATACACGAACCACATGATGAACGGGATGGCGCCGGGCAAGAGGTGTACGATCTTGCGCCGCGCGTGCGAATAGCTGACCGGATTCGCCGCCGACACATCGCACCCGGATCCCGGCGTCCGGTTGCCCGCCGAATGCGGCCCATGCCTGGCCAGTGGCTCCGTCGGGATCGCATCAACGTCCTGCTGCAAAAAGTCCACCTCCGGGCATCACGGGCCGCCTCAACCTGTGGCCTCGCCGCCGCCAATGAACCGCACAGTGCACATCCTACCTGATGACGCGCCGGCCGGACAATCGCGACCAGGGGGGGGGCCTGATCAAGCAGTCGGTCATACCGGCGCCGTCCTGACGCGAGCAATTACCGGTCGATGGGTGAGCGGATCCTTCCAGCTCGGCACCCCCTTGTGCTCCCGCCCGGTCTTCATGGTATACTGTTCCTCGAACGTGGGTGTGGGAAGCAACCGCCGGCCAGGGGGGTCGGCTGATCGGGAGTGTTCGCACCCCGAGGCCCAGAGTCGGGCCACCCTCGCCTCCGCTCCCCAGGGGGGATTCGCGCAACCCGCACATCCTGCCCTGGCAGATACAACACCTTGAGAAGGAGCAGCAGCATGTTTCGCAACGAGAAGGCAGTGCGGTCCCGGTCTACCCTCGTCATTGGCGCCTTGCTGGTTACTTGTGTGTCATTCCCTGCCGTCGCCCAGCCGTTTACCGACATCCAGGCCGGCCTGCCCGGCGTCCTGAACGGCGGGGTCTCGTGGGGAGACTACGACAATGACGGCGATCTCGACCTCGCCCTGGTGGGGGCGGTCTCGCTCACCAGTGGGATCAGCCGCATCTTCCGCAACGACGGCAACAACACCTTTACCGATATCGCCGCCCCGCTGGCCCCGGCGTTTCTCGGTACGGTTGAATGGTCCGATTACGATGCCGACGGCGATCTCGACTTGGCGATGACCGGCCTGAGCCAGTGGACCGGCACTGTGCGCGTGACCAAGGTCTACCGCAACGACGGCGGCACCTTTACCGACACCAACGCCGCAACAGAAGGGGCCTTCTGGGCGGCTCTTGCCTGGGGCGACTGCGATAACGATGGGGATCCGGACCTTGCGGTCGTGGGCAGAGCGGTCGCCGGCGCCATCACGCGAATCTACCTCAACCAGGGAGACGGGGCTTTCACGGAACTCAACCCCGGTCTGGTCAACGTCTACCACGGCACGGTGGCCTGGGCCGACTACGACAACGACGGCGATCTCGACCTGACCGTCACCGGTTATGCCAACCCCGCCTACGTGACGCGGATCTACCGTAACGACGGCAACGGCGTGTTCACCGACAGCCAGATCCCGCTCGTCGGCGTGGAGGATCCCGCCCTCGCCTGGGGCGATTACGACAACGACGGCGATCTGGACCTCGTGCTCGCCGGGGACACGTCGTCCAGCACGGTCACCAAGCTCTATCGCAACGACGGCGGGGATACGTTCAGCGAAGTCGCCGCGGGCTTCGAGCGCGTCGGCGACTACCCCTCGCTGGCCTGGGGCGACTGCGACAACGACGGCGACCTGGACCTCGCCCTGGCCGGTCACTCGAGCAGCGGGCTGCTGATCAGCAGGATCTACCGAAACGACGGCGGCAGCTTCAGCGACATGGGGGCGAATCTCCTCGGCTTGGGCTACGGCTGTTCGCAGAAGTGGGGTGACTACGACGCCGACGGCGACCTCGACCTGCTTATCGCCGGACAGAACCCCTCCGGCGGGCTGGTCACCACGATCTACCGTAACGACGGAAGCGCCTGGAACAGTCTGCCCTCTGCGCCGGCCGGGCTCTCTGCTCAGACGACCTGGAACGCGGCGACCTTCTGCTGGTCCGCGGCGGCTGATGCCCAGACCCCCTTTGCCGGCCTCTCCTACAACCTGCGGGTGGGCACTGCCCCGGGCGCCGGCGATGTCTTCTGCGGCATGGCGGATCCGACTTCTGGCCGGCGGACCATCGCCGCGATAGGCAATACGCAAAAGCGACTTTCCTGGACGCTGAAGAACCTGCCCGCCGGAACGTATCACTGGACCGTGCAGGCCGTCGACACCGGGCTTGCCGGCTCGCCCTGGGCCGAGAGCGCGACCGTCCAGGTGGTCGCGTCGAGCGACTTGGACGGTGACCAGGACGTCGATCTGGCCGACTTCGGCGTCCTCCAGCGATGTTTCAACGGCGAGGCCGCCATTGAAACCGGTTGCGAAACCGCCGATCTCGACGGCAACCACCACGTCGACGGCGACGATCTGATCGGGTTCCTCGCCTGCCTGAGCGGGCCGGGCCAAACCCCGAAGTGCCACTGAGCGAGAAACCCGGGTCACAGCAGCGCGGTGCTGAAGTAGCGCTCGGCGCGGTCGGGCAGGATGGTGGCGATGTTGCCGCGGATGCGCGGGGCAAGCTGCCGGGCGGCCCAGACGTTGGCTCCGGAAGAGATCCCCACCAGCAGGCCGAAGCTCTGACCAAGCTGTCGCGTGGTGGCGATCGCATCCTCGTCGGTGACTTCGATGACCTCATCGACCAGGGAGACGTCCAGGATCGGGGGGATGAAACCGTCGCCGATGCCCTGGATCTGGTGCAGGCCGGGCTCGTGGCCCAGCAGGGCGGAGACGTTCTTGGGCTCGACCGCGGCGATGCGCACGTCGGGTTTGTGCTCCTTGAGGAACCGGCCGATGCCCTGGAGCGTGCCGCCGCTGCCGACGCCGGCCACGAAGCACGCGACGTTGCCGGTCATCTGGCGCCAGAGCTCGACGGCCGTTTCCTCGTAGTGCACACGCGGATTGTCGGGGTTTTCGAACTGCTGGGGCACGAAGACGCGGGGATCCTCGGCGGCCATCTCGCGCACGCGGCGGACGGCACCGGGAATGCTCTCGGCATCGGGGGTGAGGATGAGATCGGCGCCGAGGGCCCTGATGAGCTTCTTCCGCTCGACGCTCATGCCCTCCGGCATCACGATGCGGACGCGGTAGCCCTTGAGTCGGCCCACGAGGGCGACGCCGATGCACGTATTGCCCGACGTGTGCTCGACGATGATGGAGTCGGGTTTGAGTCGGCCGTCGCGCTCCGCGCCCTCGA
>CAZEEJ010000241.1:0-6357 GCA_964511155.1 uncultured Planctomycetales bacterium | reverse complement strand
CCTCCACCCCGTTCCCTGCACCCCGTTCCTCAAGCATCCGTACCGCGACCGTAAGGGAGCGGACGCGCTCGCCAATCTGAAATCTGCAATCTGAGATCCGAAATCCGAGAATCCTCACCGCTCCCCACTTGTCACTCCCCGCTTCTCACTTCTCACCTCTCACTTTCCCCACCCCAGCACATCCACGATCGTCAGCGCACCAAGCACGAGGCTGATTACCCCGTTGAGGGTAAAGAACGCGACGTTCACGCGCGACAGGTCCGTCGGACGGACCAGAGCATTCTCCAGCAGCAGCAGCAGTGCGACCAGGACCACGCCCGCCAGATACGGGGTCCCCAGTTCGCCGACCTGTGCCAGCAGCAGGAGGAGTGCCACCGTGCCGGCATGCGCCGCCCGGGCCATCCACAAGGCCGGACCGAGACCGAGCCGGGCGGGCAGGCTATGCAACCCCTCCTTGCGGTCGACCTCGACGTCCTGGCAGGCATAGATAATGTCAAACCCTCCGATCCACAGCGTCACCGCCCCCGTCAGCACAACAGCCGGCCATCCCAATGAGGCCGGGTGAATCGCCAGCCACGCCGCTGGCGGGGAAAGGGCAATGGCGCTGCCCAGCACGAAATGCGACCACCGCGTAAACCGCTTGGTGTAGGAGTAAAAGAAGAGGTAGCCCAGCACCGGGACGGCCAGCATGACCGGCCAAGGGTTTCCCGCCGTCCACCAGAAGCCGCCGCAACACACAATGAACGCCACGGACGCCAGCACCACGAGCAGCGTCGCGCCGAAGCGGGAGATCTCGCCGGCGGGCAGCGCCCGACCCGCCGTCCGCGGATTCCGCGCGTCCAGTTCGGCATCGATCAACCGATTGAACGTCATCGCCGCCGACCGGGCCGCCACCATACACACCACAACCAGCCCGAGCAGCACCGCCGAGGGATACCCATGCAGCGCATCGCCGGCCCGGAACGCCGCCCGTGAGGCCATGAAGGTCGCCATCAGGGCAAAGGGCAAGGCGAACACCGAGTGCGAGAACTTGATCATCTCGCCCCACCGCCGCACCACTACCCATACGCCGACCCGCTGCATCGCCCACCCATCCCGCCGTACATTCCGCCCCACCCGCCGTTACTTCCGCCCCGTCCCACTTTCAATGCTATCCCAAGCTGCCCTCCGGCCGCAACTGGTGTGGCACTGACATCGCGCCCGTGTAACCGTTCACGGCAGTTGCCCGAAGAGTTGGTAACGCAAAGACGCCAAGACGCGAAGAGGAGGGGCGTAATGGCTGAGGTCTTCTTCGCGTCTTGGCGTCCTTGCGTTTCAGATCTTTCTCCCTGCACTCGTCGTTTGCCCCCTGGATGCCATCCTTACCCAAGGTGCCCGAAACGGATACGGCACACGATCGTAAGAGCAGATCGATCCGCAGCTTTCGCAGCGCGGGCTTGGCCCGCAACCCAAGGAGTGGCGAACCGCCGATGGACGCCGATAAGAGATCAGCCGAGCCGGCTTCCCGGCCACTTCCTACCTTCGTGCTCTTCGTGTACTTCGTGGTTCAATTCATGTGCGCCACAATGACACAAAGAATGCAGCCTGGTCAAGGAGTCGCAAGCCCGGTTGTCACTGATTATCCGTCTTGGTGTCTTCGTGCCTTGGTGGTTCAAAGCATTCGTGAGTTCGGCCCATCGGCAACGGGGTTGCGTCACCGCGGCAAAGAGAGCCCTGCGAACGGTTACGGGCTCGCGTTGTTGTTGCTCGGCCGGAGGCCCTGGCCGGCGTTCCAGCACAGGGCAAAGAGCACGGTGGCGACGATCGCGGCGGCGACGAGGATCTGAAACACGGGGTCCCAGGCGTGCTGGTCGGCGATGCGTCCGAGGCCCCAGCCGGACAGAATGCCGCTCAGGTACCCGAACAGCCCGGTGAGCCCGATGGCCGTGGCGGCGGCACGGCGGGTGGCGGCGTTCGCGGCGATCACTCCGACGAGGCATTGTGGGCCGTAGATGAAGAAGCCGACCCCGCACAGCAGGAGCGTGCTGACCGCGACGGACTGCACAGGGAGTCTCCAGAACAGGAAAAGACACGCCGCACACATCGCCATGCAGAAGAAGCAGGCCCGGCCGCCGCGGCCCTTGAACAGGCGATCGGTCAGCCAGCCGCTGGCCAACATCCCGGCAATGCCCGCCACTTCGTACGCCGCAACCGTCCAGCCCGCGTGCCGCAGTTGGATGCCCCGCGTTTCGGTCAGGAAGGTCGGCCCCCAGTCGAGCACCGCGTAGCGCACGGTGTAGACGAAGAAGTTGGCCAGGCTGACGATCCAGACGACGCGGTTCAGAAACACCTGGCGGATGACGAACCGGCGGAAACTCTCGGCGGGCATGGGCACGTCGTTGACGGTGGTCACCTCCCGGTCGCCGGTGTAGTCCTCGATGGAGGGCAAGCCCAGCGACTGGGGTGCGTCGCGAAGCCGGTTGACGAGGTAGATCGCTCCAAGGACGCCCAAAGCGGCGGGCACGAACAGGCACGGTCGCCAGCCACTGGTCACCAGAAAGCTGCATAGCAGCAGGGCGAAGGCGGCCCCGATCGAGTGCGACGTATTCCACACGGCGAAGATGGTGCCGCGCTCGCGCGGGCCGAACCAGTGCGTCAGGCTGCGTGCACACGGCGGGAAGCCCATCCCCTGAAACCAGCCGTTGAGCAGCCAGAAGAAACCGAGCAACGCGACCGAGCTGCTGAGCCCGAAGGCCACGTTGGCCGCCGCCGAAAGGACCAGCCCCAGGGCCATGAAGTAGCGGGGGTTGGCCCGGTCGCCGAGGTATCCGTTGGCGAACTTCGAGACCCCGTAGCACAGGCCGTGCAGCGTGAGGAACAGGCCCAGGTCGGCCTTCGCGATGCCCAGATCGGCGATCATTGCCGGCATGGCCACGGAGAGGTTCTTGCGGGTAACATAGAAGAGGGCGTAGCCGACTAGACTGGCGTAGAGAATGCGCCGTCGCCAGTAGCGATAGTCCTCGGCAGCGCGGGCGGCATCCTGAATGCGCTCGGCCGGCGGAGCGGCGCTCAGGAGACTGAACACGCGGGCGATCATGCCGGCCCCTCCTCGCGTGTGGCATCGCGGGCCCACGAGCCGTCCGGAGCGAAAAGGCGATCGAGGCACGGTTCCATCAGCCCCGTCTCGGCGGCCAAGTCGAGCACGGTGAAGCGGCGGCGAATCTGCCAAGCCTCATGGTGGCTGCGCCGCAGGCGAGGCAGGTCGATGCCGATCCGCGAGCAGTCGGCCGGGGCGCCGGCCGCGCGAAGCATCTGCTGAAGCTCGCTCGACGGGACCAGTTGCCGCCCGAGTCGCTCGCGTAGCCGCGGCCAGGCAGCCTTGAGTCTTTCGAGCCGTTCGGCAAGGTCACGGCCGCTGACGTGCTTGGCCTGCATCTCCCGCCAGGCGACCGCCCGCAGCTCCGGCAAGTCATGCGTGCGGCGAATCAGCTCTTCCACCTCGTCGAGCCCGGGCCAGCTCGCGCAGACCCGCGGAACATCCAACGCGTGCAACGGCTCCGCCAACAGCGCCTCGTACAACCGCGTCGAGGCCAGCGTGCCGACGGCCACCTTGGCACCGTGGAGCGGCACGCGGCCGTGGTGGTGATGGTTCTGCATATCCCACAGGTGGCTGAACTGATGCTCAGCGCCGGATGCCGGCCGGCTGGATTTGCTCCACTGCATGGCGAAGCCGGTCATCAGCAGGCCTTCCAGCAGCCCGGTGATGGCCGGCCCCTCGCCCTGCCGGATCGCCGCAGGGTTGCCCGCCCAGACCCGCAAGTGGTCCTGGACCAGCGACCAAGCCTGCGGATCGATCGGCTCGCAGCCGAGCGCATCGGCCAGAATCCAATCCGCACCGGCGGTGACCTTCGCGAGCAGGTCGGCATAGCCGGCCGCGTTCAATTCGCCCGGAGCCTGGGTGATGACCGAGAGGTCGGCGATGACGGCAACCGGAGCCGGACAGAAGAAGGTCTGCTTGGAGCCCTCGTGAATGACCGACGCCCCAAACGCGGTGTAGCCGTCCATGGAGGCGGCGGTGGCCACGACCATGTAGGGTCGCCCGCAACGGTAGGCCGCCAGTTTGGCCAGATCGTTAATCGTGCCGGAACCGACGGCCACGGGGACGGCGTCCGACGGTCCGATCCGCTGCTGCACGCGTTCGACGTGGCTGATGTGGGCGTGCAGGTCGGGCTCCTCAAAGATCAACGGCTCGGCGGCCTGGACGCCGGCGGCGTGCAATGCGTCCAACACCCGCCGACCGGCCGCGGCGAAGGTGTTGGCGTCGGCGACGATGATCGCCGGCCGGGACGAAAAGCAGGCCGTGAACACCTCGCCCGCCGCCGCAATGGCTCCCTCACCGAGCCGCAGCACGCGCGTATCGCAGGCCATGCGGAGCGCGGCTTCGATGCGGGGGTTCTGACCGCTGGGCATGGGGGCACCACCAAGACTCATTTGTGCTGCTGACGCCGGTAGTCGGCCATGGCCTGGACCGCAACGTGGGGATCATCGGTCGCGAACGACTCCACCCCCAGGCTCATCAGCCGTCCGTAGGCCGCCGGATCCTGCGTGTTGCGGGGCAAAACCTGGAACAGGATTCCCCGCGACCGCAATGTTTCAGCGACAGAGCGAAGAAACGCGGAAGTGGGTTGGAAAGGATCGTCCGCCGCCAAGTCGCCCACGTTGACGTGAACCTGGAGCTGCGTCACGCCGGGAAAGTCCGTGTCCCGCAGCTTGTCGAGCCGCTCGGTGAGCCGCGCCTCACTGCCGCCCATCCAAAGCAACGTCTGAGACTCGGGCAGCAGTTCCTTCCACTGCCGCACCAGGTTGTCGTGCGTGCTGGCGAGGATGACCTGCCGTTCGACACCATGTTGGCGGGCCATCTCCGCCAGGTCTTCGAGCCGCACGTCTTTAATATCGAGGTACAGCAGCCGCTCCGGCCGCTTCTGCATCGCCGCAAAGACGTCCGCAATCCGCGGGATGCGCTGACCGGCAAACGCGGGGCCCTTGTATGCCCCGACGTCGAGCTGCGCTGCCTGCGTCCAGGTCAGATCGGCGACGCTCTTCTTACTCAACTCCGCCTGGACATTCTTGACGAGCCGCTCGAAGGTCGCATCGTGAAAAGCGACGATGACGCCATCGCTGGTCGTCCGCACGTCGGCCTCAGGTACAACCCCGATCCGCCAGGCCAGCTCGAACGTCGGCAGGGTATTCTCGGGCGCCAGGTTACCCGCCCCGCGATGAGCCTGAATGATGGAGGTGTTGCTCGGGGCCGCGTCCCGGCTGTCGGCCTTCCCGTCCGGCCCCAGGCTGCAAGCGGTCCCCAATCCGCATAAGACCACCCAGGTACCCATAACCGCGATGATGTGGACGCTGCGTCTCATCTGCCCTGCCTTTGTTGTTTCGCTGCCTCGCGGTGTTGCCGGTCCGCCGCGAAGCGGCAAGCCGTGAGTGGCGCCCCGCCGATTCGCCCCCTTGCTGCTCTGTCGCCCTGCTGTCTCGCTGCCCTGTCGCCTCGGTGCCTCGCTGCCGCTTGAAGCAATGATGAGAAAACTACCCCAAAGCTCCCCCACCCGCAACCCGCACCATCGAGCCCACCCGCCCGCCTAACCTGGCACGCACCCGTCAGGCATTCACGAATCCGGCTCAGCTTGCCGCGAAGCGGCCGTTCGGGTACATTGTCAATAGCGGGGGAACCATCCGACCGGGTGACGTGCAGGGTTACCGTAAGACAGTGCGGAAAACCAGAGAAGAAATGCGGGGGCGCATGAGAAGCAGGGGGTACGTCAGGATGGAGAGGTACCCAGGTGCTCTGGTCTGCGTCTTCCTACTGCTGGGCAGCTTAACCGGCACCGCCGTCGCTCAAACCTACACCAATCCACTGATCACGACCGGGTTTCCCGCCGCCGGCGGCTGGTCATCGGGTCCGGCCGACCCCTGCGTCCTGGAATACGAAGGGGTCTACTACGTCTATCCCACGGTCAGTGGATTCAACTACCGGGTGATGGGCTCGGATAACCTGGTCGACTGGACGGGTAACCGCATCGTTTTCGAGGTGCCGCCGGGGAGCCCCTGGAAGACCTGGATGCTGTGGGCCCCCGACGTCCGATACCTCAACGGCCGCTTCTACCTCTACTACACCGCGGGAACCGGGGAGCTGAACGGGCAACGCGTCGGCGTGGCGGACTGCGACGTACCCATCGGCCCCTTCCTGGACCGCTCGTTCGACGCGCCGCTCATCACGGATCCGTCGATTGACGCCCATCTTTTTCAGGACGGCGACGAACTTTGACGCGCCCCTCATAATACCCGGCAACGTCCCGCCGGCCCACGCGCTTTCGT
>CAZEEJ010000240.1:0-6382 GCA_964511155.1 uncultured Planctomycetales bacterium | reverse complement strand
GTGTCCCCAGGCCTTCGGCCTGGGCTGTCTGAACGACCCCGTTGGGGTCGAAGCTGCCACCGCTCTGCTCAAGTCCGTAGCCCAATCTCCCGTTTGCGCTCCCGGGCTGTCTTTCCATAGGATCAGGCTTGTGAACGGGTACCAAGAACCTTCACAACAAAGAGCCGAGTGCTTCAGCCCGCGCGGCCCCTCGTGCGGGCGCAAGGTTTGCCGCATGAGGAACCGCCGCGCGGGCTGGAAGCCCGCGGCTCGTTGGCGCTACCATTGTCATCGAGACTCCCCACGCAAAACCGCCGCCCCGCGGGTGGCAGCCTGGCGCTGGTGAGGGGCGAGGTCCGCTTGTTGGATCGCGGCGTAGAGAGCGGCGGCGGCGTCCTTCCGGCCGCGGGCGGCGAGCCCCTCGGCGCAGACGAGGCAGGCATCAGCCACCGCGCAGCGCAGCTTGCCCGTTGCGGTGGTCAGTGCCTCGCGAAGCACCCGGGCGGGCTCGAGGCCGCCGATTCTGCCGAGAGCGGCGGCGGCCGCCGAGGCCACCTGGGCATCCTTGCCGGCAAACAGCTTCATCAGGCCGGCCACGGCCTGGACGTCCCCGCGCTGACCAATCGAGTTGATGACCCCCACAAGCAGCTTGCCTTCGAGTTGCCCCAGCGCCTGGCGAAGGGCCGCCTCGACTGAGGGGTCGGGGTTGGGTTCGAGCCCGTAACGGGCGTAATGAGCAAGCTGCTCGTCAGACAGCAACGCGGCCAGGGCTGGCACGGCCTCCTTCGTCCCGACCGCCGCAAGCCGCTGGCACGCCTTGGCCTTGTCGAACAGCGAGGCGTCGACCGACTTGAGCACGGCGACGAGTTCTTGCGTCGTTTCTTGCGACATGGGTGACTCTCCTGGGCTCGTCCTCAAATCCGCCACGGCTCGCGGTACGCCCGCGACCTCATGCGGTTGGCCTCCTCATCGCCGACAAACTCGTTCTTGACCGGGTCGTAACGCAGCTTGCGCCCGAGCTGCCAGGCAATGTAAGCCGCATGGCTGGCAATGTGCGACTGACCGGCCACGTCGGCATTGGACGAGGCGGACTTCCGCGACTTGATGCACTCGATGAACTCGCGGACGTGGTTGTCGGAAGCGGTGCCGGCCATGGTGAAGTCCTGGTGGAGATGCTGCAGCGACGGGGAGACCACCATCTTGCCGCTGTCGCCGGTCTCGACCCAGCCCTGGTCGCCCTCGTAGCGGACGCTGCACGTGCCCAGGCCGAGCCAGTCCGTGTCCCGCATCACCAGTTTGACGCCGTTTTCGTAGGCGGCGTGGACGTGCTTGCCCTGCGGCTCGTACTCCACCGGGGCGGTGTGGTCGGCCTGGGCAGCCCACTGGCACAGGTCCACAGTGTGCGAGCCCCATTCGAGGATGCCGCCGCCGTGGAAATCGAAATGCCCGCGCCAGTGGCCGCGGACGTAATTCGGGTGATACGGCCGCCACGGGCATGGGCCCAGCCACCGGTCCCAGTCGACTTGGTCCTCGGCCGGCTGCGGCTCGGCGGGCAGCCAATCGTGCCGCACCGCCGGGTCGAGCGTATTGGCGTGCAGGGTCTGCAGGCGACCGAGCTTGCCGCTGTGGGCGAACTCGGCGGCGAGGATGAAGTTGGGAATGGTGCGGCGCTGCGTGCCGGCCTGGTAGATGCGGCCGTAACGGCGAACCGTGTCGGCCAGCGCGAGGCTCTCGGCAATCGTCATCGAGCAGGGCTTCTCGCAGTAGATGTCCTTGCCCGCCTTGGCCGCCAGAATCGAAGCCAGCGCGTGCCAGCGGTCACCGGTGGCGATCAGCACGGCGTCGATGTCCGGGCGGGCGAAGACCTCGAACATGTCGCTGTAGGTGGCGCAGTCCTGGTTGCCGTACTTCTCGTCCACCAATTGCTTGACCGCCTGCCGACGTTCGGCCCGTACGTCGGCGACGGCCACGAACTGCACGGCCGGCTCGTTGAGCAACAGAGAGAGGATGTATTGCCCCCGCCCGCCGATGCCCACGCCGCCCATCACGATCCGCTCGCCGGCCGGCACTGCGTCGCCCTTGCCCAGGACGGTGCCCGGCACAAAGTACGGCAGGGTCAGCACCGCCCCCGCCCCGGCGGCACTCTTCAAGAACCGCCGCCGTGTCACCGCCGCTGACTCATTCCGCATGGCGATCTCCTTCAGGACAAACCACCGGAGGCGGAGGGATTCGAACCCCCGGTGCAGTTTCCCGCACAACGGTTTTCAAAACCGTCCCCTTCAGCCGCTCGGGCACGCCTCCAGGCACGCGGAGCACCTCCGCGGCACACTGACATTATACCGGCTTCAAACCGCACTCATACCCTCCGATGGGCCCACCGTCAACCAGATTCATTGCGCAACCCCAGCACCACATTCCGCGACACTGGGGAGGTGAGAAGTGAGAAGTGAGAAGCGAGAAACCGCGGCTCCCGCTGGCGCGCCTGAACGTCACCGGCGGTGAGGTGCAGCGACATCTGTTAAAGCCGGCTCTTGCGGAGACTGTCGCATCATTACCGGGCATGGACAACCAAGCTCCCGCTCAACTCGCGAGGGTGAGCGGATTTGAACAAGGAGGGCCCTGTGAATGGTTAGCCGGAACGGCCGTTCAAGCGTGATGAATGCCCCGTGCGGGCAAAGGGTATGAAACGCAAAGACGCTGAGACGCAAAGAGGAAACCGGGTATCACGTCCTGCTTCTTCGCGTCTTGGCGTCTTTGCGTTACCAACTCGTCTTGGGACCATGCCTCCTTCCGCGGTGGTCCGCTGATCTGAACGGCTATCCAAACAGCCGCGGGCTCCGACCCGAGCGACGAGGCAGGCCTTCAACCTTGCCACCTCGTCGCTCGGGCCGGAGCCCGCGGACTGCTCTTCACTTGTTCGGCAAACCCAACCGCCTTACCGGTAGTGCCGGATGACGCTCACCGGGCGGCGGGGTGCGCTCCGCAGGCTGGGCCGGCTGTAGGAGTCGGTCCGTGCCTGCACGGTCCCGCCCGGGGTGGCCTCACCGCCAGCGGTGGCCTGGGCGGAGCTGCCGTGCGGACCGGAGCGGGTGACGCCACCTGCCTCGACCGACCGAACCAGCCCGCCATTGGCCAGTGCCCCACCGTAGCTGCCGGCCACACTGCCGTCCCGGCCGATGCTCAGGTTGAAGGTCCCCGCGTAGGCCGGCAGGATCCCGAACGGGCCCGCGATCGCATGGCTGAAGGACACATCCATCCCATCGCGATCCACGCCCACCGCCAGGGCCCGAGCCAGGTTCAGGTCACCGGTCTCGGTGCGGGTCCGGGCGAACCCCTGTCCACCTCGGCCATCGTAGTTGGCCATCGCCGCCGCGGACCCGTCACCCGGCCGATACCCGTGGCTGGCTGACGCCTGGGTCATCGCCTCGCCGGCCATCGCACTTGCACTCATCGCCAGCACCATTCCCAATCCGCCGAGATATCTTTTCATCGCTTTCATCGCTGAATCTCCTTTCATCATCATGCCCGTTGGCTTGCCATCCTCACCCGTACCTGAACGTCCCTACCGACGGATCTCCACACCCACCACACGGGACCGGCTCGATCCGAACCGCTGGGCCTGACTGGTCGCCCGCACGTCGACCCGGCTGCTGCGGCCGTAGCCGCTGACGCTCACACCCCGTCCGTCGGCCTCGGCCGACGCGTGATACCGGGCACCGCTCAGGGCGACGACGCGGCTGGCCACTCTCCCGCCGGTGGTGTCGGCGAGTGAGTCACTGACGCTCCGGGCCCGTCCGCCGAACTGCCCCTCGCTCACCGCGGTGCTGTCGCTGCGGGCCACGCCCCAGCGGCTCAGAGCGGTCGAGTAGGACTGGCTGCGGGCCTGTCCGCCGAAGGTCCCGGTCGCCACCGCGTCACTGTTGCTGATGGCTACCCCGCCGATCGCCCCGGCCAGGCTCTCGCTGCTCGCCAGGGCGCTCCCGCCGTACCACCCGCGAGCATCCGCCCGCGAGTTGCTGATCGCCAGCCCGCGATCCGCCACCGCCACCGCGTCGCTGCCCGCGTAACCGTTCCCATCCCCAATCGCCACGGAGTCGGCGACCGCTCGGCCGCCGTTGGTCGCCCCGGCATGGGCGGTGGCATCCGCGTGCCCGACCGCCTGAGCCGTGGCACTGCTGGAACCCCCGTTGGTGGCCACGGATGACGCAGTGGCCGACGCAGCCCACACCGCCGGGCCACCGCTCAACATCAAACCCGCTACGTAGAGTGCAATGCGTTTCATGGCACGTCCTCCTGGCCTCCTTGAGGCCCCTGGGCGTCGGAGCCTGGTTCGCGACACCCTGTCGGCGATCCACAGGTCCCGTTTCCACCTATCCAGACACCTATCACCAAGAAATAGTTTGCGCAGAATAACAATTTCTATGGGTGGCCCATTTCCGACACAGCCCCAGGGCCACGAATCCATAAGCTACTGATTATACAATACTTGTGTACTTCAGGGGGGACTGCGTTGGCACTGAACTCGCGCGGGGCGTCATCGGAGGGTCGGCCGCCCGCCGGAGCGAGGGTCCCCCGCGGTTCGATCATCGCGAGCCCCCCGCTGCCCCGCAGGGATGGGCCACCCGCCACTGTCGGCGGCCGCTTCTGCACTCAGTACTCAGTACTCAGTACTCAGTACTCACTCCCCATCACTGACTAACCGGGTCTGAGTGGCTTCGGGTGGTTTGAGGTGCTTGTCGAGCCAGGCGTAGATCAACATGCGGGAGTCATGGGCGACGGAGTGGCCCTGGCCGTGGGTGTAGAACGCGAAATGGGCCGGGGCCTGTTCGAGTTCGTACACACTCATGATGGCGAGGTTCATCAGCACCCGCTGGCGCTGGACGAGCGGCTTGCCATCGTTGAGGCCGGAGAGGTCAAGGAATGGCCGGGGGGCGATCAAGGCGATGATCTCGTGCATGTCGATGGGCGGCAGTTGGCCGGCCAGCAGGACGGGGCGCACGTGTTTGAAGTAGACGTACCAGCGGTCGCGGGCCCAGTGCTCGACGCCGGGGTTGTGCCGGAAGAACGCGGCGGAGCAATTGCCGGCCGCGGCCTTGATGCGCGGGTCGTAAGCGGCGAGGAAGTAGGTACCGTGGCCGCCCAGTGAATGCCCCATGGCTCCGATGCGCTCGGGATCGACCTCGGGCAGGGACTGGAGAACGTCGATGGCGATGGCGTGCTCGTAGGTGAACTTGCCGACGGCGGTCCACTCCGGATGTTTCTCGTAGAACCGGCGCGTCTCGTACGGCCCCTCCGGGGGAATGCGATGGCCGGCCACAAAATGATCGGGGGCAATCACCACGTACCCGCGCCGGGCGAGGTGGTCGAGGTAGGCCTTGTCGGGGTTGTCGAGCAGGCCGGCCGCCTGGTCCTTGCCCTGCTTGAAGGTGCCGTGCAGGGCGACGATGCCGGGCACTCGACCGGCGAGGTTCAACGGTATGCCCAGGTACGCGTGGGCCCGCTCGTCGGGCTCGACGTTGTAGCTGATCAGCTTGCGGACGTAGAGGCCCTCGACGATCACGGACTCCTCGACCCGCAGATCCAGCGGCGGCTTGGTCGGCTTGCGGTCGTCGCGCAGGAGGTCGAGATACCGCCGGCGGAGGATCTCTTTGCGTTCGAGCCACTCCTCGGAGCTGGTCACGCCCGCCAGGAGGTCGTCCCAGGAGCTGTGGATCACGGGGGGATCGGACCGCAGGCGCACGGGTGGCTCGGCCGGTTGCGTGGTCGCTCCGAACGCCGCCGCCGCCGTCAGCAAGGCGAGAATCATGCCGGCAATCCACATGGGGGTCGCTCCTTTCGCGTGCTCGAACTGCATCCCGGCGGTTTCGCGCCGCCGTGCGAAGCCGCAAGCGGCTGACGGTCACAGCCGCAGGCCGTGCCGGGCGGCGGTAGCTTCGAGGACCTCCGCCATGATGCGGTAACCGGCGTAATGCGGATGCAGCCCGTCGCGGGCGAGATCCGTGCGCAGGGCTCCCTGCTCGTCGCTCACGGCCGCCGCGTAATCCACATAGACGGCTTCCTGGTCGGCGCAGGCGGCACGCAGCCGCTCGTTGATCTGCGGCAGGATGCGGGCCTTGCCCTCGTGCGGCTTGGAGGCGTCATTGGTCGGCAGGATCGAGCAAACCAACGCCCGGATCCCCGCGGCCCGGGCCTGGCCGAGCATGTCCTCCACCGAGGTGGTCACCGACGCGATGATCTCCTCGTCCGTCTTGCCGGCCGCCAGCATGCGGGCCACGTCGTTCGTACCCGCCAGAATAACCACCTGCCGCGGACGGAGCTGCACCACGTCGATCTGGAAACGCTTGGCCATTTGCCTGGCCAGATCACCGCTGATGTCCCGGTTGAGAATCAGGCCGTCGCCGGG
>CAZEEJ010000239.1:0-6449 GCA_964511155.1 uncultured Planctomycetales bacterium | reverse complement strand
GCGGCTTGCCGCCGAGACAGCCGGAGAAGATTTTCGAGTTCTCCTCATCGACCAAGCAGAAGGGCATGGGGTTGGGATTGGGTCTGGCTCGGCAGGTCCTGAAACGGCAGGGCGGCGCCGCCGGGGCCTACAACAACCCCGATGGCGGAGCTACGGTTTATGTGGAGCTACCCGCGGAACAGGGGGACTGAATGCCACGCGTGCTCATAGTGGAAGACGAGATCAGCCTGGCCCGAGCGATGGGCGACGTGCTGACGGAAGCCGGCCACGAAGTCTGCCTGGTCCACGTGGGCGAGAAGGTCCCGGCCGAGTTCAAGGCCTTCGCCCCGCAGATCGTGCTCCTGGACGTCCGGCTGGGTGGAGTCAACGGGCTCGATCTGCTCGAGGCCATGAAGCAGGAATCACCCGAGGTCGAGGCGGTGGTGGTGACCGCGTACGGCAGCGTCGAGGTGGCGGTCGAGGCCATGAAGCGCGGTGCGGCCGAGTTTCTCACCAAGCCGGTGGATCTGGACGTGCTCACCGTGACGGTGGACAAACTCTGGTCCGCCTCGCAGAACCGGCGGCGGCTGGAGCAGTTCCGCGTCGCCCAGGCCGAGCAGATGCGGGCCGTGCAGTTCATTGGCGAAAGCCCGCAGATTGTGGCCGTGCGCGAGCAGGTGGCCCGGCTGGCACGCCGGTCGGCGGCGGCCGGCGGCGACCTGCCCGCCATCCTGCTCACCGGCGAGACCGGCACCGGCAAGGATCTGCTGGCCGCCTACATCCATGCCGCGCTGCCCCACCGCACCGGGCCATTCGTGGTCCTGAACTGCAGTGCCGTGCCCACGGAGCTGTTCGAGTCCGAGCTCTTCGGGCACCTGCGCGGCTCGTTCAGCGGGGCCAGTTCGGACAAGCCCGGCCTGTTCGAGACCGCCGACGGCGGCACGCTGTTCCTCGACGAGATCGGCGACCTGCCCCTGGCCTTGCAGCCCAAGCTGCTGCGGGCCCTCGAATCGCGGCGGGTGCGGCGCGTGGGCGACACCCGCGACCGCAGCTTCGACCTGTGCCTCATCGCCGCCACCAACCGTGACTTGGCCGCCCTGGTCAGCCACGGGCGGTTCCGCGAGGACCTTTACTACCGCCTCCGCGTGGTGGCCATCGAGCTGCCCCCGTTGCGGGAACGCGACCAGGACGTGCTCCTGCTGGCCGACCGCTTCTGCGCCCAGCTCGGGGCCAAGTACGGGCTCGGCGATCTGAGGCTGTCCGAGGAGGCCCGCCACCTGCTCCGCGTGCACGATTGGCCCGGCAACATCCGCGAGTTGCGTCACGTCATCGAACGCGTGGCCCTGAACATCGGCGGGACGGTCATCGAGGCGGAGCACCTCGCCCTGCCCACGACCGCCGACCCGCTGCACCAAACCAAGCTGGCCCTGGAGCAGGACCAGCCCATTAAGCTGGAGCAGGTGGAGCGAGACCTGATCGAGCGGGCCCTCGGGCGGACCGGGGGCAACGTGTCGGCCGCCGCCCGCCTGCTGACCATCTCGCGGGAGGCCCTCCGCTACCGCATGGCCAAGTTTGGGATGGGTTCGGGGGCTGCCGGAGACGAAATTGGTTGATTTCAACCACCCCCTGGTGGTTGAAATCAACCAATCCCGCCGCGCGAGCCCGTCGGACCGCCCTTTTTGCCCTGCTGAACGAGGGTTGCGTCCTGGCACGATGCTTGCTATGGTTTTGTCCGCAGGCGCATCGCGGCGGTCCCTCGCGGGGCCGCCGACACGGAGTAATCGGCACGCGCAGTGGACGCGTGTTCCAACCTCGGACACGAAGGAGACCGGACATGACCCGTCGATTCACGAAGCCCTCGGCCCCCCGGGCATTCACGCTCATCGAGTTGCTGGTGGTGGTGGCCATCATCGCCCTGCTGATCAGCATCCTGCTGCCGTCCCTGGCCCGGGCCCGCGAGGCCGCCCGCCGGACGCAGTGTGCCGCCAACCTGGGCTCGATCGGCCGAAGCTGCATGACCTACGCTGAGGGCAACGGCGGCGTCCTGCCGACGGCGGATCACAACCCCATAGGGCTTAACGGAGGTGATTACCAGTCATCCGCCACCTGGGTAGGCAGACCTCGTAATGACGCGGGCGACGTCAGGGCGACCCCGACCGGTTTGCCCTGGGGGGCAGCCGCGGGCTCGCCCCCTACAATTAATGGCAATGGCAGCAACATGCGGGGCTTCTTCAAGCTCCTCCGCGGCGGCGAGAAGGCCTACATGCAACCCAAGCAGTTCCTCTGCCCCACTGCCACGAAATCAGTGTCCCACAGGCCAGAGGGTGGCAACGCGACATTCGTGAATACCACGACCGGCGAGGAGACGGCGATGTATGATTTCGCCGGGGGACGGGGCGAGATCGAGGGGAGCGCCGATTGCCAGGAGATGACCGAGTTCAGTTACTCCTTTCAGGTGACGCTGAGGTACAAGTCGGGCTCCGAGACGATGGGCATCAAGCTGATGAGCCACAATGCCGACCCGCGCAAGGCCTTGGCCGCCGATCGTAACCCGTACTCCAACAAGGTCACGGGCCGTGTGTATCAAGCGTCCACAGGGCGCGGGTACGGTGAGTACCAGTTCGAGCCCGGTTCGACGCTGGGCACTTACAAAGCCCCGCCGGATAGCGGCACGGGCGCCGCGTGGCGGGCCGCCTTGTTCAGCAAGGCCGCAAACTCCAGGAACCACAATCAGGAAGGGCAAGTGGTCGCGAAGATGGATGGCTCCGCCAAGTGGTCCGCCCACTCCAAAGCCGGCGCGGACGACGACTGCATCTGGATGACGCTGAACACCGCGATGAGCGAGGATCTGGTGCCCGACAGCGGATCGGCCTACGGTCTGATGCGGCCCAAGAGCCACTGGACCACGGACTCGCTGCTCATCCCGTAAGACGTAGTCAACGAGACTCCTCTCGGCAGCCTTTGCCAATCTCGGTCAAACACCCGCGGCCCGGCCGGCCGCGGGTGTTTGTGTTCGCTTAAACCACGGTGCGCTTTACTCGCTGCCGGTGTTCGGCCACAATCCCCGAGCATGGGTTGTCGTCGCGGAAGCGGAAGCGACCGCGCGGCTGACGAGGCAAGGAACACGCCGAGACGCGAGACAGGTGAGCCGATGAAGGTGCTGGTGGTTGGCGGTGGTGGGCGGGAGCATGCCCTGGTGTGGAAGCTGGCCCGCTCGCCGCGGGTCAAACGGCTCTACTGCGCCCCGGGCAATGCGGGCACGGCCGGCCAGGCGGAGAACGTGGAGATCAAGGCCTCGGATGTGCCCGGCCTGGTGCGTTTCGCCCGGCAGGAGGGGATCGGCCTGGTGGTCATCGGACCGGAGGAGCCGCTTTGTCTCGGACTGGCCGACGAACTGGCCGCCGCGGGCATCCGGGCCTTCGGACCGTCGAAAGCGGCCGCCCGGATTGAAGGCGACAAGGCCTTCGCCAAGCAGCTCATGCAGCACGCTTCGGTCCCCACGGCGGATGCCCGGGTTTTCGACAAGTTCCGCGACGCCAAGACCTACGTCGCCAGTCGCGAAGCGGGCGTGGTAGTCAAGGCCGCGGGCCTGGCGGCGGGCAAAGGGGTGATCGTCTGCGACGACCCGGCCGATGCCATCATGGCCCTGGAACGGATCATGGTGGATCGCGAGTTCGGGCCGGCCGGTGACCGCGTCCTCGTCGAAGAGAAGCTCGTCGGCACGGAGGTGAGCGTCCTGGCCTTCGTGGACGAACACACCATCTACCTCATGGAGAATACCCAGGACCACAAGGCGATCGGCGAGAACGACACCGGGCCGAACACCGGCGGCATGGGCGCCTACAGCCCGACCCCGGTCCCCGACGAGCGGGTGATCCGCCAGATCGAGTCCGAGATTCTGGTCCCCATCATCGATGCCCTGCACACCGAGGGCGTCTCGTACCACGGCATCCTGTACGCCGGGCTTATGCTCACCGCCGGCGGCCCCAAGGTGCTCGAGTTCAACTGCCGCTTCGGCGACCCGGAGGCCCAGCCCCTGCTGATGCGCCTCCAGACGGACCTGCTGGAGGTGATCGACGCGGTGCAGGAGAACCGCCTCGACCAGATCACGCTGAACTGGGACCCACGCCCGGGCATGTGCGTGGTCATGGCCTCCGGGGGCTATCCGGGTCCGTACGAGGTGGGCAAGGAGATCACCGGGCTGGAGTCGGCGGCGACCGTCGAGGACACGGTCGTCTTCCATGCCGGCACGCGGCAGACGGGCCAGCGCATCCTCACGGCCGGTGGACGGGTACTGGGCGTGACCGCGCTCGGGGATACCCTGCAGGCAGCCCGCGACCGCTGCTACCAGGCCGTCGATCGCATTCATTTCGAGGGGGCTTACTGCCGCCGCGACATCGGAGCCAAGGCCCTGCCCTGATGAGTCAGGAAGCGGAGGGGCACAAAGGTACAGAGGCAGACAACAGAGCCGCGCCCGTAAGGAAGCGGTTCCTCAGAATCGGCGGAACCGCTTCCTTACGGGCGCGGCTCTGCGTCGCGCGGCTCTGATGCCTCAACTTGCGGCTGATTTGCGAAGTTGAACACTCAGGATCGTAACCGGCGGCGGGGGAACAGGGTGGCGGAAAGGGCGAGCAGCCCCAGGGTGGCCGGCTCCGGCAGCAACGTGACCGTGAAGCTGGCCCCGGCCGCGCCGCCGATGTTTTGATGAGTGGATGAATCCCCCGCCCGAATATCGGATAGATCCAGGCCATACTCGCCCGGCGGGGCCGATTCCGGAACCACCAGGTGCAACGTGACCAGCAGGGAATCGCCGGTCAACTGGGGCGGATCGCCCAACGGCAGGGCTCCGAACCAGCCGGACTTGGGATTCATCGGCCCTACGGGGATAGCCAGCGACCAGCCCGGATCCCAGTCCGGCCCGTAGCTTCCGCCGGTAATCTCGACAATCCCGCCCTCGCTGGCCAGCAGCTTCATCTGGGTACTGAGAATGGTCTGCGGCGACACGCTGACGTTCACGTCAATACTGAAGGTGCGGACGGCCTGTGGGTCGGTGAGGTCGATGGTCACGGCGTTGCCGCTCGACCCGGCGTTGTTGATCGTGGCGATCAAGGCGGCGGCCGCCGGAGCGGGCCGGAAAGCCACTGCGGCCAGAGCTGCCACGCCGATCGCGTAGCCGAGGGAGCGTCTACTTGGGGCAATGGTCACTGTCGTTCTCCTGCCTGCGAAGCCGGCGCACGCGCAGCCCGCGCTGCGAGCGCCATCCGTCGATCCCGGAGACCGGTCATGCTCGTGAGGAGGGATCCGTTGTCCCCGCAGGGCTTTTCCCGCTCCTGGGGCCGGCTGGCCGACCCATCTCACGCAACCCTCGCCTCATTGTACACACTGCCACCTTGCGGATTCAAGCCAGGAGCCTCTCGGTGGGATTGGGCGGCGGCTCGGTTGGCGCCCGGCCCGGTGGGGGCTATGATGACGTCCGGTCCCGGCTTCGGCGGGGTCTGGGGTGCATGTAAATGTTTCAGAGGTCGATAGTTACGATGTCCTGGGCGGCGATGCTGGGTGCGTGCGTCCTCGGTGGATGCCGGTGCTCGCGGGACACCCCCGCACCCGATGGGGCCCAGATTGACCGGCCGGCGCTGGTCGAGCAGACCCCTGACGCTCCGCGTCCGGCAGTGCTCTTCCCGGCCAAGGTGCACGAGGGCGACGCAAGCCTGAACGAGTTCATCGGGCGTGTCCTCCAGGTCTGCCAGTTGGGGGACTACGATGCGTTTCGGCAGCTCTTCGGGAGCATGTACGAACCCACCAGCTTCGCGAACTTTCGGCGGATCTGGCCGCAGGTGAAGGAGATCGAGGTCCAGCGCATCCATGCGGGCCCGGGCGATCCGCCGGAGGTCTACGTCGTCGAAGCCCAAGCCCGGCTGCGGCAAGCGGACCGCAAGGGCCGGGAGGCGGTGAACCTGCCGATCATGATCTTCCAGGAAAGCGGGCATTGGCGGTTGGGCCCGGTCCCCCGGGAGTTGCGGGACCGGATGGGGGTGGCCGCGACGGCACCGGACGGGGACAAAGACCGGAGTGATGAGTACTGAGTGATGAGTGATGAGTGATGAGCGAGGAGCGAGCCGGGGACGCAAGTCCCCGGGTAAGCCGCGTCTAGGGGGAAGGTTCGCGTGTATAAGGGTGCACGAGGGGTACCTCGGGCGGTGCGCGTGCGCGAACGCCGGTCCGGCGAAGCCTGGGGCACCGGCGGAACGGCGGTGGCGGGGCCGTGTGTGAGCGGGTTGGCGAACCTCTGAGAGATTTCTTTCGATGCGAATGCGAAAGCCTGTTCTGGGGGCAATCCTGTTGGGGGTGGGATGGGTTGCGACTGCGTCGGCAGGCGCGGCCGAGGAACCCGCGACGGGCTTAGACCCCGCGTCGCTGATCCGGGTGGCGATTCGGACGGATCAGCCGATCGTGCAGGCCGGTCGACCGGT
>CAZEEJ010000238.1:0-6467 GCA_964511155.1 uncultured Planctomycetales bacterium | reverse complement strand
TTACGAAAGCGCGTGGGCCGGCGGGACGTTGCCGGGTATTATGAGGGGCGCGTCAGTGTTGATTGATAGGTCTCCGGCGATTGCAGATAGCCGTGTCCGAACGCGACGACGGGATAGGGTGCTCCAGCAGGTTCATACAGGGCGCCGGGCTGGCAGGCGGTGGCCGGGTAGAACAGTATCGCCCCGAAGGTCGTACCGTCGGGTCGTGCCACGGTCGTCTCGACCCAGCCTGCCTGCAAGGGCGCGGGGCAAACGACGGGAGGTGGTCCGGGAAGCAGGTCGGCACAGCCGCATCCGTTGAGCGGTAGCGCGAGCCCGAGTGCAAGCGTGAGTCCGGCCGCCAACCACGAACGATACCACGATATGGGGCTGATCCTCATGCGCTGACTCTCCCGGTTGGTTCAATGGGCTCATTGAAGTTCCGGCCCACGACAAGGTCGAACGCGGGGAAAACCAAGGCGGCGACTTGTGGCCGCTTCGGCCGGACCGCCATAGGATACCCCGATGCCTGCCGATTCACGTTGTGCTTGATGATAACCGGAATCGGATCGGTCAATCAGGGGGTTGGGGCCGGTTCCCGGGAACGCGGGATGAATGAAGCAAGGCAAGGTGCATCATGGCAACCGATCCGGTATGTGGCATGACGGTGAATCCCGAGAAGGCGAAGGGAACCTGCGAGTACGACGGCCGGACGTTTCACTTTTGCAGCACGGGCTGTCTTGACAAGTTCCGCCGCGACCCCGCTTCGTTCCTCACCGAAACCGCCGGGCACGGTGTCCCGGGCCGATCGATCGCGGTTCAGACCTCCGCCAGTCAAACGCATACCTGCTGCGGCCATAGCGGGCCCCCGTCGGCGGTCTCCGCATCGGCCACGAAGACGGACGACCTGGCGGGGAAGGCCTATCTCTGTCCGATGCACCCGGAGGTCCGGCAGATGGATCCCGGCTCGTGCCCCAAGTGCGGCATGGGGCTGGAGCCAGCCGAAGTCGCAGCCCCCGCGACCCGGACGCAGTACATCTGCCCCATGCACCCGCAGATTGTCCAGGATGAACCCGGAACGTGCCCCCTTTGTGGTATGGCGCTGGAACCGCAGACAGCTACGCTGGAGGAGGAAGCCAATCCGGAATTGATCGACATGAGCCGGCGTTTCTGGTTTTCCGCGGCCTTTGCGCTTCCGGTGATGATTCTGGCCATGGGCCACATGATCCCCGGCAATCCCCTGGGTCATCTCGCGTCGCCCCGCGTCACCGCCTGGGCGGAATTGGCCCTGGCTACCCCCGTGGTGCTGTGGGCCGGCTGGCCGCTGTGGGTTCGTGGCTGGCAGTCCATCGCCCATCGCAGTCTCAACATGTTCACGCTCATCGCCCTGGGCGTGGGGGTGGCATACCTCTACAGTGTTGTGGCCACGCTGGCCCCCGGCATCTTTCCCGCTTCATTCCGCGACGCCGACGGCAAGGTGGGCCTGTACTTCGAGGCGGCGGCGGTCATTACCACCCTTGTCCTGCTGGGACAAGTGCTGGAACTCCGTGCCCGGAGCCGGACGGGCGGCGCGATCCGGGCGCTTCTGGGCCTGGCCCCCAAGGCCGCACGCCTGGTACGCGACGACGGAAGCGAGGAGGACGTTCCCCTGGAACAAGTCCAGGTCGACCAGCGTCTGCGTGTCCGTCCCGGAGAAAAGGTGCCGGTGGACGGGACGATCCTCGAAGGCACGAGTGCGGTGGACGAATCCATGATGACCGGCGAGTCCATGCCGGTTGAGAAGCACGCCGGTGATCGAGTCATTGGCGGCACCGTGAACGGCACGGGCGGCTTCATCATGCGGGCGGAGCGAATCGGGCGCGACACCCTGCTGGCGCAGATCGTGCAGATGGTCAGTGAAGCTCAGCGGAGCCGCGCTCCCATCCAGCGGCTGGCCGATCTGGTGGCGAGTTGGTTTGTTCCCGCGGTGATGGGCACGGCCGGGGTCACGTTCGTTCTCTGGGCGCTTCTGGGTCCGGAGCCGGCGCTGGCCTATGCCGTCGTCAACGCGGTTGCCGTGCTGATCATCGCGTGTCCGTGTGCGCTCGGCCTGGCGACGCCGATGTCGATCATGGTCGGCGTAGGCCGAGGCGCAAGCGCCGGCGTGCTCATCAAAAATGCGGAAGCGCTGGAGATCATGGAGAAGGTGGACACCCTGATCGTGGATAAGACCGGCACGCTCACCGAAGGCAAGCCGCGGCTTGTCTCGGTGCTGGAGGTGTCGGGGCGCGGCGAGGCATCGTTGCTGCGCTTGGCCGCGAGCCTCGAACGCGGCAGCGAGCACCCCCTGGCCGCCGCCATCGTCGCCGGCGCCCTGGCACGAAAACTGGCGTTGGCCGTCGTCGAGAACTTCCAATCACTGACCGGCCGAGGAATCACGGGAACGGTGGACGGTCATTCGGTCGCCCTGGGCAACCGCAAGCTGTTGGAGGAGCTGGACGTTGAACCCGGCGAGTTGGACGAATCGGCCGAACGCCTGCGTGCCGAAGGTCAAACGGTCGTGTTCCTGGCCATCGACGGGGCACCCGCGGGGCTGCTGGGGGTGGTCGATCCGGTCAAGGACTCGACCGCCGAAGCCATCGAGCTGCTCAAAGCGGATGGCGTGCGCGTGGTCATGCTGACCGGCGACAGCCGTCGCACCGCCCAGGCCGTGGCGAGAGGGCTGGGCATCGAGCAGGTCGAGGCGGAAGTGCTGCCGGATCAGAAAAGCCAGGTCGTCAAGCGACTGCAGGCCGAGGGCCGTACCGTCGCCATGGCGGGTGACGGCGTGAACGATGCACCGGCCCTGGCGCAGGCCCACGTCGGCATTGCGATGGGAACCGGGACCGACGTCGCCATGCAGAGTGCCGGCGTGACCCTCGTGAAGGGCGATCTGCGCGGCATCGTCCGCGCCCGCACGCTCAGCCGTGCCACCATGCGGAACATCCGCCAGAACCTCTTTCTCGCGTTTGTGTACAACGCGCTGGGCGTCCCCATTGCTGGCGGCATACTCTACCCGTTCTTCGGTATCCTGCTCAGCCCGATGATCGCGGCGGCAGCCATGAGCCTGAGTTCCGTGTCCGTCATCGGCAACGCCCTGCGCCTTCGCCGGACACCGCTGTGATTGGATGAGCTGGGGAAGACGGGTGGACCGGGGAGGACGAGCGGGAGTCGTTGCCAGGACCGAGGCCACTTGTTGCTGTTCGTCACATACGGCTGGACACGTCCATCAACAAGTTGACTCGGTCCTCAGCGAATCAGCACCCCGCCGATCCTGCCACGGACCCGGTTCTCACCGATGCGGTCGGGAGGACACGCGGCCGGGAGAGATCGCGGTTGCCCAGTTGCCCGCAGGCGGCCATCAGATCGCGCCCCTTGGTGAGCCGCCGCTTGCACATCTGCCCGGCCTCGGTGAGCCAGGCCAGGAAACGGACTACGGACTCCTCCGCCGGAGCGGGCCAGGGTGAATCCTTCCGCGGGTTGTACGGAATCACGTTGACCACGCACTTGACGGGCCGCAGATACGCGGCCAGCTCCAGGGCGTGCTCGTGCGCGTCGTTGAGGCCGGGGATCAGCACGTACTCGATCATGAAAAACTGGCACTTGCGCAGCGGATAAGCCAGCAGGGCCTCGCGCAGGGCGGCCATCGGTTCGAGCCGGTTGACGGGCATGATCTGCGAGCGGATGGCGTCGTTGGGTGCGTTCAACGACACGGCCAGATTCACCCGCCGCCAGCCCAACTCGGCCAGTCGGCGAATGCCCGCGATCCGCCCCACGGTCGAGATCGAGATCCGTTCGCCGGCAAACGACAACCCCGACCGGTCGCGCAGTACGTGCACCGCCTGGACGACGGCGTCGAAATTGTCGAACGGCTCGCCCATGCCCATGAACACGACGTTGCGCACCCGCTCGCCGAACTCCTGCCTGGCGGCCACCACCTGCCCGACAATCTCGCCGGCCGTCAGATTGCGCAGCAATCCCAGTTGTCCCGTCTCGCAAAACGTGCACGCCCGCGCACAGCCGATCTGCGACGAGACGCACAGCGTCTTCCACGCCCGGCCGTAGCGCTGCATGGGCACCAGCACGCTCTCGACCTCCAGGCCGTCGCCCGTGCGCTGAATGAACTTGGTCAGCTCGCCGTCGTGCACGCGCCGAACCACCGGCCGAACCTCGGCACGCAGGGGGCCGTCGTCCGGCAAACCGGTCATCAGCCGCCGGTACCGGTCGCGCAGCGCCCGCACCGCCGGCCGCTTCGGACGAACCAGCTCCGTCACTTCCCCGAATGTCAGCCCCAATACGTCCACCGACACCTCAACCGCTTGCCGCTTGCGGCTTCGCACGACACCGTAAAAACCACTTTGTACCACGTCCCGCACGGCCCCCCGAACACCGCCGCACGCTCATCGGCCATTGTAGGGAATGCCGTCGGTGCCCACCACGTCCTCACGGAGTTGCCGCAGCATGTTGTGGGTGAGGGCCTCCTGTACCTGCTGCAGGTCGCGGCCCCGGGTTGCCTCCACGCTGGCCCGGCGCTGAAAGCCGGCCACGATCAGCAGGACCGCCCCGATCAGAAAGAGCAGAGCGAGCACCGCCAGAACCAGAACCGTTACCGAGCCCTTTCGCCGCATGCGACTCATGGCTCTCCTCCCATTCCATATTACGCCGTACCACATGGCGTGGACATACCCGGCGAGGCATAATGCGGTACAGGAATGGAGAATGAAGAATGGGGAATTGAGAATGGGGCATTGCGTCCGAGAAACATGATTGATTCGCGGTCAAAACACACGGTCCCGCTTGCCTCTCCGCGGGGCAAACGCACGCCTCCTGGTCGTGCCGTTCCCGCGGTGCCCGCGCTGGTCCGGGCGGCGCTGTGGGCGAGCAACGTCTATCGCCGGCTGCTCGGTGTGGCGCTCGGCGTGGCCGGCCCACGCGTCGCCTACGCCTTCACCGGGCTCCTGGCCCGCTGGCTGTATCGTTCACTCGAACCGTTCCGCCTCCGCAGCGAGGCCCAATGTCGGGCCGCCCTGGGAGGACGCGTGCCCGCCGAGCGTATCCCCGAGATTGCGGAGCGGTCGTTCGTCCATCGCATCTGGAACCTGACGGACCTCATGCTGGCCGACCGGCTGCTGCACCCACGCACCTGTCACCGCTACGGCGGCCGTCTGCCTGAAGAACCGTTGGCGGCCCTGCTGGCGGCGCAGCGCCGTCGCCAGCCGATCATCCTGTTGACCGGCTACTATGGGCCGTTCGACCTCCTGCCGATGTTCCTGGGCTTCAACGGCGTGCGTGCGGGTGTGGTTTATCGGCCGCACGGCAACGCGGCCTTCGACGCCTACCGCAAGCGCATCCGCGGCCGCGGGGGGTGCGAGATGATCCCGGTGGATCAGGCGGCCGGGCGGCTGGGCGACATTCTGCATGCGGGCGGCACGGTGGCCATCGTCGCCGACCATCACGCTGAGCGAGGTTTGCCGGTAACCTTCCTCGGCCTGCCGACCAAGGCGTGGCGAACGGTCGGGCTGCTGGCTTGGCGGTACGAGGCCGACCTGGTCGTCGCGGGCATCCGCAGGGTGCGCGAACGGTTCCAGTTCGAGATTGTGCTGACCGATACGGTGAAGCACGAGGAGTGGCAACGGGAGCCCGAGCCGGTCGCGTACCTCACCCACCGCTATCTGGGCGGCCTGGAGCGGATCATCCTCGACGATCCCACGCAGTACATCTGGGGGTATGCCCGCTGGGGCGCGGAACTGGCCGAGCAACTCGTCGCCGGTGAATCAGCCGAGCGCTCCTCCTCGTGAGCAACCCCCGCCGCCGCTTGCGGCTTCGCAGGACACCGAGCTAGTGTTCTGAAACCTTCTAGCGTCCTTGCGTGCACCCCCCCGTGTGCCGCTTGCGGCTTCGCACGAAGCTGCGGAACCACTCCCTTACGGTCGCGGCTCTGCTACGGTCGCGGTCCCCCGCCGCTTGCGGCCTCGCAGGAAACCGAGAGCGCGTTCTGAAACCTTGAGCGCCCTCGCCCGCAACCCCCCGTGTGCCACTGCTCTTTGAGCAGTGCGGATCGCGTGCAGGCTCCCCGTTTCGCTGCGCTCCGCCGATCAGCTCTCGCCGGACGAGGCGTCCGCGATCGCGAAGCCCAGATCGAGGGCCGACCAGGTGATGTCCCAGCCCTGGGCGAACACCCGTTCCGTCATGGGCACACCGATCAGAAACGCAACCATTCCCGCCACGAACAAGCGCATTCTCTTGGCTACCATGCCAGGCTCCTTCCTCAGCATCGACCTCAGCCGCCGGCGAAACAAATCCGCCCCGCGGACCACTTGACCCCCATAAGCATGGAGCGCCCCCAGGCGAGAAGTCAAGCCGCCCAGGGGCTTCGGGAGCGATCCGGACCGAGCGAACGGGTACGTGGGGGGCCCAGGGATAACAGGCCCGCCGACCTTTCTCTGCTGGTCCATGATCGATTCCAGGGC
>CAZEEJ010000237.1:0-6573 GCA_964511155.1 uncultured Planctomycetales bacterium | reverse complement strand
GACCAGAGCGTGCCGGCCACACTCTGCCTCTCGGCCTCCGAGCCCTGGGAGGCAACGGTCAACGAAGGACCGTCGGTCATCAAACGCGACGGCCGGTACTACATGTTCTACTCCGGCCACTACGCCCACGTGGCCGACTACGGCGTCGGCGTGGCGGTAGCCGACCATCCCCTCGGACCGTGGACCAAACAGCCGTCGCCCTTCAACCCCGTGTTCAAGCGGAACAACGCAATCAACCTCTACGGCCCCGGGCACGGCGACCCGGTGACCGGCCCCGACGGCATCGACGACTGGTACGTCTATCACCATAAGATCGAGCCCACCTCGACGCACCCGGACGGCTCGCTCAACTACTATCGTTGGTTGGCCCTGGATCGGATGGTGCCCTTGGCCAGGCATGATTCCAGCCGGCTGCGGTTCGCGTCCTCGGGAGGCACCACCCAGCCAACCACCCGCCCGCGCCGGGCCTTCGAGTGGTCCAATTTCTCCGACAACACCCTGCTGCTGCGTTTTCTGCCTCAAAGCGGCACATGGGCCGCCGTCAACCAGAAACTGGCCGCCCCAATCAGCGGGCTGCTGGAGATCGTGCGCCCATTCGAGGAGACGGACCGCCAGGACTTCCAGTTCGAGTGGTGGCTGCGGGCGGACAACACGCTGCCCGCGGGCCAGGCCGGCACCTTCGAGTTCGGCTTCCAGAAACAGGGCGGCCACGCTTTCGACCGGGTCGGGTTCCTGATCCGGCCGGGTCTGGGCGAGATCCACTTTGCAGAGATCGCGGGCGCGACCGGGCAGACCACCGTGCTCGCCAGTGCCCTTCTGACGCCGGCACCCGACTGGCGGGCGTATTCGCGCCGGATCCAGATCGTCAAGGCCGGCCGCCGCTGGTCCCTGCTGCTCGATCGCGTGCCCATCCTCTCGGCGGAGCACGACGGCGTACTCGGCCCGAAGGCCTGGCTCCGCACGACTTCCTTCCCAGCGTGGCTCGACGGCTATCGCCAGACCATCGGGCTCCGGGAGGGGTTCGAATCCCCCGCCGTGCTCTCGGATGAGTGGGTAATCGCGGACGGCGACTGGACCGTGGAACCCGCAACCGCGACCGACGACGGTTGGCTGCGGCAATCAGCTACCTCCCCCGGCCGCAAAATCGCCATCCGCCGCGGACCGGCTCTGCTGTCCTTCGATCTCGAGGCCGACTTCATCCTCCTGTCCGGGGCACCGGGCCAAGCCCCTTCGTTCGGCCTCATCCACAACTACAAGGACAGCCTCAACTACGCCATGGTGCTCATCGAGACGCAGAATCCCCGGCTGACCACGAACGCCGTGCTCGCGGGCGCATTGCAGGCGTGGGAAACCTCGAGCGTGGCCATGCCCGCCACTTTCTCCGTCAGCGACTACGTCCACCTGGCCGTCACCACTGACGCGGACAGCGGGGAGTTCGTCTACAGCGTGAACGGGCTCGAGATGCTCCGCCGTTCGCACCTCGGGCTGCCCGTGGGTGGGCAAGCGGGTTTGGTGACGCAGCGCTGCGCGGTGGGCATCGACAACTTCCGGTTCTCGGGCACGCCCATCGTCGACGATGAGGACGGCGATGAGGTCCCCAACGACCAGGATAACTGCCCGTTCATCCCCAACCCGAATCAGGCCGACGACGACGGCGACGGCGTCGGCGATGCCTGTGACGCCTGCCCCGGCACCATCCCGGGGGCACTGGTGGACAGCACGGGTTGCCCGCCCATGATCCCCGGTGATTTCGATCGAGACGGCGACGTCGACATGACCGACTTCGGGCACCTCCAGGCGTGCTTCACCGACCGCGGGGTGCCGGTCACCGATCCCGCCTGCCAGAATGCCAGGCTCGCGGGTGACATCGGTGTAGACCGCGACGATCTCGTGATGTTCCTGCGCTGCGTGAGCGGAGCGGACCTGCCCGCGGACCTGCACTGTGCCGAGTGACGATGGAGTTGGGCGGCTGATCCTTCGGCGCGAAGAGGCAAGCCCATAGCCAGACCTGATCCCGGCTCATCGCTTCTCACTCCGCCGTTTTCACTTCCCAACCGTCCCGGCCACCCGCACGCCCCGACCGCGAAGGTACTCTTTCAACACTGGGATTTCGATCAGTCGGAAATGAAAGACCGAGGCGGCCAGCAGAACTACGGCCCCCGCCTCGGCGGCATCGTAGAAATGCTCCAGAGTGCCCGCCCCACCGGATGCCACGATCTCTCCCGACACCGCGCTCTTCATTGCCCGAATGAGCGGCAGGTCGTATCCGGTTTTTGCCCCATCTGTAGCCTTGCTCGTGGGGAGGATCACCTTCACGCCGAAACCCTCCACCCGCTTGGCCCATTCCACCGCATCCATGCCCGCCGCGGTCCGGCCGCCGTCGATGTAGACCTCATAACCGGACGGCAAGCGCTCGTTGCGATCCACGTCAATCGCGATGGTCACGCGATCCGCTCCGAACTCCTGGACCACCTGCTGGATGAGCTCCGGCTTGCGAAACGCCGCACTGCTGATCGACACCCGGTCGGCCCCGGCATCCAGGACCGCACGTGCGGATTCCACGTCACCAATCCCGCCCCCCACCGTAAAGGGAATGGTAGTGACCTCGGCCACGCGCTTCACCACTTCCAGCAAGGTCCGCCGACCTTCGACAGTCGCCGTGATATCCAGCATGGCCAGCTCGTCCGCCCCGGCGGCACAATAGGCCCTGGCACACTGAGACGGCTCGCCGGCGTCTTGGATGTCTACGAAATGCACCCCGTTGACCACACGGCCGTTCTGCATGTCCAGACACGGCATGATTCTGACTGGCTCGTTCATGGGCTGTTCTCCTGAGGATCCGGTGAAAGCTGCTCGACACGGCGGGCGAGAAACCCGGTTCATCCGCTGCCGACAATAGCTTGCACGATCCGACGGAGTTTCGTCAAGCCATGCCGCAATTGAGCAGCACCGCGGGAACCCGTGGACTGGACCACAACGGGGGAATATGCCGACAATGATCGCAGGCGACTCGCCGTCGCCGGCGAGGTCCGAGGGAGCAGTCCATGCACGGCAAGCGGCACGGTATCACGGTTGGTCCTGGGCGCGGGGTGATGGGGCTACTCGCGCCGCTGCTCGCCTGTGGAGTATGCCTGGCGCAAGACGCGACCCCCATAACCACCCAAACCGCCGAGGAGCCCGTGGCCGAGCCCCAGCCGGCTGAGAAGCAGGCCGAGCCTCGACCTCGACCGGCCAAGCCGTATCTGAGCAAGGCATGGGGGGCCCGGCTTGAGACGGAGCCGCCGGCGTACGTCAAGACGCTGGACCACTTCGGCCTGCCGGGGCTGGAAGAAATGGACTGGCTCGAGTTCGGGCTGCAACACCGCACACGCTTCGAACGCCGCGATGACGATTACCGCCGCCCGCGGCTCGACAGCGACAACCAGTTCCTGCTGCGCTCGCGGGCGTACCTCGGCGTCCGTGAGATCCTCGATCCCCTGCGCTTCGCGATCGAGTTTCAAGACTCGCGGCAGTTCCACAGCCGCTATCCCGAAATCGGTCGCGACGTGGACGAGGCGGAACTCCTCCAGATGTTCCTCGAGCTCTACTTCGAGGACGCCCTGGGCAAGGGCTACCCCCTGCGGTTCCAGTTCGGCCGCATGTCGTTTGATTACGTTGACCGACGAACCATCGAGCGGTCGCGCTGGGGCAATACGACCGGCGCCTTTGACGGATTTCGCGTGCAGTTGGGCCAGCCGAGCGCCGATTGGCAGGTCGATTTCCTCGCCGCTCAGCCCGCCGAGGGGTTCATGCGGCAAATCGACCACGGCGACGACGAGCGCTGGCTGTTCGGACTCGTTGGTGCCTGGCGACGCTGGCATCGATACGTCACCTTCGAGCCATACTGGTTCATTCTCGACGAGGACCGCAAGCTGCGTACCTCGACCGACCGCACCATCCACACCATGGGGCTGCACGTTTTCGGGCCGATCGGTAACACCGGCTTTGATTATGACGTGGACAACGCGTTCCAATTCGGGAACGACGGCGAGCGCCGGCACTGTGCCTACGCCATGTACAGCGAGTTGGGCTACACGTTTGTCCACGACTGGAAGCCGCGGTTGAGCTTCTCGACCTTCTATGCCAGCGGCGACCGCGATCCCGACGATGGCTCGTCGAAACGGTTTGATCGTGTGTTCGGTTCGGGCCATGTGTGGTCGACCTCGGATTACTTCAGTTGGCAGAACGTGATCAGCCCCAGATTGCGGCTCGAACTGACGCCGTTCGACAAGCTCCGCTTCGATACGTCCTACGGCGGGTTCTGGCTGGCCAGCGACAGCGACGCGTGGGTGATTCCCGGGCGGCGCGACCGCGCCGGCCGCAGCGGCAGCTTCGTGGGCCACGAAATCGACGTCCGCTTGCGCTACCGGATCGATCCGCGGGCCGAGATCGAGATCGGCTATTCGCACTTCATGCCCGGCGGCTTCGTGCGCCACACCGGCCCGGCCGACGACAGCGACTTCTTCTACATCCAGACCACTCTGCAGTTCTGAGGAAAACGCTCGCCGCTTACGGCTTCGCACGACACCGCAACCACTTCGCGCGACCGAAACACACCTCCCGCAGCCTGAGCGTGCACCGGCGAGACGCGGCTTGACCGACCTCGCCGAGGTCCGGCGCCGCACCGCATGAAGGACACAGCTCTACAGTTCATCGAACAGGCCGGCCTGGTTCTCCGGGGGCTCGGCCGGGGCCGCGTAGGGGATACCCAGGTGTTCGTGGGCGGCCCGGGTGGCGACACGGCCCTGCTTCGTGCGGATGACGAAGCCGATCTGCAGCAGGTAGGGTTCAACGACGTCTTCGAGCGTGTCGCGCTCCTGGCCAATGGTCGCGGCCAGGGCCTCGATACCCGCCGGCCCACCGCGGTAGGTCTGGATCAGCGCGGTCAGGAAGGCCCGGTCCAGCTCGTCGAGCCCCAGTCGGTCGATACGCTGCAGGTCCAGGGCTTTGTCCACGACGACAATGTTCAGTTGCCCGTCCGCGCGAACCTGGGCATAGTCGCGGATGCGGCGAAGCAGACGGTTGGCGACGCGCGGCGTCCCCCGCGACCGAGCGGCGATGACCGTCAACGCCGCGTCGTCGGCCGGCACCCGCAGCTTCCGCGACGAGCGGCGCAGGATCTCGGTCAACTCGTCGGCGTGGTAAAACTCGAAGTGGAACGGAATGCCGAACCGATCGCGCAAGGCGGCGGTCAGCAGACCCGAGCGGGTGGTCGCCCCGATCAGCGTAAACGGTTTGAGCGCGATGTTGACGGTCCGGCCGCTGATGCCGCTGTCGATCGTGAAATCGACACGGAAGTCCTCCATCGCCGAGTAGAGGAACTCCTCCACCGGCTTGCTCAGCCGATGAATCTCGTCGATGAACAGGACGTCGCCGCGCTTCATCTCGGTGAGCCAGTGCATGAGATCGCCCGGCTTGCTGATGGCCGGCCCGCTGGTCACCCGGATGGTAACCCCCAACTCGCAGGCGATGACGTTGGCCAGGGTGGTTTTGCCGAGGCCCGGCGGCCCGGAGAGCAGCACGTGGTCCAGCGGCTCATTGCGATGGCGGGCGGCATCGAGCGCAATGACCAGTTGCTCGATGATCTGCCGCTGGCCGACCACGTCCTCGAGCCTCTCGGGACGCAGCGACAGATTCACCGCCTCCTCGTCCGGCCCGGTCGATTCCTGCGATATGATCCGTTGCCTCGCCATGGCTCCTCATCGTCCTGGTGTGGCACCGGCGTCTCGCCGGGTGGCATGGGTCGGTACTCCGACCCGTGGTTGCCCCGGGACAGGCCACGGTCCTGAGTACAGGCCCATGCACCCATCCGCATCATCCTCAGTCCGTCGCCGTGCTGCGGATGCGATAGGCCAACTTGACCCACTCTTCGGTTCCCCGCGTATCCGGGTTCAGTTGGCGGGCCCGATCCAACCAACGATGGGCGTCAACCCGCCGCTCGCCCAGAGCGAGCAACACTTCCAGCGCATCCCGCTGATCGTCCGTCCAGGCCTGTGCGGGCTCCGCAGCCGGCTCCACGGGGACCAGGGCGAACGGCCGCACCTTGCCCTTCAGTTCCGCGACGATCTGGCTGGCCACGCGCTTGCCGACGCCCGGAAGGCGGGACAGGGCCAGTTCGTCTCCCTCCTCGATGGCCGCCGCGATACGCCCGATGGGCTCGGCCAAGGCCTTGATCGCCCGGCGAACACCCATCCCCTTGACCGTGATAAACCGCGAGAAGAACGCCCGGTCCTCGGGATGGAGAAACCCGACGAGCCGTGGAACGAGGTTGCCGCCGGCGCTGCTGCCCTCGTAGTACTCGAGCGTGTGCAGCGTCACCTCGCGGCCCTGGCAGGCAGTCAACTCGCCGACCGCGTACCCGCATACCAGCACTTCGTACGCGAGGCCGTCGCGCTCCAGCACGGCGACCCCTTCGTGCACCTCGGCCACGATCCCGCTCATGCGTACGATCATCGCGGATCCTCTTCGCTCGCACCGCGCCGTAGCGGTCGCCCCCCGACTTCGGCGAGCTCTCTTCGAGCCTGAGCCTCAGAG
>CAZEEJ010000236.1:0-6762 GCA_964511155.1 uncultured Planctomycetales bacterium | reverse complement strand
CCTTACGCATCGCCTCCACGCCGCTCTGGTCGCCATTGAGGGCCGCCACCAGCGCGTGCTGGTTGAACGTCGCCGTCCCGCTGGTCGTCTGGCTCTGCAGTTTGGCCATCGCCTTGACGATCGGTTCCGGGCCGGCCACGTAACCCACCCGCCAACCGGTCATCGCGTACGTCTTCGACCCCGCGTTGAAGGTCAGCGTTCGGGCGTAGGCCTCCGGGCCCGTCGCCGCGAAACTCATGAACCGCTGGTTCCCGTACACCAGCCGGTCGTACATCTCGTCGCTGAAGACAATGATCTCATGCTTCGCCAGCACGGCCGCGATCGCCTTGACCTCCTCCGGGCTGTAGGTGAACCCGCCCGGGTTGCTCGGCGAGTTGAAGATGAACACCTTGGTCCGCGGCGTGATGGCGTTGGCGATCTGCGCAGGCGTCAGCTTGAAGCTCATCGACTCGCAGCCTTCGACGTACACCACCTTCGCCCCGCACAGCTTGGCCTGCTCCGGATACGAGACCCAGTACGGCGAGGGCAGAATCACCTCGTCCCCCTCGTCCAGCAGGGCCATGCACGCCAGGAACAAAGCCTCCTTGCCGCCCACGGTGATCATCACCTGCGCGGGCTTGTACTCCAGCCCGTTCTCCCGCTTGAGCTTCGAGCAGGCCGCCTCCTTCGCCGCCAGGATCCCCGACGCCGGGCTCGCATACCGCGTGTGCCCCGCGTCCAACGCCTGCTTGCACGCCTCGCGAATGTGCTCGGGCGTGGGGAAGTCCGGCTCCCCAGCACCGAAGCTCACCACGTCGATACCCTGCTTCTTCATCGCCGCCGCCTGGGCGCTGACCGCCAGTGTGGCGGATTCCTGCAACTGCTGTACGCGCTGCGACAATGCCATGAGCACCTTCTCCTGTTTCGGGTCGTCCCGCTGCGACTCGTTCGGGTTGACCCTCTTTTCTTGTTTCGTGCTGACCCTCTGCCGACTAGCCACTCCGGCCGGGCCATTAGACCGTTTCACCCCGCCCACGGCAAGCGATCCTCCCGCCCCCCGCTCCCGCGCTCTGTCATCTGTAATCTCTTATCTGCAATCCCCGCTACCGCCTGTCGGTGCACGTTTCGCGAGCAAAACCCACAATCGGGCTTGCCTCTTCGCGACGTGAACCCACCATCAGGCTTGACATTCCACAGCCTGCCCGCTATCCAGGAGCCTCCCACAGCCGGGGTGGGACGACGCTTTGCGGGCGGTCCGCACAACCTGGCAGTGGGGCGCGAACCCCGACCGCGGGGTCGGCGTAGCTAGCAACAACGCGGGTTGACGAGGCCGCCGTGAGGCCCTTGCAACCCTATTCTTAACAAATACTTGCGACCGGACGGCGCCGCAGGTGCCCGCGCAGGATGATCACCGGACCGGGCGGCCACCGCAGGCCCACCGAAGCCGGGGCGGGTGTGGGGGCTCAACGTCAAACTGGAGAGCCGGCAACAGCATGATCAAAGTGAAACAACTGACCAAGTCGTACGGAGCGCACAAGGCGGTCGATAACGTCTCCTTCACGGTCGAGAGGGGCGACGTCGTCGGCTTCCTGGGTCCCAACGGGGCCGGCAAGAGCACCACCTTGCGCGTCCTGACCTGTTACCACCCCGCCACCAGCGGGACGGCCAGCATCGCCGGCTACGATGTCCTGACTCAGTCCATGGAAGTCCGACGCCGCATCGGCTACCTCCCGGAAAGCAACCCGCTCTACCCCGAGATGCGGGTCCGCGAGTACCTCGGCTTCCGCGGCAAGCTCCGCGGCATGTCCCGCGGTGACCGGGAGGCAGCCATCAAACGCGTCACCGAGGCCTGCTGGCTGGGCGAGTTCATCCAGCGGCCGATCGGCCAATTGTCCAAGGGTATGAAGCAGCGGGTCGGTCTGGCGGATGCTTTGTTGCATGATCCCCAGGTGCTGATCCTCGACGAGCCGACCATCGGCCTCGACCCCAACCAGATCCGCAAGACGCGCGAGCTCATCGGCGATTTGGCCAAGCGGCACACCATCATCCTCAGCTCCCACATCCTGCCGGAGGTCGAGGCGATCTGCGAACGGCTGATCATCATCGCCGGCGGCAAGATCCGGGCCAGCGGTTCGATCGGCGAGGTGCGCAACCGCATCGTGGGGGCTTCCCGGCTCATCGCCGAGATCCGCGGCCCGGCGCAGCAGGTCCAGGAGGGCGTACGCAAGATCGCCGGCGTTAAGAGCGTCGACGTGCACACCGCCGATGGCTGGAACCGGCTGCACATCGGCAGCACCGAAGGCGGCGATGTACGCGAGGAGATTGCCGCTCTCGCTGCCCGCAGCAACTGGGGCTTGCGCGAGCTGCGGCTCGAGGTCGGCAGCCTTGAGGAGTTTTTCACCCAGATCACCGCCAAGGCGGCCGGCGCCGAAGCCGCCGAGTGATCCGTGCGGTCTGCGAGCCTGAGTGGCTCGCTTTGTCCGTACGGTCTGGGATCCGGCAAGCCTCGTCCGTACGGTTTGGGAGCCTGAAAGGCTCGTTGGTCTGGTGTGCGAGCCAACAAGGCTCGTTTATGCGGTCTGCGAGCCTGAAGGGCTCGTTGGTTTTGCGAGCCGACAAGGCTCGTTCGTATGGTCTGCGAGCCTGAAAGGCTCGTTCTGTCAGCCCAGGCCGAAGGCCTGGGGAACGGGATAACACCCCAAGAGTCGGCCCTGAAGGGGCCGTTCACTGGGAGTCTGTAACACAGAGGTTCGAGTACCATGTCATCTGAGACACAAGCGGGAATCAAGGTGCCGGGCAGCGTCGCCGCCTCAGCCCGATCCGAGTCGGACACCAGCCGCGGCGCCGGCAGCATGGCCACCGTCTGGGCCCTTGCCCAGCGCGAGCTGGCCGCCCTGTTCTACCTGCCCATCGCCTACGTCGTCGGGGCGATCTTCCTCGGTGTGACGGGCTGGTTCTTTATGAACGAGACCCTGGTGCCCGGGCAGGAAGCGAGCCTGCGGCCACTCATGGAACGCATGGCGGGCCTGCTGGTCTTTGCCCTGCCGCTCTTGACCATGCGTTCCCTGGCCGACGACTACGCCAACGGCACCATCGAGACGCTCATGACCGCACCGGTCACCGACGCCGCGGTCGTGATCGGGAAGTTCCTCGGGGCCTTCTTGTTCTACCTCGTGCTGCTGGCGGCCACGTTGCTGCACGTGGTGCTCATGACCGCCTACACCGCCCCCGTGGGCACCGTGGTGCTGGTCGGGTACCTGGGCATGGTCCTGCTCGGCGGGCTGTTCATCGCCGTCGGCGTGTTCGCCAGCAGTTGCACCCGACACCAGCTCCTGGCGGCCATTCTGGCCATTGTCATCCTGGCGCTCTTCACCTTCCTGGTCGATGCCGGTGCCGAGTATGCCGGGTACGCCTGGCTCCGCAATGTCTGCGCCAATGTCAACATCTTCTGGCACTTCGCCGATTTCACCAAGGGCGTGATTGATTCCAGAAGCGTCATCTTCCTCGGATCGGGCATCATATTCTTCCTGTTCCTGGCCACGAAAGTCATGGAGTCTCGACGATGGCGGTAAAAGACGTGTCCAATCCCAGTGCGGCAGTCCGCCGCCTGTTCTTTGGAACCAACGTGGCGGTTATGGTCCTGTTGGCGGCGTTCCTGCTGATCGCCGTCAACCTGCTGGCCCATCACAGTAACGCACGCACCGACCTGAGCGGCGGGCTTGCGGGCCACCGCATCTCCGAACGCACCAAGCAGGTCCTCGACCAGGTGGGCGACGAGCTGCGCATCACCACGGTGTACGCCTCCGACGCGCCGGGCACCGCGCGCAAGGAGTTCTTCCCCAAGGTTCAGGACCTTTGTGCTGAGATCCGCGAGCACAAGCGGTCGGCCACGGTCCAGCACATCCGCAGCGGCAACGATCAGGCCGCCCTGCGCGACCGCATCCAGAAAACCTTCGGGACGGCCGCCGGCCAGTACGACGAAGTCATCACCGAGGCCCAGGCCGCCTGGGGCGAACTGGCCGAACTGCTTCGCCCCCAGCGGGAGATGATTGCCTCGTTGCTCAACAGCGATGCCTGGCTGTCCGGCTTCTCCACCCTGGCCAACATCGCCGCCGTCCTTCAGAAGGACATCAAGAACATCGAGGACACCCGGCGCGACGTTGATGACCTCGTCAGGGGCGAGGGCCTGCCGCGCTATCAGGAGGCCAACACCAAGATCCGCGACACCAACAACGAACTCAAGCGCCACCTCGAACAGGCCCAGGCCTGGCTCAGCGAGATGCACAAGCTCACCACGGCCTTGGCCGACCCCGCCAACCCCTTCGTCCAGGCCACCGCCCAGCGTAACGCCGAGTTGGCCGAGCGACTGACCGAGCTGCGTAAGACCGTCGGCGAACCGACCGACGCTCACGTGCCCGAAGACCCCAAGACCCCTCTGCAGGAGTTTGCCAAGGCGGCCCTGCAGCTTGCCGACTGGCTCAACGAGGAGGCCCGCCGAGTCGATGTCTTCGTCACGACCTATCCCGCCATCCGGCAGTATCCCAAGTGGCAGGTTCAGCGCGGCATTTTCGTCATGGATCTGCCCATGCTGTTGACCACGACCGCGGAGGATCTCAGCACCAACGGCCGCGAACTTCGTCGCATTCTCCAGGAACCCGGCATCCCCCTGGACCAGCTCCAGAACGTCGTCCGGCAGCTCCGCGGCATCGGCGTCTCGATCGGCGACAACCTCCGGCAATGGAGCGATACCCTGACCGAAGTGCTCAACGAGACCGCCCAGATCGACGAGGCGTCGAAGAACTTCCTGGCCGGCGGCAGCCAGGGGGATATCTACAGCAAGCCTCTCGAGCGGATCAACCAGGTCGGCACGAAGATCTCCGAGCTGCCCGAGTTGAAGCTGGACGAAATCGCGACCCGACTCGGTGAAGACAACATCATCGTCGTCGAACGCGGCGATCAGGTGAAGGTTGTCACCTTCGATGAGACTTGGCCGATCGCGGATCCCACCGGAGGAATGCGCGGCCCCGACGAGGAAGCCACCCCCAGGGTCTTCGATGGCGACACGGCGATCTCCAACGCCCTGCTGGCCATGATCACCGACAAACCCGTGGCCAAGGTCGTGTTGGTGACTTTTGAGGAGCAGGTGCCCCCGCAGATGCGGCAGATGCAGCGGCCCATGACCGGGCCCATGCCCCTCGAATCCATCCGCATCCTGCGCGAGAAAATCGAGGGGATGCAGTTCAAGGTCGAGGAGTGGAACCTCGCCGAAGAAGGGGCCAAGGACAAGTTCCCGACGACCGAAGAGGGCGTCCCGCTGGTCTACGTGTTCCTGCCCACGCCGCCGCCGCCTCCGCCGTTCATGCGCTCCGGAGAGCAGAAAACCTTTACGCCGGCAGATTCCGAGACCGCTCGCCTGGCGCTCGCCCAGAACGGCCGGGGGCTCTTTTTGGCCCTGTGGATGCAGCAGCCGCCGCAATTCGGCCCGCCGATCGAGTACGGCTGGGGCCCTGTCTTGAAGAACGACTGGGGGGTCAATGTCGAGACGGAAAGACGCGTGATCCGCGGGGTGGTCGATCGCCGGGAGCCCGGACGCTACGGCATCAACGTCGTCCAGTGGTGGTACATGCAGCTCAACAGCTTCACCGAGCACCCCATCGGCTACCCGCTGCGGGCCAGACGGATGCTCATCAAGGACGCCTGCCCGGTCTCCATCGCCGGCGAGCTGCCCCAGCACGTCAAAGTCGACCCGGTGCTCGAGGCTCCCAGAGGTTCCACCGACGTCTGGGCGGAGCAGGACATCGAGCGGATCTTCGTCGCCCTCCAGTCCGGTTCGCGCGACGGCTCCTTCACCCGCAGCGATGAGGCGTGGGAGCCGCCGTTCCCGGTCGTCGTCGCGGGCGAGAACAGCGAAACCAAGAGCAAAATCGTGGTCATGGGCGGCGGCCTGTCGCTTCGCGACGACTACCTCCAGCAGCGCGTGGTGCGGTTCGGCGAGAAGGGCACGCGGCTGATGACCGATCCGCCGCCGACCGAGAACGTGGATTTGTTCGCCAATGCCCTCTACTGGCTGGCGGATCGCCCGGACCTCATCGCGGCCGGGCCGGCCGAAGTGCCCGTCGTGGGCCCCATCGAGCCCGGCAGCCGGAATTTCCTCTGGGTGATGAACTTCGCCTGGGCAGTGGCCGCCCTCGCGGTGGGCGGGATCATGTGGTTCGTTCGGAGAAAATAGGCAACCATGAATACGAAAACAACCTTAGGGTTGGCGCTGGTGTGTGTCCTGGCGGCAGCCATGGTTTTCATGATCAAGCCGTGGGAACCCAAGGCTCAGGAGGCCAAGGTCGCCGACGCCGAGAAGTCGATCTTCGATCCCAAGCTCGAAGGCTTTGATCGCCTGGAGGTCCTGCGCCGCGACGGCACGACCCTTGTCTTCGTCCTCGCCGAGGCCGGCGACTGGAACATGGAGGCTCCGCTCCGAGCGCCGGCCGCACGCTCCGAGGTCGATGCCCTCGCCGAGGCCGTCACCGGCATCAAGTATGATCGCCACTACCCCAAGGGCAGTGCGGACCGGCCCACCGATGCGGTCAGCGGGCTGGATCGCCCCCTCGCCACCGTGAAGCTCAGCAAGGAAGGCAAGCCCGTGGCGGAGGTGCGCGTGGGCTCCCGGACGCCCGTGGGCACCGGCAACTACGTCCAGTTGGCCGGTTCCGACACCATCTACCTCGCCAAGACCGACCTCTCCCGCCAGTTCGACCGGCTGGTCGTCACCCTCGACGTCTCCGGCAC
>CAZEEJ010000235.1:0-6898 GCA_964511155.1 uncultured Planctomycetales bacterium | reverse complement strand
ACGCACGCCAGGATAGCCGCCCCGTCAATAATGGTTCTGGTGGGCGCTCACTCCCGGGCAGCGAAGGGCTTGACGTGGGCAAGTACAAGCGGATGGCTGATGAGTGGGCGGAGCACATCCGGTCGGAGACAGTGCGGCACCTGCATCGCTTCCGCGAGAACCCGGGCGAGTACAAGGACAGCCTGCCATACTTCAAGGCTCTGGTGCTGGCCACAGTGATCGGGCAGGATTACCGGGTCGCCTACGACACGGCGGCAGTGGCGTTCGAAGAGCCCGAGGACCTGTTTGTGCACGGCGTGTTCGAGGAGCGGCGAGGGACGTGCGTGTCGCTGCCGGTGCTGTACTTGGCGATGGGGCATCGGCTGGGGTACCCGATCCGGGCGGTCACGGTGGCCCGGCCCCCGGCCCCCCCGGCCCCCTCGCCGCCCGGACGCCCCGAATGCCGGGGCCCCGGCCCTTGACCCCGGCCCGCCCAGCCCGTAAACTGCCTTGTTCTAATCGGCCCAGGGAGGGCCGGGCTCGCACTGACGGCATGTGCCGGCCCCGAATCGTCCTGAACGAGACCTTCAGGCAGACAGAGACCACAGACAGGAGCAGCCTCACCCATGGGCAATTACTGCGGACCCAAAGTTCGCTTGAGTCGCAGCCTCGGCGTCCCCGTCGCGGAGACCCCCAAGCACTTGAACCTCCAGCGGTCCACCCGACCGGGCATGCACGGCTTCAGGCCCGCCCGACGCACCCTGTACGGCCGGCAGCTTCTCGAAAAGCAGAAGCTGGCCGCCTATTACAACATCCGCAATACCCAGTTGCGGCACTACATGGAGAAGGCCTCCAAGTCCAAGGCCAACACCTTCGAGGCCCTGCAACTGCTCCTCGAAACCCGCCTCGACAACGTCATCCGCCGGATCGGTTGGGCACGCACCATTTGGCAGGCCCGCCAACTGGTCGCCCACGGCCATTTCCTGGTCAACGGCCGCCGCGTCGATCGGCCCGGCTTCGCCGTCAGCACCGGCGATGTGATCACCGTGAAGGACAGCAGCAAGCCCTACATCAAGGCCTGCGCCGAGAGCAGTTCCGAGGCCGTCCTCCCCGCTTGGCTCAGCACCGAGATGAACAAGATTGAGGGCCAGGTGCTTCGCATGCCCACCCCCGAGGACATCCGCTTGCCGTTCGAGATCGAGTTCAGCGCCGTCATCGAGTTCTACACCCGCTAAAAAACGTCGCGAGAGGGCCGCCTGACACCCTGTCGCGGCACCGTTCTGCGCAAAAAAATCACGCCGGGCGCCGCACCCGGCGTGATGCCGCGTAGACTCCACCGCCTACGTCAGAAACTCGTTACTGGGGCCGCCGGCTCACCGGCCAAAGCCAAACCCGAAACCCCAGGATCGGCTGGGCGAATGGCTCCGGTAGTGGCTCCGGTGATGATGGCCGCTGCTGTACCCGAATCCGAAGGAGAACGACCGGGCCGCGGGTGCATAAACCACCGCCGGTCGGCTGTAGTACACCGGCGCCGGGGCGTACACCACTGGCGGAGGTGCGTAGTACACCGGAGGCGGGGCGTAGTACACCGGTGCCGGAGCGTAGTACCGGTACGCCGGGTAACACTGCGCCTTCGCCTGATCCGCCGCCCACCCGAGGAATAAGCCGCCAGCCACCAAGCCCGCCACGATCCAGCTTTTTTGCGAAGCGAACATGATTCTGCTCCTTACATTGACCGGCCCACACTGGGTCCGTCACTATCTTAGACAGTGCCAACCGGGAAAAAGTTTGCGCCGCGGTAATAAAAATCGAAGATTTTCTTTTTATACGTAACTATTTATTCTGCAACGACTTAGATGCTTCGCTGCGGATCAGCCGCAGAATCCGAACCAGTTCGCTGCGGTCCGTTTCACTCAGGGTGAGCAGCATTTTCTGGATGCTCCCCAGTTTCCATTGCCGGTAGGTCTGGTGCGCCTCCCTGCCGGCCGGCGTCAACTCCACGTCGATTTTCCGCTTGTCCTCCGCGTTGATCTGGCACTTGACCAGCGGTTTGTCGCCCTTGTTCTCCAGGGATCGGATCACGCGGGACATCTGGGCGGGGAGAATGCCGATTTCACGCTGGATCTCGCCCACGTGCAGCGACCGCCCGGCTCTGGCGAGGATGTCCAGAGCCAGGAACTCGGTCTCCGTGACTTCGACGTGGCCTTTGGTCTTCGCCTGGCTCTGGGCGGTCCAGGCGCTCTTGGTGACCTCGAAGATCTCGTCGGCAAACTCCTGAAGCTGCTGTGCTGGCGTAAGTTCGGGCACGTTGCGATCCTCGGCTTTTGAAAGGCTTCCCGGCGGCCGCAAACCGCGCCGCAGACGGGCCTGACGGTGCGACGACTCCATCGTAAATCGGACGCCAGGGCGGGTCAAGAAATAAGTCTCCTGGAGACAACTATTTTATCGGTCGAACTATTGGCTCGGATACAGCAAAGGGGGGTGCTGGCCGTGGCGGGCGGGATCGGGGAGAATGTCCGGCCCCCGCGGTGGGGACCGGCGGGGGTGGGGGGATGGTGGGTGGCCATGGGCAGGAGGTTCAAGGGTGGCAGAGGTGCGGATCGGGATCATCGGCGGGACGGGCGTGGGGCAGGTGCTGGCCCGGGAGGTCGGCGGGCGGGAGGTGGCGGTGGAGACACCGTTCGGGCCGCCGAGCGGGCCGGTGCTCCTGGCGAAGTGCGAGGGGGTGGATATCGCGTTCCTGTCGCGGCATGGGCCGGGTCACCTGCTGAGCCCGTCGGCGGTTCCCTACCGGGCGAACATCTTCGCGCTCAAGAAGCTGGGGGTGACGCACATCATCGCCAGCGGGGCGACGGGCAGCCTCCGGGAGGAGATCGCCCCGCGGGATCTGGTCATCTGCGATCAGGTGATCGATCGGACGTATCGGCGGGTGGGCACGTTCTTCGATCAGGGGCTGGTGGCCCACGTGGAGTATGCGGAGCCGTTTTGTCCGAAGTTGCGCGGGCTGCTGATTCAGGCGGGCGAACAGGTGGAGGGGAAGGTGCATCCCCGGGGCACGTATGTGTGCATGGAGGGGCCGCAGTTCTCGACCGTGGCGGAAGCGAAGATGCATCAGGCCTGGGGCGGCGACCTGATCGGGATGACGTGCATGCCGGAGGCGAAGTTGGCCCGGGAGGCGGAGATCAGCTACGCGCTCATTGCCCTGCCGACGGACTACGACTGCTGGCGGCCGCACGATGCGGACAAGAGTCGGCAAGCGTTGTTGCAGGAGATCATGGCGAACCTGCACGCGGTGACGGCCGGAGCGATCAGCCTGATGCGTGTGGCGATCCCCATGCTGGCCGCGGCGCTGGATGAGGACTGGCCGTACGCGCATGCCCTGGCGATGGCGCTCTGGTCGGACAAGTCGCTGGTCGATCCCGGGGTGGTGGAGAAGCTGCGGCCGCTGGTGGGCGGCTACTTTCCGCAGCATGGCGGCGGGGCAAGGGCGTGAGCCGGGTCCAGCGGCTGGACAAGAACATGCGGGGCGGATTAGGCTGACGGGGTCAAGCGGGGTAGATACGCTGCCGTGCGAAGCTGCAAGCGGCGGGGGCGAGAAGCCGCAAGCGGTTGGAGTCCCCGACAATCCGGAGGCCTCATCACGATGACCTGCCGTTGTGTTTGCCGATTTTTTCGACCGATTCTGATTCTGATTCCGGCTTTGACGCTGGCCTCCTGCTCGGACTGGGAGATGTCCGATCGGGTGACGACGCGCCCCGAGGGGACGCTGACCGGTGATGAGGATGCCTTACGGTTGGCGGTGACGGAGGCGTTGCAGGGAACGATCGGCTCGGTGACCTACGTGCAGGGTGGGCGATCGTTGCGGGTACGGGGTTACGGCGTGGTGACGCGACTGGCGGGCCAAGGCAGTCGTAACTGCCCGCCGAGCGTGCGGGAGTACCTGGAGAAGCAAATCCTGCGTGAGCGCCCGCCGGGCCCGGACGCACGGAAGGAAGCGCTGCCCATCTCGAAGGTGATCGAGAGTCTGGACACGGCTGTGGTGGTGGTGGACGGCCAGATTCAGCCCGGGGCGGGGGAGCGGCGGACCTTCGACGTGACCGTGCAGGCGGTTGATCCGGACACTCGCTCGCTGAGCGGGGGCTACCTGCTGCCTTGCGACCTGAAGATCTATCGTGACGGCGGGCCCTCGGAGACCTTGGCGAGCACGACATGCGCCCGGGCGCGCGGTCCGGTGTTCACCAATCCTTTTGCGAGCAGTGCATCGGCAGGCACGACGGTGAATCCGCGCGAGGGGACGGTGATCGGCGGGGGGATGAACCTGACGGAGCGGAAGCTGAGCCTGATCGCGGTGGTGGAATCGTACGCGACGGTGCGGCAGGTGATGGATGCGATCAACCGCCGGTTTCCCAGCGAGACGCGGGTCGCGGATGCGGTGAACCCGAGCACGGTGGTGCTCGCGGTGCCTGCGGGGAGCCGGAGCGACGTGGGCCGCTTCCTGGAAGGGATTCTCTACCTGCCGCTAACCAACTCGCCGATGGAGATCGAGGAGCGGGTCAAGACGCTGGTGGGGGAACTGACGCGGCCGGAGGCCTCGCTGCACGAGGTGGCACTGGCGTTGGAGGGAATCGGGGTATCGACGATCCCGATGCTGCAGCCGCTGTACACGCACGGCCGGCGGCCGGTGAACTTCCACGCGGCCCGCACGGGTCTGCGATTGGGGGACGATCTGGCGCTCGAGGTGATCATCCGGCACGCGCGGGATCCAGACAGTCCGTTCCGGCGGCAGGCGGTGCGTGAGCTGGGGCGCTGCGGGCAACGGCACCGGCCCGGGGCGGTGCTGCGCGAGCTGCTGGATGCGGAGGAGCCCCGCATCCGGATCATGGCGTACGAATCGCTGCGTGAGGTGGAGCCCCGGGCGATCGTGCAGGCGGTCGTGGGCCGGGAGCCGGAGAACTTTTTGCTGGAGTTGGTACCCAGCACGGGACAGCCGTTGATCTATGCCCGTCGGACGCAGATCCGGCGGATCGCGCTGATCGGCGGCGACCGCATGACCTGCCGACCGCCATTGCTGTACCACGAGGAGGGTAAGCCGGCGATGCTTTCGGCGGCGGCGGGGGACGAGGTGGTGACGATCCTGCGCAAGGACCCGAGCGGTACGGTGGCCATCGGTCCGCTGAAGGCCCCGATGGGCCTGCCGCCGCTGATCCGCTTGCTCGGTCAGAACCTGACCCGCGACCGGGGAGGCAGGATCGAGGGACTCGAACTGGACTACGCGTTCATCCTGGAAATACTTTACCGGCTGTCGGCCAAGCAGGCGATCAACGCGGAGGTGCGGTGGGAGGAGCCGGACGTGGAGGACGCGTTCGGGCCGCTGGAACCGACGGGGCGACCGGAGTCGGAGCTGTACGGGGCGGAAAAGGTTGATGAAGGATGAAGGCTAAAGGCTGAATCAACCTCCGGATCGAACCGCTCCGCGATGCGGCGAGTTACTGCGTCCCCGCCGCACAACGGAAGCCGCTCTGGCCGTAGCCGTTCCAGGGGATGTTGGAGTACCGGTTGGCCACGCGACACGCTTCGGCACTGGTGTTCCAACCGCCGCCGCGCCAGGTGCGGTATTGTCCGCTGGCCGGGCCGCGTGGGTTGGCGTATGGGCTGCTGCTGTAGTAGTTGCCGTCATACCAGTCGTTGCACCACTCCCAGGTATTGCCGGCCATGCCGTACAGCCCGTACCCGTTCGGCGTGAAGTAGTCCACCGGGTTGGTGAAGGCCAATTGCTGCGTCCTGAACGTCGGGTGATGCTCGCGCGTCGGGCTGGTGTCGTACGCACAGCCGGACCAACTGTAGTAATTCGCCCGGGCGTGCTGGATGGTATCCTCGTCCGCCCAGGGGAAGCGCCGACCGACGGCACCGCCGCGGGCCGCTTTTTCCCATTCCGCCTCGGTTGGCAGGCGGTAGCCGTCCGCATCGAAGTTGCAACTCCATGTGGTCAGGTCGTAGCAGGGCGTCAACCCCTGCATGGCACTGCGCCAGTTGGTATACACCGCGGCACCATACCAACCCACCATCATCATCGGATGATTCTCACGACCAGCGATGACGCCAAATGGGCTGCCGGCCAGGGTGATACTGCTTTGGGAATCGAAGCTCGAGGTGCTGCAGTAGAAGAAGCTGGTCCCGGCGTCCGCCTTGAAGACCCCATGGGAGAGGATGTCGATGTGCCCGCCCTGGGCGTACGCCCAGTTCAGGGCCTCGGCATACTGCTGGTTGGTCACCTCGTAGCGGTCCATGTAGAAGGCACTGAGATAGACGGCATGCACCGGGGCGTCTGCCAGGCCGTCATGGTGATCGCCCATCAGAAACTCGCCGGCCGGAATGCGGACCATGCCTGGCGGCGGCGGCGGGTCGCACTGGACCGCCGTGTTCAGCCGGTTTCGCACGCCGACCAGATCCAGGATGTTGATCGTTCCGTCACGGTTCACATCCGCCTGAAAGTTGTTGGCTGCCACCTCTTGGTTGAGCTGATTGCGGATTTGCACGAGGTCGAGGATGTTTACCGACCCGTCGCCCGTCACGTCGCCGGCCAGTGCGCGGATGTGCACCGCGACTTCGCTCCCCATGCCGGTGACGCCCGACACGGTCAGCACCAGGCAGGTGGCGTTCGGCACGCCACTGAGTTCGACAGTTGCCTGCGAGCCTTCCACCAGGACCGCGCCCACCGTGCCCGCAGAAGCCTGCACGTCGATCCCGTCGGCCGGCCCGCTGAACGTCAGCACCACCTGCGTGAGTCCGCCCGACCGCGGTTCGACGCCCGCCTCAGCGTAAGTGTCCAGCGGCAGGTTGATATCGAACTCGCCGACCGCACCATGCCCCTTGCGCGAGATTGCGCCCGTGAGAGTAACCTCGCTGTTCTCCGTCGCGG
>CAZEEJ010000234.1:0-6945 GCA_964511155.1 uncultured Planctomycetales bacterium | reverse complement strand
CGCCAACCTGACCCCCGCCGAACCCCGCCCGACGGCCTATTCCTCAACGCTGCCCGGACCCCCGGGGGCTTGGCAGTACGGGCGGCGCAGCTATGATAGGCGTCCATTCGGGCAGAGTAGACCGCCGGGCGCACCCACGGCGGCGTTCAAGGAAGGCATCAGGAGTCCAACCGCATGGGGTGGGAGGGCTGGTTTACACTCGCTGTAGTGGCCGCGGTTTTCGTCGGGCTGGCCCGCAGTCTGGCCCCGCCCGACGTGCTGCTGCTGGGCGGCATGTTGGCTGTCAGCCTGGTCGGCATCCTGACGCCGGAGGAGGCTTTCGTCGGGTTCGCCAACGAGGGTGTACTGACGGTGGCGGCGTTGTTTGTGGTGGCCGCGGGCTTGAGTGAAACAGGGGCTCTGGAGCGGCTGAGCCGCCGGGTCATGGGGCAGGACGGCCGCGAGACCTCGGCCATTCTGCGCATGGCTCTGCCCGTGCTGACCGCTTCCGCCTTCCTGAACAATACGCCGGTCGTGGCCATGTTCATGAGCATGATCCGCGGCTGGTGTCGTCGCCACCGCATCTCCCCGTCGCGGCTGATGATCCCGTTGTCGTACATCGCCATCCTCGGAGGCACGTGCACCCTGATTGGGACGAGCACGAACCTGGTGATCAATGGCATGATGATCAATCGGGCGCAGTTGTTGGCCGAGCAGCTCACCGGCGAGCAGGACCCTCTGGTCCGCGAGCAATTGGAGAAAAGCCGGGATGGGCTGCGTGGCCTGTCGATGTTCGAGCTGGGTTATTTGGGGGTGCCATACGCCCTGGTGGGTTTGGCATACCTGGCGCTCATCGGGCGGCGACTTCTGCCGGACCGCAAGGATCTGCTTGAGCAGTTGGGCGACTCGCCACGGGAATACGTGGTGGACATGGAGGTCCAGCCGGGGTGCGGGCTGATCGGGCAGCGGGTGGATGCCGCGGGCCTGCGACACCTGCCGGGGCTGTTTGTCATCCAGGTGACCCGGGGCGAGCAGGTCATCGCCCCGGTCGGGCCGGACCTGATCCTGCAGGCGGGGGACCGGCTGACGTTTACCGGCGTGGTGAGCACGATCGTGGACCTGGAGCGCATCCCGGGCCTCGTGCCGGTGGCAGATGACGCCTACGTCACCGAGGCGGGCAAGCGGCGTGCCCAGCAACTCTGCGAGGCGGTGATCTCGAACACCTCGCCGCTGGTGGGCAAGAACATCCGCGATGCCAACTTTCGGGCGTACTACAACGCGGCGGTGGTGGCGGTCCACCGGGGCGGAACCCGCCTGCTGGGCCGGATCGGCGACATTGTGCTGCGGGCCGGCGACACGCTCCTGCTCCAGACGGGGCCGCACTTCGCCCAGGCCCATCGCAACAACCCGGACTTTTACCTCGTCAGCGGGGTCGAAGAATCGCGCCCCGTGCGCCACGACCGTGCGCGCATCGGCCTGGTGCTTCTGCTGGTGCTCATCGTGCTGATGGCCAGCGGGTGGATGCCCATTGTGGTGGCGGCCTTCTTCATCGCCGGGCTCATGATCGTGACCCGTTGCATTTCCGCGTCCGTGGCCCGACAGAACATCGACCTGCAGGTGCTGTTGACGATTGCGGGGGCCCTGGGTTTGGCGACGGCGTTGCAGAAGACCGGTGCGGCGGCGGTCATCGCCCACACACTCGTCGATCTGACGAGCGCGCTGGGGCCGCGGGGTACGCTGATCACCGTGTACCTGATAACGATGCTGTTCACCGAACTGATCACCAACAACGCGGCGGCAGCGCTTATCTTCCCCTTTGTGGTGGTGATTGCCGAGGAGCTGGGCGTCAGCCCGCGGCCGTTTGTGGTCGCGGTGACCTTCGCCGCGTCTGCCAGTTTCGCCACCCCCATCGGGTACCAGACCAACATGATGGTCTATGGCCCCGGCGGGTACCGCTTCACGGATTTCCTGCGCGTGGGTGTGCCGCTCAGTCTGCTGTTGGCGGTGGTGGCCACGCTGCTCATCCCGATGATCTGGCCGTTCTGAGCACGCAGGCCGTCTCCCGTCGCGAAGAGGCCAAGCGTGAGCGTTGGTCGCTTCCGAGTTCCCGTGCGTGTTATCCCTGCCCCGCGTTTGTTGTCTCCGCGTACGAGGTATGCTATGCTGTAATCATCGGTTTTGCCGGTTGACCTGCAATCGAAGCTCGTATCCCTTGCGAGGTTGGCGCGAAGCCGCGACGCACAGGGTGGCAGCCACCAAGAAGCTGAAGCGGCTACAATAACGACGGAGAAGAGGGTGTGGGCATGCATGAACGGATCAGCATTGACTTTGCAGTCTGTCACGGGCGGCCCGTGATTCGCGGCACCCGTGTGCCAGTGGCGGTAGTCGTCGGGAGCCTGGCCGGCGGCATGTCGGAGGAGGAGGTCGGGCGCGAGTACGATATCACCGTGCCCGACATTCATGCGGCGCTGGCGTACGATGTGCGCAGAACGGTCGGCGCAATACAATCGGATACGCGTAGCACGAGGAATCTCGATGGCGATCCTCACCGAGAACAACATCAAGGCTGAGTTGAGCTATGCCTATCTCCACGCAGTTGCGGCTCGTGCAGGTCTCGCTTGTGTGGCGACCGACCGGCACGCAGACGGGGCGGGCGTCGATGCGGTCATCAGAGCCAAAGAGCGCTTTGATTCCGCCAGTTTGTTGACCGAGTTCACCCTTGAGATTCAGTTGAAGGCAACGTCGCGCCAATTGCCCCTGAACGATGGACGGTACTCCTTCCGGATGGAGATGGGGCACTACGATAAGCTGCGGAGCACCGATGTTGCCGCCCCGCGTTACTTGGCAGTCCTGATGATGCCGGTGCCGGATGCCCAGTGGCTTGAGGTGACTGCCGAGCAGTTGATTTGCAGACGCTGCGTTCGGTGGGTCAGCCTCCGCGACGCTTCCGCGGTGGAGCAGGACACGGTAACGGTCTACGTTCCGGAAACCAATGTTTTGACACCTGAAGCCTTGCGGGAACTGGCGAGCATGGCTTCCAAGCAGGAGTGGATTGGCTATGATGTGTAATCCCATTCCCGAGGACCTCCTTCGGCAAGTGACACCTAAGGATGCCCGAGCGTATGCGGCTGCGACGGGTTGGGAGCGAGTCGCCAGCAACGGCGGACCGCTTGCGGTTTTTCGGCGCCCGGGCCGCGATCTGGATCAACTGCTGATTCCCAGTCGGGCGCGACTCGACGACTATGTAAACCGCATACGGGAGGCCGTCGAGAAACTTTGCGAGATCGAAGGCCGCTCGGCACAAAGCATTTTGAATGATATCCTTACCCAGGATGCGGACGTTCTTCGGTATCAAGTGGTATCTTCCCGAACCGAGCGTGGCAGCCTTCCATTGGTAGACGGTCTTGCGCTCCTGGAAGGAGCGAGGCGATCTATTCTTGCGGCCGCTTGCAGCGTCGTGAATCCTCAGAGGAGTCATCCCCGCCTGAGTCGTACCGAGGCCGATCAGCTTGTTCGCGCATGTGAGCTTGGCCAAACCGAACGCGGAAGCTATACCGTGCTCATCGCCTGCCCGCTCCGTGCGGTGGAGCCGAGCGAGGCGATCTCGGCGGTGGAGAATAAGCCCTTCACCCGGCGGGTCACGGAACTCCTCTATCAATCTGTTTCTCGAATTGTGCGGGCGATCGAGCGAGATCAACCTAGGGCGGCGCTGGACCAGGTGCTTGGCGAGCCCAGCGTCAGCGCTAACCTGTGTGATGCATTGCTGCGAATGCGGCCGGACATAGAGGGTGCCTCGTTGTCATTCGGCGTCAGTTGGGCTCCATCGGGGCCACTGCTGGATTCCCACGATTGGGGGGAGCCGCTCGAACTTGATTACGAACACTTCCCGATGATCGAGGATCTCTATGCTCGGCTCCAGCCAGAGCGACATCCCGAGCCCAACCGCTTCATGGGGCAGGTGGACGAACTTCGTGGAGAGCTTGGTGATGACGGACGTCGGTACGGCGAGGTTGTGCTTTCTGTCTTGCCCAGCCGGGGTGAGGAAGACCTCATCCGTGCCCGAGTGAATCTCTCACCCGAACAGTATGAACTTGCGGATCGTGTGCATATGTCCGGCGGGTTCATAACCATCAGCGGCGTCTTGCGACGGAGCCGGCGAATCGGTCAGTTAACCGATGTCACGGCATTCTCCGAGATACCCCAAGAATCGGCAAGCCGCGATGCCACGGGGGAGTGATCAGAGTGCCATCTCGGCAAACGAACGACCACGAGCAATCCACAGAGCAGTGATCTTCCCGCTCGCCGGGTCGAGAAGCTGGGGCTCCTCATTCCGTTTTACGTCTCCACGTCGCATCGGGAACGCATCCGCGAAGCGGAGCGGAGGCGCGAATTCCCCGCAGTCCCGGGGGCCTGTTGCCCAAAGCGCGGGGCGCCTTGATGGCTGCCGTCCGCTAACCTGCGAACCTTCCCACCGCTTCCTTCAGCCTTCAGCCTTCTCCTCCTTCAGCACAAACGGCTCGAACAGCCCATAGCCCACGGTCGAGTATTGGTCGCCGGGGGGCGGACCAGGGTTAGGGGCTGGGTGAAAAGCTCCCGGCCAGGCGGCGCCGAGCGGCGGGTTATTGTGGTGCGGGCCGAGCGTGTTCTTGAGTGTGCCGATGACCTTGACCTCAATCTCGTTGGTGCCCGCCTGGATCAAGGCGGTTACGTCACATTCCCAGGGGGCGTGCTGGATGTAGCCGGCCGGCTTCCCGTTGACGGTCACCACGGCCACCGCACCGTACCAGCGGTCCAGCGACACCAGATAGCGTCCCTGCTTCCTGGGCACGTCGAACCGCTGGGTGTAGCTGACGCCGCCCGAGTAGAAGGGCAAACCCTGATCCTTCCACGGGCCAAGCTGCAGGGCGGGTTCGGCCACGATCACGAAGCCCTTGTCGATCGCCTTGAGGCCGAAGTCGCCCAGCACGTAGGCCGACTCGATTTCGTGGTAGATGGTGAAGGGTGCGGCCTTGAGCGTCAGCACGTTCTCTCCCGTGCGGGCCAACGGGGCGACCGGCATCCGGCCGAACGCCCGGTCCAGCCACCAGGTCCGCCCGTCGTGGCGGAGCTCCCGACCGTTGAAAGTCATGCGGTAGAGGTCCGGCCGTTCGACCACCACGCTCAGATCGCGGGGTATCGGCCCCTCGATGGTGAAGCGGTAGCTCACCTCGCAGCCGCTGTCCGGCGGAAACTTCCGGGTGATCAGCTCGTCGCGGAACTGCACGGCACTGTCCCACGGGTTACGATCCATGCCGTTCTTCTGGAACGCGAACTGCCCGGCGGGGTAGAAGTAGAGGTTCTCTCGCGTTTCGCCGCCGGCGGTGACGTCAACGTAATCGAGTGTCAGGACGTTGGGGTCGCGGCGGATCACGCTCGGAGCTCCGGACGGCGTTCCGCCGGTCGGCGAGACCACACGGAGTGTTTTGACGACCGGGGCCGGCGGTTCGCGCCGCTCGCGAGACAGGAACAGCAACAGACTGCCGCAGGGCGGAAGATGAAACTTGGCCTCGACTTTGCCGTTGTCGGATTTGAAGGGATAGTCCCGCGTCTCGCCGGTGGCCGGGTCCCATTGCTCGACGCCCCCCATGTCCGACTGCAACGAGCCGCCGGAGGGATGCTCGATGCTTGTGTTGACCAGGAAGAGCAGGTCGCCGTCGCCCAGCCGGCGGCGATGGTGGAAAAGAATGCCCGGGTCGCCCTCGGCCCGGTGGATGGCCAGGCCGTCCTCGCTGTAGGGCTTGAGCTTCGCGGGCAGGTCCGCCGGCTCTACGCGCTGCCAGCCGCGGAGGCCGCCCAACGCGGTCTTCACATCCTCAGAAGGCTGACCGTCGATCCTGGCCGGGGGATCTCCGCAGCACAGGATCGCGCCGCCGGCCTCGGCGTGCCGTCGGAGCAGGGCGAGCGTCTTGCGGTTCAGATTCTCGGTCAACGGGGGCAGCACGACAACCTTGTAGGTCCGTTCGCCCACCGCGAGCGTGCCACCATCGGGAGAGCCGAACCGTGCCAGGATGTCCTCCGAGCCGATGTCGTAGGCGATCTGGTGGCGTTCGAAGTCCATCACGGTCTGGAAGAAGGTCGCCCCGATCTCAGCGAGGCGGGGGTCGTTCTGGTCGTGCGTGTGGTACATCCAGGCGGAAGTCGTCGGCTGGAGCAGGAGAACGCGGTTGACTTGGTGGCCGGCGGACAGGGCGACCGACAGCCGGGCGAAGTAGTCCGCCTGGATCTTGTAGGCCTCCCACCACGGGGCGTGGTAGGAGAACGACAGCGGATGGTCACGCTTGCGGGCGCCGCGGATGGTGATGTAGGACAGGTGCTGATTGAGCGTGTTGACGCCGAGCACGTAGAGCCAGTCGCCGATGCGCTTCAGGTCCTCAAAACGCATGTCCCAGCCGCCCGCTCCGTAGGCTTCGCAGAGCGTGCGGGTGCGTCCGAGTTGGTTGGCGACGCTCTGCAACTCGCGCACCGCCCGCACGTTGCCGAACTGGGCGTGGGTGTGCTCGGCATACTGGTTGCAGAGCGTGTCGATGGCCGGCACCTGGTGATAGGTGTACATGGCCATGTTGTCCGGCACCATCAGCGAGTGGGGCCACTCGTGTTCCCAATAGTGCCCGGTGAACGCGATATTGTGCTTCTCGCACCAGTCGTGCATCGGCTGGCCCCAGCGTTGGCCGAACAGATCGTTGAGCACTTGCAGGTAGTTGTGCCGCACCCGCTGGTAGTCGCCCAGCGGATGGTTGAGGCACGGCAGGTGGTCCAGGAGCGAGTAACCCCAGCGCTTCTCGAACTGCTGGGGCAGGTCCTCAGTCCAGGGGAACCCGCCGGCCGGCCGCAACTCGGGCTCGTCGGTGAACGTGCCGGGGATCATCTTGCCGAACAGGTGCCCGAACCGCTGGTAGTAGGGTTCGAGCGTGATCTCGATGAACTTCT
>CAZEEJ010000233.1:0-7021 GCA_964511155.1 uncultured Planctomycetales bacterium | reverse complement strand
GGCCGGGGGGGGGGGCGGATATGCCGTCTTGCCGCCGGGGCCAGCGCTGACCGGCGAGTGTTTCAAACGAGGTGTGAGTCGTCGATAACCTGCGAGGCAGCAGATGGTTGCGTGTCAGCCGGAAGGGCTTCCGTTCCCCTGCCGTGGGTCAAGTGGTGCATCATCCTTCCGCGTAAGTATCTCCAGGTCAGGCGGCGGTTCTGACGATCCGAGCGAGCCTGTCGTCCGGGCCGCCCGCCGCAGCGGGCGCAGCGCGTTGGCAATATCACCCAGCAAGAACCCGATTACGGGTATTATTGCACTGCTACATTCCGCTCAGTGGTGAGGTCAGCAGGAGCCAATCCCCGCGGTTTTCACATCGTCGCCGGATGATCGCCTTCGGGGCGCTGCGCCCCGGCGGCGCGCAGATCGCTCCAGGCTTGGCGGAGGCGGATGCGAGCTTCGGCCAAGTCGGCCTCCGTCTGCACGTAATCACGCTGGGCCTCGTTAAGCCGGACGAGGGAGGTCTTGCCCGCAGTGTATTCGCTGCGCACGATGCGGCGGTTTTCCTCGGCGGATTGCAGGTTGAGCCGCTGGAGCTTGACTTGCTCCTGGGCGTTGATCAGGTCGACGATCGCCCGGCGGACCTGGGCGGCGATCTCGAGCTTTTTCTTCTGGACGGCGGCGGCGGCGTCCCACCATTGGGCGCGAGCCCTGCGAAGCTGCGCCGTGCGGAAGCCACCCGTAAAGAGGGCCCACCGAAACTCGAGGCCGACGGCCGAAGACTGATCCTCGGACGAGTATGCGACATTGGACAGCCGCTCGAAGCCCCAGGTGCCGTTGAACGCCAGGTCCGGGCCGAACTGTCCCTTCGCCAGGTTGATGTTCTCGGCCCGCGCGTTGAGCGTGTATTCCGCGGCGGCGAGATCCGGCCGCGCGGGCATGGCCCGCTCAATCCACAGCTCCACGTCGGGCACGGACAGGTCCTCGTCGGTCTCCGGTTGCAGGCGGACCAGTTCGACGTCCTCCGGCAGCCGGGCTCCGGGCAAGCCCATCAACTCCGCCAGGATGACCCGTCCCGTGTCGATCAGCCCGCGGGCGGCGATGACATTCGCCTGGGCGGCGCGCAGGCGGACCTCGAAGTTCAACACGCCGGCCTTGGTGATCTTCTGCGCCTCGTGTTGCTTCTGCGCGTCCTCCCACTGCTCCCGGCTGAACAGCTCATCCGCCTCGGCGATGCGCAGATGCTCGCTGCCCAACTGCACCTGGTAGTAGGCCGTGTCCACGGCGTGGGCCAACAGTCGCTCCACGTCGCCCAGGGCCATGGCCGACGCCCGGTAACCGTGCTGAGTGCTCATCAGCCTCGCCTCGCGCACGAAGCTGTCGAACAGAGTCCACGACACCGACAGGGCACTGGTGTGGTCGCTGAACGAGTTGGTGTCTCCCGTGTTCAGCCGTCGCGTGCGGGCCATCAGCGGGCCGCGCACCAGGTTGTACAGGTCGATCAGCGTGGGGTTCTCCGGCAGGGCGGCCAGAGAGGTGTTGAATGGGTAGGTATAGAACGACGCGGGGAAACGCGTCACCCGGTTAGGACTTTGAATCATGCGGTGGGCCGTGTGGGCGACGGCGACCTCGGGCAGGTAGAAGGAGCGTGCCTCGGCGATCTGGGCGAGCGACGATTCCAGGCGTGCCCGGGCGGAGTGGATGTCCGGATTGGCCAGCAGGGCAATCTCGCGGGTGCGTGCCAAAGACAGGACGCCGGGTTCGAGGTGCGGCTCGCCGTTGACCTCCTGGGGCCCCGTGGCGGGCAGGGTCAGGCGGGCTCGATCCTCGGCGGGCAGCTTGGCCAGGGCCTCGTGCTGCCGGGCGAGCAGGGCGTCGATCGAGTCACGTGGGGCTTCGCATCCCCAAGACGCCAGGGTCAACAGGCCGGCCAAGGCAATCCTGCTCCTACACCTCGTCATGCTGGATCTACTCCCTGGCCTCCGCCTACTGGTGAACTGCCGGTGCCGCACCGGCAGCGATGGTCTCAGCCGACGGGTACGCGCCGCCACGCCACAGCCAGCGTGCGAATCGCTGCACGTCGTTGAGGGCCAAACTCATGGCCGGCACCACCAGCAGCGTCAGAACCGTCGCCCAGGCCAGCCCGAAAGTCAAGGCGATGGCCATCGGCACCAGGGACTCCGCCTGCGTGTTCCGCTCGAGCAGCAGGGGGGTGAGTCCGGCCACGGTCGTCGCCGTGGTGAGGAACACCGCCCGGAACCGTGCCTCCCCCGTGCCCACGACGGCCTGGAACACCGGTTGCCCCGCACGCACCCCGTCGTTGATCTGGCTCAACAAGACCAGGGCATCGTTGACCACCACGCCGGACAACGCCACCATTCCGAAGATGCTCATCATCGTCAGTTCGTAGCCCATCAGCAAATGCCCGGCCGCCGCCCCCACGAAACCCAGCGGGATGGTCACCATGATGATCAGCGGTTGAGTGTACGATCCCAGGACCGATGCCAGAATGCCGTACATGGCTACCAGGGCAAGCGCGAAGGCCCACAGCAGGCTGCGCAGCGATTCGACGATCTGGGCGTGCTGTCCTTCGATCCGGTAGCGGATGCCCGGATACCGAGTGGGGAGATCCTTGAGGAAACTCGCCTCGAACTCGCCCAGGATGCGCTCGGCGTTGGTCAGTCGTTCGTCGACGTCGGCTACCACCCGCGCGCGGCGCTGCCCGTTCTGGTGCCGGATGATCGCGTGTCCGCGCTCGATCTGATACTCGGCCAGCTCACGGAAGGGGATCTCGGTGCCCCCCGGTCCGTGGATCAGCAGGTTCTCGATGTCCGAGATGCTGCCGCGCTCGCGGTCGGGCAGACGGACCTGGACGCGCACCTCGTCAGATCCCCGTTGAACACGCACCGCCTCGCCGCCGTGGAAGCTGCTGCGGATTTGCCGGGCGAGGGCCTCGACGGTAACCCCGAGTGTGCGAGCCAACGGTTTGAGCGTAATGCGCAACTCGCGCTTGCCGGGCTGGAGATCCTGCTCGATGCCGGACACCCCGGCGAACGCCCGCAGCCCTTCGGCTACTTCCGTCGCCGCGGCCTCCAACTGATCGAGATCGTCGCCCAGCAGGCGGATCTCGAGCGGCTTCTCCGTGGGGCCGCGCTGTACCCGGCCGAAGGTCACCGCAAGGGCATCCTGCACGGTGCCGGTTGCCTGGCCCCAGGCCGCCAGGAGCGCGGCGTTGTCCACCCGTCGCCGCTCGCCCGGCATCAGCTCGATGACCACCTCGCACAGGTGGCTGCCGTGTTCCGCGACCCAGCCGGACCATTCGCCGACCATGGTGAATGTATGGACCACCAAGTCGCCGTCGCCGGGGTTCGGCAGAAACTCGCGGTTGTTCAGTTGATTGGCGGCAGCTTCCAACTGGCGCGCTGCCCGTTCAGTCTGAGTGGGAGGCACGCCGGGTGGGAACTCCACCCTGGCTCGCAGAGTGTCCGCGTCGATCTCGGGCAGCAGGGTGAAGGGAATGCGCCAGCCGCCGACCAGCCCGATCGCCACCAGCAGGCAGGTCGCCGCCGCCGACAGGGTCAGCCAGCGGGCACGAACCGCCGCCGCCGCCATGGGTCGGTACCTGCGGGCCAGCACCCGGTCGATCCAGCCGTCCATTGAGGAGCGATACCGCCGTCGCCAGCTTGCCAGACGCCCGCCCGGTTCGCGCCGGCCCAGGCAGTGCTGCAGATGGGACGGAAAGACGCAAAACACCTCAACCCCCGAGAAGATGATGGCCGACACCACCACGATCGGCAGTACGCTGATGAACTTGCCCAAGATGCCCACAACGAAGAACAAGGGCAGAAACGCAACAATCGTTGTGGCGGAGGAGAGCAGCACCGGCATGGCGACGTGAGTGGGGCCGTTGACCGCTGCCAGTGTGGGCGGTTCCCCCGCCGATACGTGCAGCCGGTAGCTGTCCGCCACCACAATGGCGTCGTCCACGATGATGCCCGTGACCATGATCAGCCCGAACAGGGAGATCATGTTGAGCGTCTGGCCCGTGAAGTACATGACGATGAAGGCCCCGGCCACCGACAAGGGCACTCCTACGGCCACGTAGAGCGACGTGCGGAAGTCCATAAACAGCGTCAGCAGCAGCAGGACGAGGGTCATGCCCTGCAAGGCGTTGGAGATGAGCATGTCGATACGGGCATCGACCTCTCGCGAGGTATCCGCCCAAGTGTCAATATGCAGGCCTTGTGGCAACTGGCCGCGCTTCCACGAGACGTAGTCGCGCACCGTCCGGGCGATGCTGCTGATATCCTGGTCGGGGGTTTTGAAGATCTCGAGCACCGCGGCCGGCTGTCCCTGGAATCGGCCCAGTCGGAAATCATCCGCGAACCCGTCGGTCACCGTCGCGAGGTGCCCCAGGCGGACCAGCGTACCATCGGGCTGGGCAATGATGACCAAGTCCTCGAACTCGCCGGCCGTGTAGCGCTGCCCCGTCGTCCGCAACGCCAGCTCCTCGTGGTCGGTTCGCAGGTTGCCGGCCGGCAGGTCCACGCAGTTGCGCGCCACCACCGCCGCCACCGCGTCCAGCGTCAGCCCGTACTGCATCAGGGCCTCGCGCGACACCTGGATGGCGATCTCGTCGTCGCGCACGCCGCCGACCCGAACCTGCGAGACCCGACCGCCGCTCAGCAATTCGTCCTTGATTTCCCGGGCGTATTCCTTGATGGCGCGTTCCGAGGCTTTGCCGTGCACGGCCACCTTGATCACCTGTTCGCGGACGACCATTTCGGATACGAGCGGCCGCTCGACCTCGGGCGGGAACGTGTCGATGCGGTCGACCAGGTCCTTGATGTCGAGCATCATCATGCGGGCATCGACGCGCTCGTTCAGCTCGACGACGACCAGAGCGCTGTTTTCCTCGGCCCGCGACCAGACCAGCTTGAGGCCGGCCAGTCCCTGCAGGGCCTCCTCGATCTTGCGGCAGACGCCCTGTTCGACTTCCGGGGGGCTGGCTCCGGGGTAGGCGACGGTGATCGAAATCCGGTCGAGCGAAAACTCGGGATACGTCTCGCGCACCAGCGTGCGGGCGGCCACCAGTCCGCCGGCGGCCAGGACGACCATCAGCATGTTTGCATAGACGGGGTTCTGGACCCCGGTCGCGATGAGGCTCCGCAGCCACGACATCTCAGTGCACTCCGCGGAACGCGGCGCGGGCCAGGGCGGAGCGTCGTCCGTTCGGCGGATCGACGGAGGCGGTCGGCGGTGACACGCTGCGGGCGAGGGAGCCATCCGATGAACGCCGGCTCAAGAGCATGCCGGGGATGGCCTTGGGCAGCGGGGAAACGATCAGCTCGTCGCCGGGCGACAGCTCGCAGACCGTTTCGCCGTCCCGGGTCGTGCCGCCCGACTCGCTCATGCCCGCGAAAGACACCAGAACCTGGTCATCGACGTTCCGCAGCACGGGCACCCGGCGAAGAGCCAGACGACCCTGCTCTCGCGAACCCGCCTCGGCTTCAAAGACGTAGACGAACGCGCCTTCCTGCAACGCGTGTCGCGGGATCACCAGCGCATCCGCCAAGGGCTGCGTCGGCAGCTTTGCCCGGCAGAACATACCCACGGACAGCGGGGGCTGACCGATGCCCGCCACGGACGCCGGCTTGCGGGTCACGCCCCGCAACTCGACCACCACGTGGGCCGTCCGCGTCACCTCATCCAGCCGTTCCAGCCGGACCACTTGGCCCATCCAGGTGAACTCCTGGCCCAGCATCGTCCAGGTCACCTCGGCTTTGGTGGCCGGCGGGGTCCCTTCCGCGTGATGATTCGTCAGGATCGTCTGCCCGGACCATTTCAGCTCGCGCGGATCCACCACCACCGCCAATTCCAACGCCTCCAGGTCCGTCAGCAGCGCGATCTGGAAATGGGCCGTGACCACCTGCGAAGCCTGCGCACTCACGCCGTCCACCTGTGCGTCGAACGGGCAGAGAATCCGCGTCTTCTCAATGCTCAGTTTCGCCTCCGAGAGCTGCGCTTCCTTGGTGTGCAGGACGGCCTGCGTTTCCTCGATCTGCAACGGGATAAGGTCGAGCTGATTGCGGCAGGTCAACACCGCCTCCTGCTGCCGCAGGTAGCGGTCCTCGGCCGCTTCGAGCTCCGGGGCCGTGCCCGAGTCCTGGCTGACCAGCCTCCGCTCGCGCTCCAGGCTCTGGCGGGCCAGATCCTCCTGACGCTGGGCCAGGGCGAGCCGGCTCGCGAGGCTTGTCTGCTGCGTTTCGAGACGCCGCAACTGGACGTTCAGCCCCGAGATCTCCGCCTGGATCTGGGCGACCCGGGCTTCATAGGCCCGTCCGTCGACCTGGAAGAGCAACTCGTCCTTGGCAATGACGTTTCCCACCGCCAGCCGGGGATGCACATGCACCAGTCGCCCGGACACCTCGGGGTTGATCTTGACCTGCCGCTTGGCCCGTACCGTCCCGTACCCGACGATGGGAGCGTCAAAGACCACCGGGCGGACCGTCAACAGTTCAACCTGCGGGACGATCGGCGTGGCTTCCTGAACCGTGGGACGAGGGCGGGTGGCCACCAGCCACAGGGCGGTTGCGGCACCCGAGCCGATCAACCCTGTCGCCAAGGCCGCGCGCATCACGAGGCGGGCGGTATCACTCTTCACTTGCATGGCGGAATGGATGTCTCCAGGTGACGGGGGCCACCAGCCCGGCAAGATCGGCCCAACTCGTCCCGGTCAAGCGGGGTGAGCGCACCCACCGTGGACCTTTCCCGCGGGACGCGCCAACCCATCCTTTCGTCAAGAATCAGCCCAAGGACAGCGCCCCATCCATGGGGTGCCCGAGCCTGAACTTCGTGATTATCGCGGCGGCGGGGAACCTGTCAAGCCCGCTCGCGGCTTCGCACGGCAGCGTGCAGGTCCCCGTGTGCCTTCAGGGAGCGGACCCTGAGCGGGAAGGCCGACCATGCGAGGTCCGCTCCCTTACGGTCGCGGTACGGAACCATCCTCACCAGTCGAATCCAGCATGCCGCCCAAGCT
>CAZEEJ010000232.1:0-7027 GCA_964511155.1 uncultured Planctomycetales bacterium | reverse complement strand
AACTGAACCGTGGCGGTATCCCCGGTCACCTCGATGCGAAAGCCGCTGAGCCGGACCCCGGTGAGGTCGTGGCGTTGCAGCGCCAGGTCGATGCTGTCCATGACCCGATCCCTGCCGCGCGTGCCTGCCCCGGCCGGCAACTGAATGACGGCATGCTCGGCGAAGGCGGATGCCAGGGCCGGCACGTCGCCTTCCTCGGCGTGCTGAGCCATCTCTTTCAGCAGATCGCGGACGGCCTCGCGGTCGGTCACCACCCAGGACTGGAGAGCGATCAGCCCGGCACAAACCAGGGCAAAGATCCAGAGCAGGTGCGTGCGGAGGGAGGTCATCGAGCGCCTGCGGATGGCCAGGATGACCGCCAGGGCCGCAAGCTGCACCAGCAACAGCAGGATCAGATTCTCGAAGAGTACGCGGATGAGCAAGTCCATCACGGTCCACCTGCCCGGGCGGCGGCGTCACAAGGTCGCGCCGGCGGCCACCAGATGGCCGGGGCCGGTGCGGCGGACGCCGGGCGGCCAACTGCGTGCGGGATCATACCACCGGGCCAGGACCGCCTGCCAGTCGGCGCTGGTCTTGACGCCGATGAACGCGTCGCGAACCTCGTCGGCGTGGGGGTGCAGCTCGCTGTACTTGATGCCGAACTTGCGCATGATCCGGCCGGCGCGGGCCTCGCCGTGGGTCTCGACGGACCAGGCGAAGTGTTGGGCGATGGTCTCGCCCTGCTGGGCGACGGTGGGCGCGGGCGGCAGGGGCTGGCCTGCCAGCAGAGCCCGGGCCTCGGCGAAGATCCACGGGTTGCCGATGCAGCCGCGGGCGACGGTCAGGCCGTTAACGCCGGTCGCCTCGAGCATGCGGACGCAGTCCTCGGCGGTGAACAGGTCGCCGCTGCCGAGCACCACCCGGTCGCCGACGTGGGCCTTGACCCGGGCGAGGAAGGACCAGTCGCTGGGCCCCTGGTAGCGCTGCTGGACGGTTCGCCCATGGACGGTGACCGCGGCCACCCCCAGGCCGAAGGCCGCGTCGAGGATGGTGAAGAACGCGCGCTCGCTGGCCGGCGAGTCATCCATACCGCGACGCATCTTGACGGTCACGGGTCGGCGGCCGCCCACGGCCTCGTGCACCGCCCGCACGATGGCCAGGGCGTCGTCCGGCTGACTGAGCAGGAAGCCGCCGCGGCATCGGCCCAGCACCTTGCGCACCGGGCAGCCGAAGTTGATGTCGATGCAGTCATAGCCCGCCTCGACCATGGCGTCCGCCGCCCGGGCGAAGGCCTCCGGTTCGGCCCCCATCAACTGCCCGCCCACCGGGTGGTCGTCCGCCGCCAGTCGGGTAATCGCCCGCTGCTTCTTGCCCGGCGTGAGCACAAGCTGGTCGAGCACGACTTCGTTGAGCGTGTACGCCGCCCCGTGCCGCCGGGCCACCCGCCGCATCGGCAGGTCGCTGTAGCCACTCAACGCCGCCTGGGCCAGCGGCAGGTCAAACTGGAGATTCCCGATCGCAAGCATCCACTCCAGCATAGCCCCATCCCCCCGCCCGGCCCAGCGGGACAAGTCGCCGGGGCCGTGACAGCATCGACGAGCCGCCGATTTGCTGAGGACCGAGTCAACTTGTTGATGGACGTGCCCAGGTGTGGGTGCCGAACAGCAACAAGTTGCCTTGGTCCTGGCCACGGACCCCGCCGATCCTGTCACGGACCCCAAGTTGCCCGCTCCCCTCTGTGCCCGTTGGATCGACCGGCCTGGCCCGTGGTACAATGACCCGCCGAGGTGAAGCCATGAGCTGGAAGGGCAGGGTACAGGACAGCGTGGCGTACCGCAAAAGACCTGAATGACGGAGACAAGATGGGATTAGCCGAACGAATGACAGCCGGGCTTGCCAGGAAAGGAGTTGCTCATTTCTGGGAAGTCCGGGAAGCTCAAGCGATCAAGCAAAAACACTCGGGGAAGGCGGATCAGGGCTCTCGCGGCGCCGTGACTGGCGGTGCCCAAATGGACGGCTTCATCACGGCGTTTCAGAAACTGGCGGCGATGGCCGGAGTGCCGAAGAATGCCGTCTACACACAGAGCCGCTTCCTGGAATTGCCGGGCTACTTTCGACCGACGAAGGAATGGGACTTGTTGATTGTTCTGGAAGGGGTGCTGCTCGCGGCACTCGAGGCCAAATCACAAGTGGGCCCCTCCTTCGGAAACAACTTCAACAATCGGACCGAAGAGGCAATGGGCAGTGCCTTGGATCTCTGGACAGCCTTTCGCGAGAAGGCCTATAAGAGAACAGTGCGACCCTGGCTCGGCTATTTGTTTCTTCTGGAAGACTGCCCGCAATCACAAAGACCCGTCTCTGTTCGCGAACCGCACTTCAACGTCTTTTCCGAGTACCGCGGAGCATCCTATGCCAGACGATACGAACTGTTCTGCAAGAAGCTCGTCCTCGAAAGACACTATGATGCCACTGCGTTCCTGTTGTCCAAGCGCGACGACGGCCTGCTCGGGCACTATTCGGAACCGTGCAAAGACATAGGCTTTCATCGTCTCGCTGCCTCCCTTGTCTCACACCTGAAGGGCTACAAGCCATGAGCGCCAATAGCCAGACGGCCAATCTTCCGGCGACCCGGCACCAGTTGATCCTGGGCGATGCGCGGGATTTGTCGTTCATCGCTGACGAGTCTGTTCATCTCGTGGTGACTTCGCCTCCCTACTGGGCGCTCAAGCGATATGAGGATCACCCATCGCAGATGGGGCACATGGCCGATTATGAGGTATTCCTCGCTGAACTTGAAAAGGTCTGGCGTCATGTGTATCGCGTGCTGGTGCCTGGTGGAAGGCTGGTGTGTGTTGTAGGGGATGTATGCCTGTCCAGGCGAGAAAACGCCGGGCGACATGTCGTTGTGCCGCTTCACGCGGACATTTGCGTTCAATGCCGGAAGATCGGCCTGGACAATCTGAACCCCATCATCTGGCACAAGATTGCCAATGCTTCCTATGAGGTAAGTAATGGGTCCAAGTTTCTTGGAAAGCCCTACGAGCCGAACGCCATCATCAAGAACGACATCGAGTTTATCCTGATGCAGCGCAAACCGGGTGGGTACAGGAAACCCACGGAAGAGCAGAGGGATCTCAGCCGAATCGGGAAGGAAGATTTTAACAAGTGGTTTCAGCAGTTTTGGACGCTTTCCGGCGCGTCGACCAAGGAACATCCGGCTCCGTTTCCGCTGGAGTTAGCCTATCGGCTTGTGCGCATGTTTTCCTTTGTTGGAGATACGGTTCTCGATCCGTTTGCGGGAACCGGAACAACGATGGCTGCGGCCATGAAATGTGGGCGCAACAGTATTGGGGTGGAGATTGAGCCCAAATATGCCCGCATGGCCGCGCGAAGGCTGCAGCAGGAATCGCAGGACCTGTTCGCCACCCGGAACATCGAGTATTTGCATGCCTTCCAAGATAAGGAAGACGGCCGCATGCGTGTTCGGGAGGATGCCTCTTTGTGCAGGGCGACGAATCGTCGAGTCCCGATAGGATGAACAATTCGACAGGTTGGGCAGGCGATTGCGGCGCCGGGGACTCGCGAGTCTTGGCGACGCTTGCGCTTGCCTCTTCGCGGGGACACCGGGTATCGTTCGAGCGCAGGATGCCCACACGACAGGGGCATGGCTGGGCTCGGACAAAGGCCGCGAGGTGAACCATGAAACAGGTGGTGGACGTTCAGAAGCTGCGGATCGTCGAGGTGGACGATGCGGCCCGGCCGGCGGAGGAGATCGCGACGGAGGTCCTGGTCGCCGGTGGTGGACTGGGAGGTGTGTCGGCGGCCATCGCGGCCTGCGAGGCCGGTCGGACCGTATGTCTGACTGAGGAGACCGACTGGCTCGGCGGGCAGGCGACCAGCCAAGGCGTCAGTGCCCTGGACGAGAATCGCTACATCGAAACCACCGGCGGCACACGCGGCTACCTGGCGTTTCGGCGGGCCATCCGCGACTGGTACCGCGAGCACACCAAGCTCAAGCCCGAGGCGGCGGCGACGGAACAGCTCAACCCCGGCCGCGGGTGGGTCAGCCGGCTCTGCTTCGAACCGCGGGCCGCCGTCCAGGTGCTCGAAGAGCGGCTCGCCCCCTTCGTGGTCGCCGGCCGGCTGCGCATCCTCAAACGTTGCAAGCCCTGCGGCCTGACCAGGCACGACGGCCGCGTCGCCACCGTGGACTTCATCGACCTCGACTCGCGCCACCGTTACCGCGTCGCCTGTGCCTTGGTGATCGACGCCACGGAGCTCGGCGACCTGCTGGCCCTCGGTGCGGGCGGCTTCATCACCGGGGCCGAGTCACGCGAGCAGACCGGCGAGCCCCATGCCGCCGACACGCACGACCCCGAGGACGTGCAGAGCTTCACTTACCCCTTCGCCATCGAGCTGTACACCGGCGAGAAGCATCCCATCCCCCGCCCGCCGGACTACGAACGCAACCTGACCGGGCAGCCCTATACCATGACGCTGGTTTATGCCACTCGCGGAAACATCACCTACAAAATGTACGAGCGGGTGCAGAACACCTACGGCCCGTTCTGGACTTACCGCCGACTGATCGACGCCGCCCAGTTCGACGACCCGCGCTACCCGCGTGACGTGAGCATGATCAACTGGCCGGGCAACGACTACCGCGGCGGGAACATCCTGGTCGACTCGCCGGCCGAGCAGATCGCCCAGCTCCAGGCGGGTAAGAACCTCAGTCTCGGCCTGCTCTACTGGCTGCAGCACGAGGTCGAACGCGACGAGGGCGGGAAGGGCTACCCGGAGTTCAAACTGCGGACGGACGTGATGGACTCCGCCGACGGCATGGCCAAGTTCCCCTACATCCGCGAGTCCCGCCGCATGAGGGCGGTCAGGACCATCCTCGAGCAGGAGCTGGTCGCCAGTACGCAGAAGGGCCCACGGGCCGCCCATTTCGAGGACAGCGTCGGCATCGGGCTGTATGCCATCGACATCCACGAGTCCAAACGCGGTCGCAAGCAGATCATCGACCCCGCCAAGCCCTTCCAGATTCCCCTGGGAGCCTTGATCTCACGGGACACGGCCAACCTGCTGGCGGGCTGCAAGAACATCGGCACCACGCACATCAGCAACGGCTGCTATCGCCTGCACCCCATCGAGTGGGCCATCGGCGAGGCCGCGGGCGAGACGGCGGCCCTGTGCCTCGAACGCGGCGTCACCCCCGCCGCCATTCGCGAGAACGCCAACGATCTGCGCACGCTGCAGCGCCGGCTTGTGCTGCGCGGGGCGCCCCTGATGTGGTACGACGACGTGCCCCCGGACGATCCTCGCTTCGCCCGCGTGCAGATGCTGCCCTTCGAGGAGCCGACGGTCCTCGACCGTCTCGGCGACAACCTGAACGCACCGTAACCCGGCCGCGGAAGCAGAGCCTCAACAGCAGGGCCTCAACAGCAGAGCCGCGACCGTCAGGAAGCGGTCGCTCGCTACCGAGAAGAACCGCTCCCTTACGGTCGCGGCTCTGCTGGGCGCGGCTCTGGGGCTTCCTTACTCCTCCAACGGCTCGCTGGGCGAGTCCGCCTCGGCCTCCGGGGCCGGCTCCTCGGGCAGCGCGCCGCCCAGCCCGTTGCGAACCATGATCAAGTCCATCACGTTGATCGCCCCATCGGCGTTGACGTCCTTGCGGCAGGTGCTCGACGTTGCCGGCTGATTGATGGCGTTGCGTACGGTGACCAGGTCGAAGATGTTGACGAATCCGTCGCCGTTCACGTCGCCGCACAACACGCCGAAGCTCACCATTCCCTCGACGGGGTTGCCCTCCAGACCGACGATGCCCGGGAACGCAATGGTGACGCGACAGGCATCAGGGATATCGGCCAGCCCGATTCGGACCTCGTCCGTCCCGAGCACAACGCTGACCACCTCGCCCGCTTCGCCACCGATCACGCTCAGCGAGACATCGGACGGGTTGGGGGTGGAGTCGGATTGGATCGGCATGTCGAATGTGATCAGTACTTCCGTGGGCCCGCCCGCCCGGCACTCGACGCCCGCCGACGCACCCTGGCCGGCCGGCAGCAGGTTGATGCCGTAGCTGCTGCTGCCCTGGTTCATTGCGGACCGGGCAGAGGTGATACGTGGCCGGCCGCAAACCCCGCGATAGGCCACGCTCACCCCCATCGCCGCCGCACCGCAGGAGTTGCCGTAGGTCCGCCCGTCGCATCCGCACACCGGGTCCCACAACGTCGGGCAGACACCGGGGCGGTCCTGACAGACCCCCATTCCCCGACATTCGCCGTAGGGTTTCGCACAGTAGCTGCCCGGCCCGCATGTGCCGTTGTGCATGCAGAGGTCGGACGCGGCGCACGGCCCTTTGTGGGCCACGCTCACGCCCTTCATTCCCGCCACGCAGCCATTACTGTAAGTCCGCCCGTCGCATCCGCAGACCGGGTCGTAGAGCGCGATGCAGTATTCCGGGATCGGCGTGCACGACCCGACCCCGCCGCAGTTGCCGTCCGCCTTTTTACAGAAGTAACCAGGCGGACAGAACCCGTTCGACAGGCAGCTCCAGGATTGGGCCGACGCCGCCCCGGTTGCGGCCAATACCCCCGAAATGAACACGATCAGACACCATCGCGAGGACATGACGAGTCTCCTTGTCATCCTGCCTTGCGGGGTGAAACGTTGTGCGGACACTCCCGCCAGGCGGCCATCTGCTCGAACCGCTCGCGAAGGGCACCGCTCCGATGTGCTGCTGCGATCTCGTGCCCCGGCCCGGGAGCCTCACTCAGTATGCGCCTCGCCCCCCTCCCAGGTCAAGCCCCCGAGGAAGCGAATGGCCTCTACGGGTGCGTAAGAGAATCGGCGGGGTGCCGATTCGCTGAGAACCGAGTCAACCTGTTGATGGAGGACCAAGTCAACTTGTTGATGCAGGACCGAGTCAACTTGTCGATCGACGTGCCCGGGGGTAGCTGACGAACGGCAACCAGTTGCCTTGGTCCTGGCAATCATCGACCACGCCCAGAGGGCGTGGTATCAGGAAGGCCCCCGGAGGGGGCCG
>CAZEEJ010000231.1:0-7030 GCA_964511155.1 uncultured Planctomycetales bacterium | reverse complement strand
CCCCGACCGAAGACCCGATCGGCCAGGCCGCAGAGTTCCATTCGTAGCAGCGTCGGTGAGGCCGTGCCGCGCGGGCCAGACAGGCGGGCTTCGTGGATGAACCAGCGGTGCAGCCGCCACGGGTCGGCGTCCGGCTCGTTGCTGCCGGCCACAGTGGTCACGCCGCTGGTGTAGCCGGCGGACCGCACCGCCTGCGCGACGCGCTCGTCCACGTCGCCGTTCGGGTAGCAGAATGCCCGCACCGCCCGGCCCAAACGCTCCTGCAACAGGTCGCGGACCTCGACCACCTCGCGATGCAATGCGGCATCGTCCAACGCGGGCAGGATCTCGTGCGTGAGGCTGTGAGCCCCGATTTCATGCCCCGCCGCCGCCAGATCCGCCACCTGCTCCCAGGTCATGATGCGATCGCCGCGGCAGGACTCCTCCCAGCGGCCGTTCGTTGCTTCCAGGCCATCCATGAGTCGCGCCCGCCCGGCCGCGTCCAATCGCTTGGCCGCCGTCACCAGTTGGCGGGCTGAGACCTCGCTTCCCACCGTCTCCAGACTCGCGTTGGCGTTCCGCACTTTCGCGAGCAGAGCCGGGCGCTGTTCAACCGAAACGGCGGCCCACCCGCGAGCGAGCCGGTCGTACCACGAGGCACGCTCGCTGCCCACCAGGCCGCCGATGACATAGAACGTCGCCCGCAGGCCGTACTCGGCCAGGATCGGGGCGGCGAACTCGTAGTTGTCGCGATAGCCATCGTCGAAGGTCACCGCCGCCAGCGGCCGATGCGGCAGCCGCCCGTCCCCCCAGCGTTCGACTGCCTCCGTCAGCGGCAGCACATCAAAATGCCTCGCCAGCGTGCGGCAATGGTCGCGGAAGGCTTCGGGCGTCACCACCAGGTCCGGGTGAAAGTAGGCGCCTTTGCGTTCGGGCGGCAGCACGCGGTGATAACAGAGAATCGTCAGGCGCCGGGTGTTACCGCGTTCCGCGAGCCGCAGCAACCCGGTCGCACTGCACCCTATCGCCGAGCAGAGCCGCAGCCAAGATTTGATCATGCGATCACGACCCCCCGGATCATGGGGGCGTAACTCGCTACCCGCCCGATTCCTGGAGCAAAATGGCGAATGACCAATGACCAATGACCAATCAATGACCAAGCCCGAAACCAGAACTTCGGCCGTGGCCGGGAGTGTTCGTCATTGGTCATTCGGATTTGAATGGTCATTGGTCATTCGTCATTGGACATTGACGGCATCGCCGACAAGTTCCGCCCGGACCATTTCGCCGGGATGCCGCGCCCGCAGGAACTTGGCCGGCGTCCCCGCCCAGACTTCGCCGGCCGGCACGTCCCGCGTCACCACACTGTTCGCTCCGACCACTGCCCGCGGCCCCACGGTCACGCCCTTGAGCACCGCACAGCCGCGTCCCAGCCAGGCATCCTCGCCGATGACCACCGGGCTGGTCACGTAACCCGCCGACCGCACCGGGCGGTCCGGATCGAGCCGATGGTCCTGGTCGCGGATACTGCAGTATTCGCCGATCATGGCGTAGCTGCCGATGACCACGCGCTCGTGGGCCACGATCACCGCACCCGGCGAGATGGACACGTGGTCGCCGATCACGATCTCGCCAGCGTCGCGGGTCTCCAGACGCACGTGCTTGTAGATGCGGCACTGATGGCCGATGCGCACGCGGCCCGTCCCCTCGATGTCCAACAGGCCGAGGATCTGGTTGTCCAGCGGCACCGCCGCGTTGCCCAGATGCGCCCGCGCCCAGGCCAGGCAGAAGCAACGCCAGGTTCCGCCCGCCAGCCACCGCGCGATCACCGCCGGCAGCCACAGGAGCCCGACCACAACAGCCTTACCGCTCAACCGACTGTCTCCACCGCTGACGCTGCCCGATGCTCCATCGCCAACTCGACCGGCGTACTCCACGCCCGCACCGAGGCATCCAGTTCCTCGATAAACGATCGGCAGAAAAGCTCGATCCCCACCAGCACGCCGATCAACTTGGCGTGATTGGCCCCCGCCTGATGCCGGTCCAGAACCAGCCGCACCCCCTCATCACGCAGCAAACCTCTTGCCCGCGTCCGTTCCGCGAGCAGCACCCGCTCGACGAACGGCCGCAGCGGCCCGCGAAACCACAGGTCGAACCGGGCAACGTGTCTGCTCGGGAACAGGTCAAACCCCGGCACGGCCCGGCCGACGCGCTCGTTGACCTTATGCCATGCCGCGGAGACGAACCTCGCGGGCCAGCGGTGCCGGGCCGCCAAGCCCGTCCGCTGCCACCGCACCCGCCCCACCGCCGCGAACCGCCGCCGGATCATCTCCACGTACAGCCGGTGGCGATGCCGCCATGCGTGAGGCAGCGTGCACACGTAGTCGAAGAAGTCGTTGTCGTAGAACGGGAAATGCGGCTCGATTCGCCAGCGGAACAGGTGCGTGCCGCCGCACGAGCAACGACGGACGCGGTTGTCCAGCAAAAACGCCATCGCCCGATCCATCTCCGTCTCGCCCGGGCTGGCGGTGTACGCCGCCAGAAAGCGGTCCCGGGCCGTCGCGGTGATCGACGCGTATCGCTCCCCGCCCAGCAGGGCCGCGCCGACCTCCGGCCCGAGCATGCCCGCCCGCCAATTCCACAGCGCCGCCCCCGCCTGCCGCGGCTCTCGGGCCTGCCACCACTCCTTGCGGATGAAGTTGCCACCCAGAATGGCATCACCCGCCAGCCCGTCCAGCGTCACCGGCGCACTCGCCCGCACCGCCTCGACGTACGGCCGCACGTGCATGTCCGTCAGGTCGCACGTCCCCTCGGTCAACCAGATGCCGTGCTCCCCCACCCGCTCGACGTACCGCGGGTCGTACTCGTAGCCGTGGTGCGGGCTGCCCAGCACGCGGGCCGCCGCCGCCCCGTAACGCAGATCCCGGCAACCAGGCAGGCCCCAGGTATGACTCGGCACCCGCGACGGGTCCGGCACCGCCGCCAGGGCCACCCGCGAGTCCAGCCCCCCGCTCAACGGCACCGCCACCTGGGGATGGGCCGCACAGATCCGCTCGACTGCCTGGACCAGCAATTCCCCGCAACGCTCTGCCGCTTCGCCGAAGTCCGCATGGCCCGCCGAGCCGAAGCGATAGTCCCAGTAGCGACGCACCGACAGCCCGTCGGCGGTGATGCGGGCGACGGAGCCGGCCGGCAGGGCGCGCACGCCCCGCACCAGCGTCAGCTCGCCCGTCACCTCGCCGATGGTCAGCATCAGGGCGAGGGCCTCTTCATCGACCTCCACGGGCACCACGCCCGAAGCCAGCAACGCCTTGATCTGGCTCGCGAAAATCACCGCCCGCCCGCAGGTCGCCCAGTAGATCAGGTAATGGCCATAGCGGTCGCCCACCACCTCGATCGCGGCCTCCCGCTCATCCAGGATCACCGCGGCAAAAGGTCCAACGGCCGACGCCAGCAGGCGGTCCGAAAGCGCCCCGGTGAAGAGGGACTCGGCACGTTCCTTCGACCCCGCAAGCCGGCCCGCCCCGTCGAACGCCAGCACCTCTCCCTGGAAGACCGCCGTACGTCCCGTCCCGTCTTTCCGCAGCAACTGGCCCGCCCCCGGGACCAGCTCCTTGTCCACCACCCCGATGCACATCGCCCCTGACCGATACGCGGCCGCACGTTCGCCGGGCGCCAGGCTCAGCGCCCGCGCCATCCGCTCTGCGGCGTCAGCCGGCAACCGATCATCAGGATCGAGGAATCCGAATAGGCCAGACATGAGAGCTTCGCGTCGGGGGGTCAGGGGTCAGGAGACATACGAGCCGGGGACGCAAGTCCCCGGGTCAGCGCGAGGGATCGGGGGTCAGGGGTCGGGGGTCAGGGATCGGAGGTCCGGGAACGCACGAGCCGGGGACGCAAGTCCCCGGGTGAGAGCGGGTGCCCCAAGTCCTTCGGACTTGGGGGAGCGATTATCCGACACCCTGCACAGTCGATGCATACGCACGCTCGGCACACCCAACAATCGCTCCCCCAGGTTCAAAGAACCTGCGCCACCCTGCCTCGCTCACTCGCTCACTCGCTCACTTGCTAACTCGCTAACTCGCTAACTTGCTAACTTGCTCACTTGCTAACTCGCTAACTCGCTAACTTGCTAACTCGCTCACTCACTCACCTTGCTGCCTACCCTGCCTGCGGGATTGTATTCCATCAGTTCCGCGGGCTTACCCGACACAAGAAACCACAGCCCCTTCAACTGGCCCACAAGGATCGGCACCCGGCTGAACAGACAATGTCCCGCGAACAGAACCGCCGAGCCCCAACCGTCCGCCCGCCGGCGAACCCGCGCGGCAATCCACGCTCCCCGCAACGCCAGCAATCCCAGCCACGCCCCGACGCCCCACGCCCCGCTGAGCACCGCCGCCAACACCAGCAGCCCGACCCATCCCCCCACTTCCACCGCGTTGACCACGTTCTCGCGCAGCCACAGCCGTTCCGGACCCCGCCGGCACCGCGCCGCAACCACGCAGTACGCCCAGCCCGACCGCACCGCCCGCCGCCAGTACTGGCCGAACCGCGTCATGTTCAGGTCGTGCAAGACCATGGGATCGTCCAGCCGCCAGATGACCCCGCCTTCGCGCCGCAGGCGATAGCACAACTCCGGCTCTTCACCCGCAATCAGATCCTCGCGGAATCCCCCGAGCCGTTCGAGCGTACTTCGCCGGAACAGGGCATCGCCGCCGCAAAGCCGCCAGGGCCCCGCGGGCACGTGCCAGTCGAACGTGCACACCCGCATGTAGACCGACGCCCGCGGACGAACCTCGTCCCGCCGGCCGAACACGCAGGCGATACCCGGCTCGCGAATCGTGGCGACCGCCTTGAGCAGCCACCCGCGATCCAACACCGTGTCGCCGTCGAAGAAGTGCACCAGGTCATGGCGGGCGGCCCGCCAGCCCACGTTGCGCGCCCGCGCGGCACTCAGCGGCCCCTGCGGCAGCGCGATCACCCGAGCGCCCAACGCCGCCGCCCGCTCGATGCTGCCGTCCGACGAGAGCGAGTCGACGTAGATCAGCTCGATCCGGTCGGCCGGGTAGTCGCACGCCCGCACCGATTCCAGGCACCGCACCAGCCGCTCGCCCTCGTTGCGGCCCACAACCACCACGCTGATCGGCGGGCAATCGGCAGGCCCAGCATGCGTATCCCCCGCCCCAGGGCGCACCGCAGCCACGGCGGAATCATCCCGGCCTTCGGGAAGTGTCACGGAACCGTGCATTCGACTTCGGTGCCCTGCATCGTGCGCGCGACGCCCAGGTCGATCAGGTTGAGCAGCCCGTCCGAGTTCAGGTCAAGCACCGCGTTGGCCGCGATCAGGGGAGCGGACACCTCCGTCCGGATCAGCGTCAGATCCGCGAGGTCCACCACGCCGTCGCCGTTCACGTCCCCCACCAGCAGCCGGAACGCGCAGTCCGTATCGCCCGCCAGCGGCAGCCCCACCGACGACTCCACCGCCGTGCCCAGGTCGACCCGGTAGCACCGCCCGTTCGGCAGTGCACCCGCGGCAAACTCGATCAGCAGACTCAGATCGTTTTCGCCCACCGTCGCCGTCGCGGGGTAAGCCGTCTCCGTGCTCGCGTCCACGGCTTCCACGTCACCCACCAGGGTGATCGGGCGATCAAACGCCACGAGCAGTCGGGTCACACCCCCGTGCCGCGGCTCCACCGTCGCCGCCGCCGGCTCGCTGGCCCGGTCCAGGGTGATCGCCCATTCCCCGCTCCCGCCGTGCGTGTGAACACTCTGCCACGAGGTCGCCTCGGCCGCCTCACACGCATCGCCGATACCGTTCTCGTTGCCATCCTCTTGCAGCGGGTTGGGCACCGCGGGGCAGTTGTCCACACAATCCGGCACACCGTCCTCGTCCGAATCCGTGTCCGGCTCGCCGCAACCACACGCCCCCGGCTCGGTCTTCTCCGGATCGCCCGGGCACAGATCCCCGTCCTCGGGGTCGATCGGGGCATTCACGTCGAAGAAGTAGTCGATCATGCCCAGGTGCGCCGGGGCCGTCGGCCCGCCGGAGCCCACATTCCCCACCACCACGCCCAGCGAGGTCATGTGCAGTGTTTCCGCAAACGCCACCGCCAGCCCCCACGATTGGCCATTCGACGAGTACCACTGCTCCCAGTTGTCGCCCGTACGCTTCACCCGCATGTACCGCTCGCTGCCCGCCGGAATCACCGCGTTCAAGTGAAGAATCGTACCCTGCCCGTTCTGAACGCTCGCCACGTACGCCCGGATCGAGGTCCCGTCGCTGAAAAACTCCAGTTTCAGGAATCGCCCCGCGTTTTGCCGAACCAGGATGCCCTGCACCTGGAACCGCGCGCCCAGCAGCGAGGCGAACTTCACCTCGATCTCGAAGTCCTGGTTGCTTACCTGCTGCATGATGCGCGGCATGGTGTCGCCGTCGCCGTCCAGCCAGTGAGCCGCGCCCCCCGGCACACCGACGTGAACCTCGAAGCCCGTCATGCTCAGCGTGGAATCCCCCAGCGGGTCGATGAACGTCCACAGCGACTCGTTCAGCGCCAGGGTATTGAAGTCGTCCGAGACGATCGGTTTGAACTCCAGGCAATCGGCGATGCCGTTCTCGTCGAAGTCCGTGTCCGGCACCCCGCACCCACAGATACCCGGCTCCGTCTTGTCCGGGTCCAGCGGGCACTCATCCAGGCAGTCCGGTACCTCGTCACCATCCAAATCCACGTCCGACACGCCACACCCGCAGAGACCCGGCTCCGTCTTGTCCGGGTCCAGTGGGCAATCATCGAGACAGTCGGGCACTTCGTCGCCATCCGAGTCCGTGTCGGCCACGCCGCAGCCACAAAGGCCCGGCTCCGTCTTGTCCGGGTCCAGCGGGCAACCGTCTACGCAGTCCGGTGTCCCGTCCTCATCCGAATCCGTCGGGTCGTCCAACACCCCGCACCCGCAGATCCCCGGCGCCGTCTTGTCCGGGTCCAGCGGGCAACCGTCCACACAGTCCGGCACCCCGTCCTCATCCGAGTCCGTCGGGTCGTCCAACACCCCG
>CAZEEJ010000230.1:0-7331 GCA_964511155.1 uncultured Planctomycetales bacterium | reverse complement strand
CCGGGGTGCGCTGCGCGACCCCGGGCTGTGATCTGGAACCGCGTTGCGGTTCGGAACGCGGGCCGCAGGCAACGCCGAGGATGCTCAACACCTACTTGGAGGTGGGGGAGCGATTGAGGCGCGTCCGGAGCACCTGTTACTCAGCGGGCTTTCCTCGCACCGGAGAATCGCCCCCTCAGGTCCGGAGGACCTGGGCCACCCGTCCCCGGGTCCGGAGGACCTTGGCCACCCGACCGCTTCCTTACGGGCGCGGCTCTGAACCACTTGTTGGCGGGTACAGATGGTTTACGCGAAGCGTCAGGCCGTTGTGGTTCTCGAAGGGTTCGACGCGTCCGGTGATGGCCAGAAGAGGATGGGCGGCAGTGAGGTACCCGAAGCGGCGGTACACGTCGGGAAGAAGGAGCGCCTCGACAACGCCGGTGTGGTCGGCCAGCGTGACGAACTTCATGAGTTCGCCGGTCTGCGTGGGATTGACGCGGTCCATGACGGTCAGGCCACAGACGGTGACCTGTCGGCCGGCGTACTCGCCCAGGTGACTGACGGGGACGTAACGCGACCAGTCGATGCGGCGGCCCTGGTCGTCGGTGCCGAGGAAGGTGAGCGGGTCGATGGTCACGGGGAAGCCGAGCAGTTCCATTTCACGCTGGGCGATCTGGCGAGGTGATGGGCAGGTGAGGGTCACCGGCGGAGCAACGGCGGCCTCCTGAGCCCCATGACCGCACAGGGTCGCGTTTTCCGGTAGCGGCCGCCCCCGTAGCGGCCGCCCCCCGACTTCGGCGAGCTCAGCCGAGCCGTGGCGACCGGCGGACAGCGACAGAGCGTCGGTGCCCGGTCGCCACAGGGGGCGACCGCTACGGGGCAGCGTTGCTGTACTAAAGAGGTTCTCGCGGGCCACACAGGCATGCCGTTGCCGTTCGCGGAGCCGCCAGAAGATGGCCGGCCGCGAGTCGCCCAAAGCGTCGAGGGCCCCGCTGTCGAGCAGGTTACGGGCCTCGGCATCGCCCGGCCGGCAGCGCTCGACGAAGTCGGCGAGGTCCTCGAAAGGCCCGCGGGTGCGTTCAGCCAGGTAGCGGGTGAGGAACTGGTCGGCGAGCCCCTGGACGTGAGTCACGGGCACGCGGATCATGGTTCGGCAGACCGCGTCGTCGTTGGAGGGTTCGTATTCTATGCTGAACCGCTCGCGTGAACGGTTGACGCAGGGCGGGAGGAAGCCGATGCCCAACCGGCGGGCCTCGAGCACGTAGAGCACCTGCGGCAGCGTCGGGGAATGGGCGTAGAAGCCGCGGTAGTTGGACAGCACGGCGGCGAGGAAGTGGGCGGGCCAGCGGCACTTGAGCCAGGCGCCCTGAAAGGCCTCGACGGCGTACTCGGCCGAGTGGGCCTTGTTGAACATGAAGCCGCTGAAGCTGGCGACCGCCTCCCAGACCACGGCGATCTCAGTGGGAGCGCGTCCGAGCCGCCGGGCGGAGGCGTGGAACTCGGCCTGGAGTTCGGCGATGAGCGGCTGGTTCTGCTTGTTGAGTGCCCGGCGCAGCACGTCCGCCCGCCCGAGGTTCATCCCCGCAAACGCCACCGCCACCTGGAGGATGTGCTCCTCGAAGACCATCAGGCCGTAGGTGCCCTGGAGGATGGGTTCGAGCGCGGGATGGGCGAAGGCAGGCGGCTCGCGTCCCTGGTGACGGCGGGCGAAGAGATCCTTCTTGTTCTGATTGGCCGCCCCGGGCCGGATGATGGCCACCACCGCCGTCAGCGTGTCGATGTCGCGGCAGTCGCACTGGCGGATGAGGCTGGTCATGGCCGGCGACTCGATGTGATGCACACCACGAGCCCCGCCGGTGGCGATCATCTCCCAGGTGCGGCGGTCGGCATAGTCGATACCCGTTTCGAGGTCGATGGTCCGGCGATCGGTGCGTTGGATCTCGGCCACGGTGTCGCGCAGGACGGAGAGGCCCGCCTGGCCCAGCAGGTCGATCTTGATGAAGCCCAGCTCCTCGATGGCGTCCATGTCGAACTGGGCGACGAGGATGTCGCGGGGCGACTTCTGGACGGGCACGAGGCTGGTGAGCGGCTCGGGCGAGACCACCAGGCCGCAGGGGTGCATGGCCCAGTGGCGCGGCAGACCGTCCAGCAAACCCGCCGTCCGCAGGATCGTGGCATAAGGTTCTTCGGCGATGGGCAGACCGCGGGCCTCCGGCGAAACGGCGATGGCCCGTTCGAGTTCGCCGGCCCGGGCGTAGGCCGGCAGTCGGCGAGTGAAGCGATGGACCTCGCTGGGCGGCAGGCCGTGGACCTTGCCCAGCTCGGCCACGGCCGCCCGGCCGCGGAACGTGTTCGGGGCCCCGATCATGGCCACGCGGTCGTGACCCCAGCGGTCGTAGACCCAACGCATGACCTGCTCGCGCCGGTCCCAGGGCAGGTCGAGGTCGATGTCCGCCATCTTGCTGAAGCGGGCCCGCTCGGGGTTCAAAAAACGGTCGAAGGGCAGATCAAAGCGGAACGGGCAGGCATGGCTCACGCCGAGGGCGTAGCAGACGAGCGAATCCGCGGCCGAGCCCCGGGCCAGCGTCGCGATCCCCTGACCGCGGCAGTATTCGACGATCTCGTGGAAAACGAGGAAATACTCAGCATAGTGGACCTGCTCGATAACCGCCAGTTCGCGTTCGAGCCGGGCGAGGGCCTCGTCGAGGGTGGGCCGCTTGCCGCCCATGCCGTGCTGAGGCAGCCGCTCGACGTAGCGGCGGCGGCAGCCGGCCACACATAACTCCCTCAGGTGGTCAGTGGCGGAGCGGCCGTCGGGTGACTCGAAGCCGGGGAAGCGGTTGCGGCCCAGCGTGAGCCGAAAGTCGCACCGTTCGGCAATGCTGACGGTGTTGGCCAGAGCGTCGGGTCGGCGGCGGAAGAGGTGGTGCATCTCGGCCGGGCTCCGCAGGTGCCACAGACCGCGGGGCTTGTCCGGGTGCAAAGCGTTCAGCAGGGTAAGCGTACCGATCGAAGCCAGGGCCTGCAGGGCGGGGTTGTGCTCACGGCAAAGACAGCGGGATTCGCTGGTCGCGACGACGGGAACGCCGGCAGCGTCGGCGATGCGCGCCCGCCGCCGGGCGTCGAGGGCGTCCGCGGGGTGATGGATGGCCAGCTCGACGTACAGTCGCCCACCAAAGGCGTCGCGTAGACGGGCGATCGCGGTCTCCAGGCAGGCGGCCGGCGGGGCGCCTTCCTCCTCGTGCACTGCCGGTCGGCCGATCAGAGCCATCAGCCCGAGTGCGTGTGCGCAGACCTCTGCCGGCCCGATCAACCGGTCGCGCAAATGGTGCAGGGAAACCAGTTGGCACAGGTTGCCGTAGCCGGCGGCATTCTGCACCAGGAGCGTGAGCACCGTGCCGTCGTCAAGCGGTAACTCGGCCCCCAGGATTGGCCGGACGCCGGCCTTGGCGCACGCGGCCTGAAAAGCCACGGCCCCATACACGCCCGCCCGATCGGTCAGCGCGATGGCCGGGCTATGCTGGGCCGCCGCAAACGCCGCCAGTTCCGCCGGCCGCGTCAGGGCCGACCCGAACGAATAGGCCGACCGGTTGTGAAGCGAAACATACATGGGAATCCCAGGCTCAATTCTGCTATACTGATTTCATGTTTAAGGTCGAAGTCGATCGAGAAACGGACGGCCGCTGGATCGCGGAGGTCCCGGAACTGCCCGGTGTGCTGGCTTACGGCGCGTCGCGCGAAGAAGCCCTCACACACGCGCAGGCGTTGGCGTTGCGCGTCCTGGCCGAGCGACTCGAACATGGTGAAGCCATCCCGCTCGATTCCTAACTCACGCTTTTCAAACCCATTTGTGAGCCGTGACCGTACAGAGCCGGCAGAACCGTGCTCATTCTTTCTATCTGCGTCCATCTGTGTGATCTGTGGGCACTTCGTTCTTTTTCTGCCCACAGATCACACAGATAGACACAGATAAGGACTTTTTTCTTTGTTCTGTTTTCTCCATTCATCATTCATCATTCTCCATTCCCGCCATTGCAATATGCATCGCCAGGGTTAATGGCTTCGTGCCGCTAACAGTAGGTCATGGGCCCGCATGAGGGCCTGGGTACCATGCCGCCGGCGGATGGTCTCGCAGGCTACGGCCAGGTCCCGCCGCGTTTGGCGCACGCCGAACAGGTCCAGTTGGCGAGCCCCCCGGTAGATGTTCGAGAGCCGGACCTGCACCATGCGGATGCGCACCCGCCGATCCCACAGCCGCTTGAGCAACTGCGAGAGCAGAGGATAGACGTCGTCCTCGACGTCGGTGGGCTCCTTGAGGCTCATCTGCCCCTGGTGCTCGTCCATGTCCGTGTAGCGGATCTTGACGGAGACGGTGCGGGTCTGCTGGCCGTCGGCCCGGAGGCGGACGAAGGCGTGGTCGGCCAACTGGCGGAGCTTGGCGTCGAGAAAGACGGCGTCGGTGGTGTCCTCGTCGAAGGTCTCCTGGTGGCCGTAGGACAGGGCCTCCTCGCGGGTGGTCACGACGGGTCGGTCGTCGCGGTTGCGGGCGAAGTCGCGAAGGCGAGCGGCGTCGGAGCCGGCCAGCTCGGCCAGCCAGTCGAGCGGCATGGCAGACACCTGCCCGATGGTGGTCAGGCCGGCCGACTGCATCAGCCGGGCCAGCGTCGGGCCGACGCCCGGCAGCCAGTGGACGGGCAAGGGATGCAAAAAGGCAAGCTCATCCTCCTCGCGCGGGGGGATCACCGTCAGGCCGTCGGGCTTGTAGAGCTTGCTGCTGATCTGGCTGAGCAGCTTGTTGCGGGCCAGGCCCTGGGAGATGGTGACCTTGAGCCAGTCCTTGACGTTGGCCTGGAGTTTGCGGGCGACCTCCTGCGGGTCGCGGCCCAGGCAGCGCTGCGTGCCGGTCAGATCGAGGTAGCCTTCGTCGATCCCCTGGCGTTCGACCGCGGGGGTGACCTCCTCGGCCATGCCGAAGATGTTGGCCGAGAACTGCTCGTACAGCTCGAAGTGCGGCGGCACAACGATGAGGTTGGGGCACAGCCGCCGGGCCCGGCTCACGGGCATCGGCGTATAAATGCCGTACGCCCGGGCCTGGTAACTGGCGGAAGCCACGATGCCGCGATGCAGACTGCCGACGGCGATCGGTCGGCCGCGCAACCGCCGGTCCGCCGCCTGCTCCACGGAGGCGAAGAACGCGTCGGCATCAAAATGGATGATGGCCCGCATGGTTCTCCATCCGTTCGCCGTCCGCCCGCGCAATTCACGGCCCCGTCAGTGGGCCTCCCCCGCACCCGGCAGGCGCAGGCGGCACACGATGAATGATATCCTAACAAAATACAAACTTCAAGAGAGAAGCCGGCCCCTCGCTGATGGGGGGTTCGTGACAGAATCGGCGGGGTGCCGATTCCCTGAGGACCGAGTCAACTTGTTGATGGACCGACACAAAAAACACCAAGACCGATGATCGGTGAGGATTTGGCGTGCGACTGCCTGACCAGGCTATATTCTTTCTACCTCTGTGCCTTTCGGCCGCAACAAACGAACCGTTTTCCTGCTCATGAAGCACTCAGGCAGCCTCCATGGCCCCTTCGTGTTGCCGCCCGCCGTCTCGGGGTATACTGCCGTGCATGATTCACTCACCTTTCCTTCTCCGCGTAGCGTGCGTGCTGCTCACCGGTTCCCTGGTTGCCGGGGCGGCCGAGACGAGTCCCGCTGCGTCGTCGTCGGACCTGCGGATTGTCGGCGGGCCCTACCTCCAAGCGCCCTCCCCGACGAGCATGACCGTGGTGTGGACGACGAGCCACAAGTGCGTGTCCAAGGTGGAGTACGGGCCGTCGGCGCAGGACATGCCGAACACCGCGGTCAGCGCCCGCCACGGACTGATCGACGCGAACACCCCCCTGCACCGGATCACGCTCAACGGCCTGCGGCCGGGGACGACCTACTCCTATCGTGCGGTCTCCACCGAGATCATCGAGTTCAAGCCCTATAAGGTCCGGTTCGGCCCGACCGTGACGAGCGAGGGCCGATTCACGACCCTGGACCCCGCGAAGGAGAGGTTCTCCTTCTATGCCCTCAACGACCGTCATGATCGGGCGCCGGCCCTGCGGCAGGCGCTGGGGTCCGTCAACTGGGACGGCGTGGATCTGGTGTTCGGTGTGGGGGACATGATGAACGACCCGATGACCGAGCAGCAGATCTTCCGCGGTTTTCTCGACCCCTGTACGGAGTTCTTCGCGACGCGGATCCCGCTGGTCCTGGTGCGCGGCAACCATGAGACCCGTGGACTACTGGCCAGGGACCTGATGGACTACTTCCCGACCGAGAGCGGACGGTACTACTACTCCTTCACCCATGGCGGGGTGTTTTTCCTGCTGCTGGACGGCGGAGAGGACAAGGGCGACGACAGCGAAGAGTACAGCGGGCTGGTGGCCTTCGAGGACTACCTCCGGCAGCAGACCGAATGGCTCAGACAGGAACTCCGGAGCCCCGCCTTTCGCGATGCCCGTTTCCGAATATGCCTCATGCACATTCCCCCCGCGCCGCCCAGCACGGAGCAAGCCGTCAAGTTCATCCGCTCGCCATGGATACGCGACAACTGGAGCCCCATGCTCGGTGAAGCGGGGATCAACCTGATGATCTCCGGCCACACCCACCGCTACTCGGAACTGCCCGCGGATGAGCACCGGGCCTACCCGATCGTGGTGGGCGGAACCAATACGGTGATCCGGGTGGATGTCTCGCCGGAGCGGCTCGAGATGACGACCTTCAATGATGACGGGACGGTTCTGTCACGCCCCCCCGAGGTGCCGCGCAGGCGGTAGACCTTCGCCATGAAACACTTTTGGACCTGGTTACCGTGGCTGTGCCGAAAACGGTGCGGCCCTCTGCGGTAGAACGAAAAGGTTTGAACCGCAGAGGGCGGAGAGGACCGCAGAGGATGGATGGGGCAACGGACCATGTTCGTTTGTAGTGGCCGACGCATGCGCCGGTCGCCACGGGGCGGAAGGCAGAAAGGCACAGAGGCAGAAGGGACAGAAGGACGTGCAAGCCATCCGTCGGTCACTACGGGGGGCGGCCGGCGGCGCCCATCCGCCTGCACTGGCGATCCAGATCCGCCCTGGCCTTCCGGGGGACAACGAACCGCCGATGGACGCCGATAAACGCCGATCAAGACAAGGCTTGAACGGGTTCCCGTCCGCCCGTGCGGTTCACGGGCTCTCCCCCGCACCCGGCGGGCGGAGGCGGCGCACTACCGTGTGCACGACCCCCTGGATGACCAGCTCCGAGAGGGGGGTGAAGCTCGGGCCGGCCGGGTTCTCTGAGACCAGGTGCGGCCGGCCCTGGCGGAG
>CAZEEJ010000229.1:0-7343 GCA_964511155.1 uncultured Planctomycetales bacterium | reverse complement strand
CGGCCCCCTCCGGGGGCCTTCCTGATACCACGCCCTCTGGGCGTGGTCGATGATTCTTATTCGAACCCGCTGATCGCCGACATTGTGGGAGAGGGAACCAGTCTTTCTGCCGTCGGTTACACCGGCGGTGCACCCGTGCTGGAACTCACTCCCGACTGCCAACTGGAGACCCTGCACTACATGTCTCCAGAGGCCGAAGTGAATTGGGCTATCGAGCGCTTCCAGGAGCAGTTATATGTGGGCTCGGCGGGAGCGGGGTACAGCGTTCCGGACTGCGGTAGCCGGGAACATGAAGGCGGCATCCTTTGGACTCAAGAGGGTGATGAATGGCTGGAGGCCCGTCGGTGGCATACGGTGTCGTCTGGCGAGGGCGTCTCCGCCTTGGCTGCGCAGGGCGACCTATTCCTGTACGTCGGGCTGGGATCGTCGGTGCATGGCAGTTTGCATGTACGCGACGTGGCCGGGGTCTGGCGATTCGATGGAACGGCATACGTGGATGTGACGCCTCCCGGCTTCACGGGTCGTGGGGTCCAAACCATGCTGTTGGTGGGCGGCAGTTCGGCCGACTGCAACGCCAATGGCTGTCCCGACGAGGATGACGTGACGCTTGGCACGTCGGAAGACTGTAACCAGAACGGCATACCGGATGAATGTGAGCCCTATATCAGTGGGGAAGGAGAGGTCGGCGATTGTGACGGCGATGGCGTGGCCAACGAGGAGGACAACTGTCCCTACCACTACAACCCGGATCAGCAGGACAGCGACGGCGACGGCGTGGGCGATGTGTGCGACAACTGCCCAAGCGTGTCCAACCCCAGCCAAGCGGACAGCGATGGGGACGGTATCGGCGACGCGTGTCCTCCGCCGGCGCCCTGGCGGTTTGATTTCGACGGAGACGGTGACGTCGACCAGGCGGACTTCGGCTACATGCAGGCATGTTTCGCGCTGATGACTGAGGCCGAGATGCTGCTTGCGGGATGCTGTGAGGCCGACGCGAATTCGGACGGGATGGTCGATGCCCAGGACATGGATCTCTTCTATGCTTGCTACAGTGGTCCTGCGATACCGTCTTCTGGAGACGTTGGGGTCTGTGGCCCACCAGGGGGCTTGGGCGGATCGGGCCAGGACCCGCAGGAGCTGGAGTGTGATCCGCCGACGGCGTTTGCGATTGTGGCTTGGCGGAGTGTGCGGGTGCATGGGGGGAGTACGGAGTTGGCGATTGCGTTGGACCCGGCGGCGACGGCGGCGGAGGCGGTGTCCGAGTCGCGGCAGGGCAGTACGCAGATTATCGAGGTGGATTTCAATGTGCCGGCTTGGCCGGAGACCTGGCCGGAGTTGATCCAGGTGTTCGGCAGCGACGAGAGCACGCCGGCGCCGAGTTCGTATTCGTTCATCAACGACGACATGACCTTCCGCATGGTGTTCACCAACGGCAGCCTGGCGGACCAGGTGTGCTACCGGTTCGACCTGTCGCAGACCTTCGCGGATGCGGAGGTGACGACGCTGCTGACCTGCGACACGGACTGCTGGGTGCGGAACCTGGCCGGCGACCTGGACAGCGACGGGATCGTGACCGAGGTCGACGAGGATGCGGTGGCGTTGCGGGTGAGCGACCCGGTGACCGGCGAGAATGCCGGCTACGACGTGAACTGCGACGCGGCGATCGACGCGACGGACGTGGGGCTGGTGGGCGTGACCTGGCTGGAGCATGAGGCTGAGTGCTTCGAGGAGGGCCTGGGCGAAGGCATGATGATGATGGCCGGCGGGTCGGGGCTGGAAGGCAGCGTGCTGCTGCAACGCATCGAGCAGTCCATGCGGGGCGAGTTGGTCGAGCCGGAGATGCCGAGCGAGCCGGAGATGCTGGATGGGCAGACGCAGCCGGAGCTTTCGGCGGTGAGTGGGTGGGCGTGGCTGGTCGAGCATGAGACGGGCTTCGTCGCGAGCGCTCAGCCGAGCGGCGAGAGCGCGATCAAGCTTCCGGCCGAGGGCGGGAGCGTGTGGGTGGACGTGGTCCTGGCGGCCGAGGGGCCGGTGCGGGCGTTCGCGGGTCGGCTGGGTGCGGATGTGGCCAAGGCGGTCAGCGTGGCTACGGCCGACTGGACGGTCGAGGGCAACATCGCCTGCTCGGCCGACGCGAGCAAGTGCGAACCGGGCGGCTGGTACGACTTCGGCATCATGGAGTGGTACACGGTGCACGCGGATGGGGCGATGGCCCTGGGCATGGACGCGGCCGAGCTTGAAGGTGCGACGGTCGTAGCGCTGTGGACGGACGTGCTGGAGCTGTCCGCCCTGGCCGGCCCGATCGAGGTGCCCGCGGGTGCGGGTGAACTGTTCATGCTGATGGACGATTTGGCCGCAGCAACGGATGACTCGGCGGGAAGCACGGATGGTTCGGCGGAAGCCGAGGACACGCTGTTCGTCACGGCGGCGGCGTTCGGCGGCCTGACGCCCGGCCTGACCGAGGCCGGCGAATGGGTGGTCGCCACGCTGCGTCTGGACATCGCCCCCGGCCGCGGCACGGTCCGCCTGCTCCTGTCCGACGCCTACGCCGTCGACGCATCCGGCGCCCTGATCCTCCTGGTCCCCGGCCCGGAGCTGGAGATTGTCGTCGACCAAGACTGATACCGGGCTCCATCAACAGGTTGACTTGGTCCTGCCATCAACAAGTTGACTCGGACTGACGTATTGACACGGCGCGCTTTCTCACGATGATGCCGGGGAGCGAAGTACGACGTTGGCGGAGCCGATGCGCGCCGGGTCAGAAGTCGGACGGCAACTGGATGATCCCCGTGCAACCAGAAATCCAACGCATCCAACGAGGCTCTCGCCCGCTCCGGCGGCTTGAGATCATGGGGGGCCTTTGCCTGCTTCAGGTTGTCGTTGTTGCCGGGGGCTGCGGCAGGGGGGTACTGACCGCGGCCGATACCCTTCTGCGCACCGACGGTACCGCCACGCTCACCGCTTACATGGAACGCGAGCCGGTGCTCGGTCTGCGGTCCAGCGTCGCCGGGGCCACGTTGCGTTTCACGATTCAAGGACGGACGGTTGCCAGTGTGGAGGCCGATGGTAAGGGGCGGGCGCAGGTGGTCGCACGAATCGCCCCCCGGCAGGCCACCCTGTTTCAGGTGGAAAGCACGATCGACGGCCGTACGCTTCGCGCGGAGGCCATGGTCCACGTATTGGATCCCGACCGCACGATCATTGTCGTGGACATCGACAACACGCTGGCGGACACCGACCATGTGGAACTGCTGACGAAGGAGCGCGACCGCGAGTCGGACCCGTTGCCCCGCTCTCGGACGGTGTTGACGTCGCTGGCCGATTCGTTCGGAATAGTCTATCTGACCGGCCGACCGCAGTTTCTTGCCGAAAAGACCCGCCACTGGCTCATCGACCACCGATACCCCGCCGGGCCCCTCTTCGTGGCGGCGGGGTTGCGTCGGGCGGTGCGGCCGTTCGAATACAAGTACGCGTTATTGCAGGAGATTCGTCGCGACTGGCCGTCCGTGTTGATCGGCATCGGCGACACCGCGGTGGACGCCCGGGCGTATAACGAATGCGGCCTGTTGAGCATTATCATCAGGGAGGGCGACGATGATGACGACGACGACGATGATGACGACGATGATGAGCCGGAAGTATTGGAGGATTTCGGCACCGCGCTCGGCGCCCATGTGCTCATGATGCGGAACTGGGCCGAGATCGACTCGTTCTTCGCTCTGAACCGCAGCCTGCTGACGAACCCGCGTGAGCTTGACCGGACCCTGCGGACCGGAGGATCGTTCTCGTTGCCGATCAACGCTCGCTCCGGCAACTGAACGTGGGACCTGGAACAGAGGGTATGCATCTGTTCGGGGAGGTTCGGAGTGATCCATGCCCATCGGTGATCGACTGTTTTATCATCCCACGCAGAAGGAGTACGACTCGCCGACCACGTATCAATTGCGGTATGAGTCCGTCGCGTTCAAGGCCCGCGACGGGACGCGGCTGCACGGCTGGTTCTTCCCGACCGACGGGCGGTCGCGGGGCACCGTACTGCACCTGCACGGGAATGCGGGGAACGTCACCGGTCACTTTGTCCAGGTGGCGTGGCTGCCCGCGGCGGGGTGGAACGTGCTGTGCTTCGACTACCGGGGGTACGGACGCTCGCAGGGGCGTGTGTCGCGGGCGGGGACGATCGCGGACGCCCACGGGGCCCTGGACTATCTGCTGACGCGGCCGGACGTGGACCCGCAGCGAATCGTCGCGTTCGGCCAGTCCCTGGGCGGGGCGGTGGGGGTCGTGCTGGCGGCGGAGCGGCAGGAGGTCGGCGGGTTGGCCACCGATGGGGCGTTCGATAGCTACCGCGGGATCGTGGCCTGGCACATTCGCCGTAACCCGCTGCTGCTTCTGTTGGCTTGGTGGCTGCCCGTGACGCTCATTGGGCGAGCCTTCGATCCGCGAGATTACGTTGCTGGGATCAGCCCGCGGCCGCTGCTGGTCATGCAGGGGACGGCGGACCGTATCGTACCGACGCATATGGGTCGGCAGCTCCATGCCGCGGCCGGCGAGCCGAAGGAGCTGTGGCTCATCGAGGATGCGGACCACTACGAGGCGCTGCAGGAAAGGCCGGATGAGGTTCGGCCGCGGTTGCTGGCGTTTTTCGAGCGATGCACGCCGCTTACGCGGGCCGAAGCGTAGCGGTATGCCAGGATCCGCACGCGGTCGTGCGAAGCCGCAAGCGGCGGGCTGGTCCCGGATCCGGATGCCAGATCCCTGGCTTCCGCTCGTACCCGGGGACTTGCGTCCCCGGCTCAGCCCCAATCCCCGTTCCCCGACCCCCGATCCCTCCGATCAGTCGTCGGAGGGGAGCTTGACCGGGCGGGGGGGGGCGCCGGGTTTCTGGAGGAACACCCGGTTGTCCCGGATCAGCAGATGGCCCTTGGCGAAAAGGCGGATGGCGGTGGGGTAAGCGATGCACTCCTGCTCGAAAACGCGCTCGGCGAGCGTGTCGGGGGTGTCGTCGGGCAGGACGGGGACGGTGCGCTGCAGGATGATCGGGCCGGCGTCGTATTTGTTGTTGGCGAAGTGGACGGTGCAGCCGCTCCGGCGTTCGCCGGCCGCGAGCACCGCCTCATGCACGTGGTGGCCGTAAAAACCCTGCCCGCCAAACCTGGGCAGCAGGGCGGGGTGGATGTTCATGACCCGCCCGAGCCAGTGGTCGGGCAGGTGCCAGAGACAGGTCCAGCCCGCCTGGCAGGCCAACTCGACGCCGTGGGTGTCGAGCGTCTCGACAATGCGGCGGCTGAAGGTCTCCACGTCAGGGTGGTTCTTCCTGCGGATGATCACGACGGGCAAGCCGGCCGCCCGGGCCCGCTCGACGCCCTTGACCTTGGACAGCGAGGAGATGACCACCGCGATGCGGGCATCCAGCTCGCCGCGGTGGATGCAGTCGACGAGGTTCAAGAGCGTTCGTCCGCCGCCGGAAAGCATGACACCGAGAGTAAGCATCCCTCTGGTTCCCTCGCAGTTGTTGTATCCTTGGCTTTCACACTGTCCGCACTGCTCAAAGAGCAGTGGCACACAGTAGCGGCCGCCCCCCGTGGCGGCCGGCGGGTTACCGCTTGCCCGCACCGGCGAGACGCCGGTGCCACACGGTCCCCCGCACCGGCGAGACGCCGGTGCCACACGGCCCCCTGCACCGGCGAGACGCCGGTGCCACACCAGCCGCACTGCTCACAGAGCAGTGGCACACGACGGCTAATCCGCCACGTCGACGGCGAAGCGGATCGGCGTCTCCTCGATCTCGCCGGTGTGCGGCGGATCAACGATGCTCTTGTCGATGACGACCTCGAGAGCCAGGGTCTCGCCGCGGATGTACTCATTGAAGTCGCGGATGGCGTCGGCCACGGGACCGGTGGTGTCGATGTGCACGCGGATCCGGTCCTGGTAGTCGAGCTGATCGCTCTTGCGGGCGGTCTGGATCAGGTGCACGACTTCGCGGGCAAGGCCTTCGAGCCGCAGCTCTGGCGTCAGTTCCGTACTCAACACCACGACGACCTGTCGGCCCTGGGCGGCGGCCCAGCCGGGCTGGGCGGTCAGGATGACCTGCACGTCCTCGGTGGCCAGCCCCACGGGCTGGTCGGCGACCTGGAGCGTGGCCCGGCCGGTCTGGTCAAGCTGACGGCGGAGGTCGGCGGCGTCGGCGGTACTCAGGGCCTGCTTGATCTGCGGGGCCAGCTTGCCGAACTTGGGGCCGATGACCTTGAAGTTCGGCCGGACCTCGTAGCTGACGTACCGGTCGGCGTCGGCGGCAAACTCGACCCGCTTGACGTTCAGTTCATCGGCAATGAGCGGCAGGTGCCCCTCCAGCCACTGGCGATGGCTCGGGTCGCCCAGGACGAGTTCCACCACGGCCAGCGGCTGGCGAACCTTGAGCTTGGCCTCCATGCGCGCCGCCCGGCCCAGCGAGGCGATCTCGCGGACGATGGCCATCTCCTGCATCAGCTTGCGGTCGATCAACGCCGCATCCGGCTTCGGATAATCGCACAGGTGTACGCTCTCGGCCGCGTCGTCGTCCTGCGAACGTACCAGGTTCTGATACAGCGTCTCGGCAAAGAACGGCGTGAACGGGGCGATGACCTCCGCCAGCGTGGCCAGGCACGACCAGAGCGTCTGGTACGCGGCCGCCTTGTCGCCGTCCATGCCCGATCGCCAGAACCGCTCGCGCGACCGCCGCACGTACCAGTTGCTCAGCCCGTCCACGAAGTCGACCAGCCGCCGGCAGGCGGGGTGGCTCTCGTAACCGTCCATGCTTGTGCGCACGTCGGCGATCGTCTGGTGCAGCTCCGACAGGATCCAGCGGTCCAGCTCGCTTCGGAAGGGGATCACTTCCTGCGTGTTGGCCGGCGACCAGCCGTCGATGTTGGCGTAGATGACCAGGAAACTGTAGACGTTGTACAGCTTGATGAGGAACTCGCGCTGGTCGGTGGCGATGGTCTCTTCCTTGAAACGCACGCCGGTCCAGGGCGGCTGACCGCTGAGCATGGACCAGCGCATGGCGTCGGCCCCTTCGCGGTCGAAGATGTAGGAGGGCTCCTTGTAGTTGCGCTTGCTCTTGGAGAGCTTCTTGCCGTCCTCGCCGTTCATCAGCCCGAGGACCACGCAGGTGCGGTAAGGGTGGGGATAGTCGGACGCGAATGTCGCGTCCAACGGGCTGCGATCCAACGACTCGCGATCCAACGAGCCGCGGGCTTCAGCCCGCGCGGTTGTTCCTGGCGTAGAAGCGTTCTCACCATCCGCGGCACCGCGCGGGCTGAAGCCCGCGGCTCGTTGCGCGCTGGCGTCCGCGGTGCGGTCTTCGC
>CAZEEJ010000228.1:0-7639 GCA_964511155.1 uncultured Planctomycetales bacterium | reverse complement strand
TCCCACGCGTTCGATCATCGCCAGCCCACCCTTGCTGCGCAAGGATGGGCCACCCACCCGCCTAACCTGTGACGGTCCGCGCCCCGGGAGCCGACAGTATAACGGTTGGACCCTCCGCAGGCTCATCGAGTACAATGGCAACGGTAACCGACGTGTTGGTTTAATTGAAACATGCACCTGGATGATGCGCACACCCGATGAGCCCCGACCCTGAATCTGACGTATGGCGTAAGCTATGGCATGCCGCCCTGGCCGAGGACGGCGCGGGGCGGGACGTGACTTCGCTCGTGGCGATCGACCCGCATGCGCGCGGCGAGGCGGCCCTGGTCGCCCGGGAGCCCGGCGTGTTCGCCGGCCGGGCACTCCTGGATATCCTCGCTGAGCTATGCGGCACCGACGATCTGACCGTGGTTTGTCGCGTGGCTGACGGCGGCCTCCTCGCCCCGGGTACGCTCATCGCCCAATTGACCGGCCCGTTGCGGCTGCTCCTCGGTATCGAGCGGACGCTGCTCAACTTCCTCGAACGGCTGTGCGGCGTGGCCACGATGACCCGACGGTTCGTCGACGGCGTGGCCGGCACGCGAGCCGCCATCTACGACACGCGCAAGACCGTCCCCGGCTGGCGACAGCTTGACAAGTATGCCGTGCGCTGCGGCGGGGGTTGCAATCATCGGCTCGGTCTGCATGACGCGGTGCTGGTCAAGGACAACCACCTGGCCGACGTGCCGGCCGGCCAGTGGGCCGCAGCCGCCCAGGCCATGCTGCAACGGATCGCCGAACTCGACCGCCGCCCCGAGTTCATCGAGTTCGAGGTCGATACCCTCGAACAGTTGGACGAGTTGCTGTCCGTGCCCGGCATCGACGTGATCCTGCTGGACAATTTCACCACCGACCAGATGCGCGAGGCCGTCCGGCGGCGCAACGAACGCGGCCTGCGCGGCAAGGTGCAACTCGAAGCCTCCGGCGGTGTGACCCTCGAAACTGTCCGCCGCATCGCCGCCACCGGCGTCGAACGCATCGCCGTCGGAGCCATCACCCATTCCGCCCCCGCTCTCGATATCGGGATGGATATCGTCATTCGTTCTCGATGATGGAGTCCAACCTCGACGGCGCCACCGTCAATCTGGCCTGGTGTTCCGCGACCGCCTGGCGAATCGCCGCGATGACCTCCGGATGATCGGCGGCGACGTTGTGCTGCTCCGCCGGATCGTGCTCCAGGTGGAAGAGCAGGGGGGGATCGTGCTCGACACGCTGACGAGCGTCGGGGCCGTAGGCGGCCTGCGTGATCAGGTGCATTTTCCACGGTCCCCGGCGCACGGCCATGAGGAACGAGCCGCGGTAGAAGAACATCACCTCGCGGCCGCTGGGCCGGTCGCCCAGCAGGCGGCCCGCAATGTCCACCCCGTCGATCGCCCGGTCGGCGGGCACCTTGCCGCCGGCCAATCCGATGCAGGTATTGAACAGGTCCATGGTGCAGGCCAGGTCGCGGACCGTCTGCCCGGGCTTGATCCGCCCCGGCCACCAAGCAACGCACGGCACGCGCATGCCGCCCTCCCACGTGGACCCCTTGCCGTCGCGGAGCAGCCCGGCCGAGCCGCCATCCAGCCCGCGGGTCAGCCACGGCCCATTGTCGCTGGTGAACACCACGAGGGTATTCGACGCCAGGTCCAGATCGCGCAGCTTCTGCAGGATTCGTCCGGCGCTCGTGTCCAACTCCCCGACCACGTCGCCGTACAGTCCGCGCGCACTGCTGCCGCGGGCCTCCTCTGACGCAAACAGCGGGACGTGCGGGAAGGTGTGCGGCAGATAGAGGAAGAACGGCTCTGCCTTGTGGGCCTCGATGAACCGGATGGCCTCATCGGTGTATCGCCGGGTGAGGGTCGTCTGATCGGCGGGTTCCTCGATGACCTCCTCGCCGCGGATCACCGGGACGGGCTTCATGTCGTTGCTGTAGGGGATGCCGAAGTAGACGTCGAAGCCGTGCCGGGTGGGCAGGTACTGCGGCAGGTGGCCCAGGTGCCACTTGCCGATGCACGCGGTGGCATAGCCGCGACCCTTCAGCACCTCGGCGAGGGTGACCTCCTCCGGGGCCAGCCCCTCGGCCGAGTTGGGGAACAACACCCGCCGCTGGTCGCTGTACATGCCGGTGCGCGCCGGCAGCCTTCCGGTGAGCAAGGCCGCCCGGCTCGGCGTGCACACACACGCCGTCGAGTAGAACTGCGTGAAGCGCATGCCCTCGGCTGCCATGCGGTCCAGCTCCGGCGTGGCAATCGTCGGATGCCCATAGCAGCCCAGGTCGCCGTATCCCAGATCGTCGGCAAACAGAATCACGATGTTCGGCAATCGCTCCGCCCGCGCCTGCGTTGCCGCGAGACTACCCAACGCCAAGAGTACGCCCACTATCATTCGTCCGGTTTGCATCGCGTATCCTCCCGGTGCGGCATTGCAGGACCGCACCGGCAGGATACCCGATTCCACTCGCATGGTTCAAACCCGCTCGAAGGGCTCGAAGAGGCGTTTGTATTCATCCTGGGCGAAGCGGTCGGTCATGCCGGCGATGTAGTCGCAGATAACGCGGTGGGCGCCCTGGTCGGCGGTGCGGGCGGCGAAACGCGGGGGTAGCAGACGGGGCTCGCCGAGGTAAGCCTCGAACAGGCGGCGGATGAACCGGGCGGCCTTGCTGTCCATGCGAATCAAGCGCCCGTGCCGGTAAACGCGCTCGTGCAGGAAGGCTTCAAGCTCCGCCACGCGCGAGGCCATCGGCTCGGAGAAGGCCAGCAACTCGCGGCGGCAGGCGCGCACGTCGTCGATGGTCTGGACCTTCGCGGCGGCGATGCGGCGGCGCGACTCCTGGACGATGTCGTTGAGCATGGCCGTTTCGAGGTGATCGAGGATCGGGCGGCGAACGGCGGCCAGCGGTAATTGGGGGTACGCCCGCCGAGGTTCCTCGGCCGCCTCCCGCCAGAGGACCACGTCGCCCAAGTCCGCCTCGGTGATCAGTTGGGCACCGATCGCATCCTCGAGATCGTGGCAGTCATACGCGAGCCGGTCGGCCAGGTTGGCGATCTGGCCTTCGAGCGGGGCGTGCGAGCCGTCGGCCAGCTGGTGGCTCCCCGGCCGGTCGTACAGCGTGCAATGCTTGGCCAGCGACTCGCGCACCTCGTGCGTCGCATTCAAGCCGCGGAAGGCCGGGTAGGGGTGTTCCAGGTACTCGATGACCCGCAGCGACTGGGCGTTGTGCTCGAAACCGCCGTGGTCCTGCATCAGCTCGGCCAGCGTCTTCTCGCCCGCGTGGCCGAAGGGCGGGTGGCCCACGTCGTGCGTGAGGGCGATCAGCTCGCCCACCGCCACGTTGACCCGCAGGGCAGTGCACAGCCGCCGGGCAATGCTGGCCACTTCCAGCGTGTGCGTCAACCGGGTGCGGAAGTGGTCGTGTTCGCCGACGACGAAGACCTGCGTTTTGTATTCGAGCCGGCGAAACGCGGCGGAGTGCAGCACCCGCTGGCGGTCGATGGCGAAGGGGTCGACGTTGCGCGGGAACGACTCCGGGTGCTCACGGCCGCGACTGTTCGCGGCACTGGCGGCATAGGGTTTCAGCAACTGGCTGTTGTCGGCCATGGCGAGCAGGGTCACTCAGTACTCAGCACTCATCACTCATCACTTCCCGCTCCCCCTCACCGGGGGCAGACCGAGTTCGGCTGCCGCGACGCGCATCTGGTCGTAGAGCGATTCGATGCTCTGCGAGATGACCCGGGCGTTGCCCATGACGGCCATGAAGTTGGTATCGCCCTCCCAGCGCGGCACGATGTGCATGTGCAGGTGGCCAGGCAGCCCGGCACCGGCACAGCGCCCGAAGTTCAACCCGACGTTGAAGCCCTGCGGCGAGATCGTCTTGCGGAGCAGCCGCTGAGCGTCCCGCACTTGCCGCATCAGCTCCGCCAGCGTGTCGTTGTCCAGTTCGTCCAGGTCGGCATGGTGGCCGAGCGGGGCGATCAGCAGGTGCCCGTTGTTGTAGGGGAAGGCGTTGAACACCGTGAGCGTGTGTGCCCCGCGCCAGATGACCCGGTTTTCTTGATCCTGGTCCGCGTTGGCGGCGTAGCGGCACAGAAAGCAGCCGCCTTCATGGTCGGCCTTGAGCGAATGGATGTACTCCATGCGCCACGGTGCCCAAAGGTTCTGGTTGTTCTCAGCCATAGCCTTGCAGGTGAGTCTACCGGCCGTTGGCCGACGGGGCAAGCGGTTGCATCCGGCCCCGGATGTGCTAGACTTCCACCCCATGATGACCGCGAAAATGCTTCAAGCACAAGAGGTTGCGTCATGCGCTGGTCCGACCGGGGCAACAAGGCTGGTCGCGCGCCTGGCCTGTCTGGCATCTCTGGCCATCCTGGTACCCGCCTGCCAGGACAAGGTGTCCGTCCCCCCGGTGGAGGTTCAGGTCGTCGAGGCCTACGGGCTGCGGCTGGACGAGTCGGCCGGACCGGAACAGGTCGTGTACGTTCTCCTTCGGTCGATGCGCGAGGATTTCGAGGCCGCTCAGGCCCACGATCACGAGCGCCAGCGGAAGGCGTTCGAGGTGACCTTCTCGCTGGCCGCCTTCACCGCCATCGAGAAGCAGATCCTCGCGGCGACCGGCACAGGAGCGGCTTCGCAGAATGCCGATCTGGGGGAGACCCGGGCCCAGAAGCTGCACAACATCATCTATCACTGGACGCCGATTGCCAGCCATTACGTCCGCAGCTTCGACGAGGATCCGGCCGTTTTGGCACCGCGCATGAGGGTGGTGCCGGTGGCGGGTGAGACCGACCACCTGCACGTCTACGTCGACGTGGCTCACGATCCTCAGAACCCCGACCCGGCCGAACGCGGGCCGGCCGTGCTCGGCATCCGGCTGGCGCGGGAGAAGGCGACAACGGGGCCGGAGACGTATTGGCGGGTGGCACGACTCGCTTTTGTGGGACCCAAGGCCGGTGGGCGATCCCGCGAGTCGGCGACCCAGCAGGCAAGCGAGTGAGTGAGCGGATGTATTCGCGACAGGAATCCACGATCGGGCTTGCCTCTTCGCGATGGAAACCGATCGGCACATGGCATGGAATCTGATCTGCACATAGCCCAGAAGTGCGCGTTGCTGCCGATCCAGGAGATCGCCGCGCGGCTCGGCCTGCGCGAGGAGGAGCTGGAGCTCTACGGCCGGCACAAGGCCAAGGTCCGCCTGGCCGCCATCGGTCGTCTCGGCGACGATCGGTTCGGCAAGTACATTGTCGTCACCGGCATCACCCCGACGCCGCTGGGCGAGGGCAAGACCGTGACCACCGTCGGCCTGGCTCAAGGCCTGGCCCGGCTGGGCAAGCGAGCGGCTTGCTGCATCCGCCAGCCGTCCATGGGGCCGGTCTTCGGCATCAAGGGCGGTGCGGCCGGCGGGGGGTACGCCCAGGTCCTCCCCATGGAGGATCTCAACCTGCATCTGACCGGCGACATGCACGCTGTCGGCAGTGCCCATGCTCTGCTCAGCGCCCTGATCGACACTCTGATGGTCAAGGGTAACCCCGGTCGCCTGGACCCCATGAAAGTCGTCTGGCGCCGGTGCGTGGACATGAACGACGCCGCCCTGCGCGACATCGTGATCGGCCTGGGCGGGCACGGCTTTCCCCGCGAGACCGGCTTCGATCTGACCTCCGCCAGCGAGGTGATGGCTGTCCTGGCCTTGGCCACGTCGCTCAAGGACCTTCGCCAGCGGCTCGGACGCATCGTTATCGGCTACACGCATCAGGACATCCCTGTCTTCGCGGAGGCCATCCGTGCCGCCGGGGCCATGACCGTCCTGCTGCGCGATGCCCTCATGCCCAACCTGCTGCAGACCATCGAGCAGGTGCCGGCGTTCGTGCACGCAGGGCCCTTCGCCAACATCGCTCACGGCAACAGCTCCGTGCTGGCCGACGAGATCGCCCTGCGCTGTGCCGACTACGTGGTGACCGAGGCGGGCTTCGGCGCCGACATGGGCTTCGAGAAGTTCTGTCACATCAAGTGCCGCACCTCCGGCCGCCAGCCGCAGGCGGCCGTCCTGGTGGTCACCGTTCGGGCGATCAAGGCCCACAGCGGCCGGTTCCGCGTCATTCCCGGGCGGCCCATGGATCCGCGGATCAACGAACCGAATATCGAGGCCCTCCGCGAAGGCCTGCCCAACATGATCAAGCACCTGGAGAATGTTGCTCGGTTCAACCTGCCCTGCGTGGTGGCGATCAACCGATTTCCGACGGATACGGACGAGGAGCTGGCCCTCCTGGCGGACGCGGCCAGGGAGGCGGGGGCATTCGATGTGGCTCTGAGCGAGGTGTACGCCCGGGGCGGCGAGGGCGGGCAGGCCCTGGCCGAGGCCGTGGTCCGGGCGGTGGAAGCCCCACCCGCCAAGCCCTTCCGCTTCCTGTACGACCTCAAGACCCCCATCAAGGGCAAAATTGAGACCATCGCTCGCGAGATCTATGGGGCCGACGGAGTCACCTACGAAGCGGCGGCCAATGCCGCGGCGGAGACCCTGACCCGGCTGGGCTTCGACAAACTACCCATCTGCATGGCGAAAACGCAGTACTCCCTATCCCATGACCCGGCCCGGAAGGGCCGCCCGACGGGGTTCCTGCTCCCGGTCCGCGACATCCGCCTGGCGGGTGGGGCGGGCTTCCTCACTCCCCTGGTCGGCACCATCCAGACCATGCCGGCGTTCGGCCGTCACCCGGCCGCCCTGGCCATGGACGTCGATGAGCAGGGCCGAGTTATCGGTCTCTTCTGAGCCGGCACCGTACAGAGCCGCGACGGTATCCACCCGCGTCTGCGCACAGCCGCGACCGTGAGGGAGCGGACGGACGGGTGGCCCACCTCCTCCGTACGTGTTTAGCGTCCTCGGGAAGGGGGACAGGCACTTTTTTGCCTTGTAACCTTCCTGGTGCGACGGTAACTCCATGCTGTCAAGGGACTGAACCGCATTGAAAGCCCTCACGCCGGCAAAAAAGAGCCAGTCCCCGGACGCTAAACGCGTACCCTCCTCCGGAGGTGGGGGAGCGATTGATTCACGTTGCGGACGCCGATCCCTTCGTGGAGCTGATTCGCTTGCGGCAATCGCTCCCCCAGGTCCAGCGGACCTGGGCTACCCCGTCGGTTGGCGGTGCACGCATGGTCCGAAATCCCGCCTGTCCACAATGAACCCCGGACTTGGGAGAGGATTTTGTGCTCGCGCGGCTATAATGGTTAACCGGGCGTTACGTGAGATGCGGATCGATGGGCGCGAGGTGTTCACCCTCTGCTGCCGGTCGACCTTATCGGAAGAGGACGTTCCATGCGAAAAGCGATTCTGACCGCTCTGACGATGTTGGCGTGTTCCATGTTGGTCGGCTGTCCGGCCTGTGTTGACTTCGACAACCCATTCGGGCCGGGTGGGCCGGGCGGAATCAACCCCGACGATCCGTCCGGCGAGCCCGTGCCGGAGATCGGCGAGCCAGTCAGCCTCGTGATCATCAGCGAGAGTGCGATTGACGCCGGCGTGCTCGCCCGCTTCTTCGTGGGTGAGGTTGAGCTGCGGCGGACGGTGCTGTTAGTGCCGGCCGGCCACCGCACGGAGGAGATCGGCCCCGACCTTGCCACTTCCGTAGCC
>CAZEEJ010000227.1:0-7674 GCA_964511155.1 uncultured Planctomycetales bacterium | reverse complement strand
ATAATCGTTTTCACCTTGGTCACAGGGGATAAATCTTTGCTGAAACTTAGAGCTGGGCGAAAAGGTGCTGGCCAACGTGTGCCCCGAATGTTGGCAGGCGTGGATCCTCATGGGCACGAAAGTCATCAACGAGCTTCGCCTCGACTTCGGCAGGCCCGGCGACGCCAACCGATACGATCAGCACATGGCCGAGTTCCTGCGCCTGACCGATGTGGGATGACCCACTCGCGGGTCAACGAGCCGCGTGCAGGCGGACGAGCCGCGGGCTTCAGCCCGCGCGGTTCTGCGACCGGGACCATCGCTCCTCGCCGGTGGAAACACCGCGCGGGCTAAAGCCGCGCGGCTCGTTGGACCGGGATCAGCGCTTCTCGTCGGGCGCATCCAAGCTCAACGGCTCGCTGATGACGACGCCCGTGAACAGCGACGGCGGAACCTGCACCTCCGGCAAACGCGACTTGAGCCGGTCACGAAGTTCGTCAGCCGTTGCCAGGTGGAAATACCGCAGGGTCAGCGCGCAACCCGCCTCGACGGTGATGCTCTCGGAGGCGGTCCGTGTTTGCACGGAGGCGAGCGAGATCTGCGCGATGGTCGCTGTATCCATGGGTTCCAGCAGGCGGAGCCGGTCGGCCCGGAAGCCGGGTGCCGCGGGTTCCATCTGCCAGCTCAGGGGCTCCTCATGGTCGGGGCTCCGGAACTCCCACGTCAACTGGGCGAATTGTGCGGCCTCGGGCCCGAGGTTGAGGTTCACGGCTACCGGTCGATCCCAGAGGTTCGTCAGGTCGCCGCACAGGTCTTCACCCCGCCGGTGCAGGGTGAGCCGCAACGGCCGCTGTGCCTCCCGCACGGCAGGGGGGGCGCTGTTCGTGATGTGTACTTGGGCCGTGTTGCTCGCGACGTGGCCCAAGCCTTCCTCCACCCAGGCTTCCTCCCCCCACGGCGGCTGATAGCGTAGGGTGATGTGGTACGCACCGGCCTCGAACATCGGGTAGCGCGCCCAGCCACGGTTGAAGGCAGAGACGTGCAGCTCGGCATCACGGCCGGGTTCGAGCCACTGGAATGGCGGTTGCGGTCCTGCCCGCACATCCACCGCCGCCCGAACTTCAGCGTCGGCGCCGATGGGGTCGATGCGCGGTTCGAGCGGCGTGCCGTCCGGGCCCAGCACGGTGAGGAAGTCGGCGACGTCGATCAGGTTCGCCACCTGGGCCGCGTCGGCGGATGCCGGGCGCGTGGTCAGCGAGGGCTTCACGGCCGGCCAAGGCAGGCGGATGGGGGCCGGCGACGGGTTGTGTACTCGAACAACAAGGTCAAACGGCTCGTCCCATCCGACCTCCGGGCGGGCGATGACCAGCTCGATCTCGGCGCCCAGAAAGAGCATCGCCTGCATCTCGGCCAGCAGCTTGCGAGCGGACAACGCGGTCTCCAGGTCCGAGCCAGCGGCCGCCGCGCGCAAGGCGGAAACCGCCGCCGGCCCCCATTCGGCCAGCCGCCGGGCGGCCGCCTGCCGCGTGGTGTGCAACGGGTGCCCGAGTTGCCCGGCCGCCTCGCGGACTTGGGCTTCCGTCGGCAGGCTGGGCCGAGTCGTGGGTGCAATCGGAGCGGGAGCGGTCTCCTGGGCCGTCAAGGTCGCCCAACCGGATGCCAGAAGAATCACCACCAAGCTACATCTGACCATCTACGCTACAATATCATCCGCTATGCCATGGTACCAGATCGAGTTGAACCTGGTGGGCCGCCGGGCGGTGGTCGTCGGAGGCGGACAGGTCGCAGCGCGCAAGGTGGCCGGGCTGGTCGAGGCGGGAGCCGCCGTTCGCGTGGTCAGCCCGGCTTACTGCTCGGACTTGGCCGGGCGGGATGACATCGAGCGAGTACCGCAGCCGTACGCCGAGGGCGTTGTAGAGGGTGCGGACCTGGTCTTCGCCTGTACGGACGACCGCGAGCTCAACGCCCGGATCGCGGCCGACGCCCGGCGGCTGGGAGTGCTCTGTAACGTCGCCGATGACCCGGAAGCGAGTGGTTTCCTGGTGCCCGCACTGCTGCGGCACGGCGATTTCACCGTGGGTGTCGGGACGGGCGGCGCCGGCCCGAAGCTCGCCGCCCACGTTCGTGATCGGCTTGCCTCCCTCCTGGGGCCGGAGTTCGGTATCCTGGTGGATGAGCTGCGGGCCGCGCGGGGCCGGGTCCGCGAGCAGGTGGCCGACCCGGCGCTGCGCCGCCGGATCTTCGAAACGCTGTGTGCGGACTGTTCCGTGAAACTGCTCGCGACAAGAGGACGCGACGCGTGGCGGGCGTGGTTTGAGCGGCTCCTCGCCCGCCCGCTCGCGGCTTCGCCCGAGCCGCTTGCGGCTTCGCACGAACCGGAGCAGGACCAAGGCAACTTGTTGCTGCCGCTTGCGGCTTCGCACGGACCCGAAAAGCCGCCGCCGTAACCGCAACGACCGAAGCTTGGAAAAAACGCCATGGATCGACCACTGTGGATATCCCTGGGAGGCGCACTGGGCTTCACGCTCGCGAGCCTGGCGGCCTATCTCCGCATCCGTTATCCCGCCTCGCGAACCGGCTACTGGCTGCGCTGGGCCGCGGTGCTGGCCGTCCTCCTCAACGGGGCTTACGTCGGGCACGTGCTGCGCGTGCACGGCGCCATCGAGACCTTCCGGCACGATTATGAATCCGCCGTTCTGCTGGCCACTTTGCTGGGGCTCATGGGCATCGGGACTTACCTGTCTGCGTCCCTGCGCGGGCTCGACGGTTTTTTGTTTCTGGCGGCGGCCCTGCTGGACTTCGGAGCCCTGATGGTCATTGATCAGGCCACCAGCATGGCCAGCTATCGTCCCTGGTACGTGAGCCACGGTCTGGCCTTCGCGGTCAGTGCCGCCTGCTTCATCGCGTCGGGGATCGCGGGGGTGGCCTACCTGCTGGTCTACCACGTGCTCCGCAGCAAACACGATCTCAGCCTGGTGGGCGGGGTTCCGTCGCTCGAGGCATTGGAGCGTTTCGGGTGTCGCTTGCTGGCCATCGGCTTTCCCCTGTTCACCTACGGGATCCTGACCGGGCTGTGCGGTCTCGCCCATCGGTCGGACCTCGGCGATACGAGGTGGTACCTGGACACGGCCGTCCTGCTTTCTCTGCTGGTCTGGGTGGTCTACGCCTGCGGGCTGGCGGCGGTGTTGTTCGTGCCTCAACTGCGCGGCCGGAAGGCCGCTACCCTGGCCAGCGGAGCCATGGTGCTGGTCGTGGTGATCCTGGCGGCAAGGGAGCTATCCTTCATACACCAATGAGGACGCTTGTCATAGGTTGCAACCACCGCTCCGCCCGGGTCGCCCTGCGCGAGCGGCTGGCGTTCGAAGAGGCGGCCGTCCCGGGCACCCTGCGTGCGCTGCGCGAAACCTTCCCCGGCACCGAGGCGGTCCTCCTCTCCACCTGCAATCGCATCGAGCTGTACCTGGCCCACGCCGACCGGGGGCTGCCGCGGATCGGGCAGATCATCGACTTCCTGGCAAGCTGCCACGACCTGGAGGCGGCCGAATTCGCGCCCGCCCTCTACAGTCACGAGGATGTCGAGGCCGCCCGCCATCTCTTCCGCGTCGTCAGCTCACTCGACTCGATGGTCCTCGGCGAGTCGCAGATCCTCGGACAGGCCAGGGCGGCCTATGAAATCGCCCGGCAGGCGGGAACGGTCGGCAGAGGGCTGGGTAGCCTTTTCCCACAGGCCTTCAGCGTCGCCAAGGAGATCCACACCCGGACCGGCATCGCCACCGGTCGCGTGAGTGTGGGCAGCACGGCCGTCGATCTGGCCAAGCAGATCTTTTCCCGCTTCGAAGACAAAATCGTGCTCATGGTCGGTGCGGGCAAAATGGGCGAGCTGACGCTCACGCACCTGCTGGCCATGCAGCCCAAGGAACTGTGGGTGACCAACCGGACCGACCAGCGGGCGACCGACCTGGCGACGCGACTCAGTCAGCGGCACGGCGTGGCCGCCCGGGTCATCCCTTTCGCCGAGTGGATCGATCGCCTGGCGGAGGCGGATATCGTCATCACCTCGACGGGGGCGCGCGAGCCGATCCTGCGGCCTGCGGATTTCGCCCCCATCCCCGCCCTGCGCCGCTACCGTTCGCTGCTGCTCATCGACATTGCCGTCGCCCTCGACATCGGCGCCTACGTCGCCGAGCAGGATTTCGTGTTCCTGTACAACATCGACGACCTGCAGACGGTGACGGAGAACGCCCTCGCCCAGCGGCGCGAGGCCCTCGACAGTTGCCACGAGATCGTCGAGGCGGGCCTGCTGGCCTTCGCCGAGCGGCTGGCCAGCCCCGACCTCGGCTCGTTGATCAACGCCCTGCGCGAGCGGTTTCAGGAGATCTCCGACGGGGAGTTGGCCCGCCTGATCCCCAAGCTCGAAGCCGCCTCGCCCCGCGACCGCGAGTTGATCGAGCAGATGCTGCACCGCCTCACCCACAAGATTCTCAACCACCCCCTGCAACTGCTCAACGCCGCCGCCGCCAACGGCTCCGCCCGCGTCTACGCCGACACCCTCCGCGCCATGTTCGACCTCCGCCCCGAGGACGCCGACCAACGTTCCGAAAACGCCGACAAAAGCTGACCGCCCACCGCTCGCGGCTTCGCACGACACCGTCAACCATTGCGCCCCTGCCGCTTGCGGCTCCGCACGACACCGTCAAGCGCGACGTCTGAATGTTGCCTCATCCGCGCGAGATGGGTCGCCCACCTCCTCTGGAGGCGGGGGCGCGATTGAGCCGGGCGAGCATGGTCGCGCGCGTCGCATCACGCGCGCGGCCGCGCGAATCGCTCCCCCAGGTTCGGAGGACCTGGGCCACCCGTCGGCTTCGCACGGCGCCGTCAAACGCCGCGTGCCTGCCGCTCGCGGCTTCGCACGACGGCGGGTGGCCCATCCCCGCCGCGGCGGGGGTCGGCTCGCGATGATCGAACGCGTAAAAAGGCCTGTCTTGCCGGGAGCCCTTCCTCCATGTGCATCATCGTGAGCCCGCCCAGGAGGCACAGAGGCACGGAGGCAGAAGGCAGGATGATCTCCAGGCCCTATTCGCGTCCCTCTGAGTGATCTGTGGGCTCTTCTTCCCTCGGCCGCCTCACTCGTGCCGCCCCTTCCCCGGTGTCCGCCCGGCGGGTAACTTGCGTCATCCCACGCCCGAGTGCAATGGCTCACCGCGAAGGCCGAGAACCGGCGGCAATCCTTCAGGGTGAGGGTTGGGTACTGATCCGCCCAAACCGCTTAGTCATGGAGCGGACATCGGGAGCAGTAGCAAGGGTGACATCGATCGGCTCGCCTATCCTGAAGGCGGCACCGTTAATATCATCCAGGACGGAAGTGCCTACAGGTAGCGTAAGCGAGAAGGTCCCAGGGGCCGGAGGACTCTTCAGATCGACCGATCGCACCTTGGTGATGCGGAACTCTTGCTTCTGTCCAGTCTTACGCGACCACTGGTGCTCCTCGAAATGGAACGGGATCCAGTAACCATCCACCTGACGATAATTGGCTGCGATACTTCTGGAAATCACAGATCCGTTCAATGCGACCGTGGTTTTCTCCCTGAATCGATTCCTAACCCTCGGGTGCAGAACCACAACCTGAGATTCGGACTCTCCATGCACAGTCACTCTTTTGCAGGTGTCTCCCTCGTACACGACATTCTCTACAGACGCCCCTGGCTTGATCAATGAGTTCTCATCTATCATCCCCCATTCAACCGGCACCTTGCGTCTCCCGGTTCGCCCTTGGGGAAGTTGCACGAAATGGGCCGTTTCCCGCTCTGGGCGATAGATGATCATCCGTTGTCCATCCAATCCCCCCAAGACAGTCCGTGTTCGCGAGACTCCTTTCAGCTCCTCGTCACTTAACGACATCCGACTTTTCAGGAGTTCCCGATCCCTCGTGTCAGTCACGGATACCCGCCACAGCTGACGATCATTGTCAAAGATGATCTCCTCGTCAGTCGCCATTTCCCGATTCACTTGCAAAGTACGAAGCAGATTCCCATATTGGCCTGTCTCAACAGACTCGGGCGGCTCAACCATCTCGACCTTGCTGATCTTGATCACGCCATGCGTTGGCGCCTCAGATACTGGCCCAGGTTGTGTTGCGGGATTGGCTCCCGCCCCGAGCATCCCTGAACAGACGAGCCGCATCACGATGAGACTCGCAAGCGATTGCATCACGGATACCTCCGAGGACTTTATCGTTTATGCTCCACGGTCGGCGCCCGAGTTTCTTCCTCCTGATCACCGTCAATACCCTTTGGGGTGCCGGGCTGGGACGCAGGCGGGACGCCGTGGAGGGCCTTCAACCCCCCGATGTCCAGCGCTTGCGTTTCCTCGATTCGCGGCGGCGGCAGCAGAGGGCTGGTCGGCGAGATTTGGGTACCGGGAGGCAGCATCAACTTGAGGGCGTCGGGCGGGAGCTTCTGGTTGAAATGGGCCTCTTGGACCACGATCTTCTCGTGTCGGTCCACGGTTCCGGAGGCGTCATACTGAGTGACTTCGTATTTGAATGGGAAATAGAGCCCGTCGACCAGACGGTAATCGCTGGCCTCTTCCAGACCCCACAGGTTGCCGTCACGTCCGTATCCCTTATAGCTTCGGTATCGGTAGCCGAGCTTCGGATCGACTTCGAGCACGACCTTTCCGCCCTCAGGCGATTCCAGGGTGACCCGGTAGAGCTGCTCGGACGGCGAGCCGCAGGCCACGATCGAGGTCACGGACCACCGCTGAAACACTTCGTCCGGGACGGCTCCGATACGCAGTCGGCTGTTCACGACCGGTGATGCAAACGGCTCCGCAGATTCGTACGTAGAGAGGTGACCGATTCCGGTGGAGAGCCACGCCCTGAAATCTCTGTCCGCCAACGTGACGCCGGACTGGTCCAGAAATCCGCGCACACCCGGAGCGAATGCTTCCCTTTGCATGATCGCGTCCAGATCTCGAAGGTCCTTCGTGGAAACGCGCCACACCCCGGCTTGTGTGTCCAACTCGACCGAAATCCTCACATGCCGTACTTTGTTGAGTTCCCGCAGGCGGGTGTTGACAACCCTGTCCCGTTCCGGATGGATACTTTGGGAGCTTACGAGGTGGCGCAACTCCTCGGGCGTCGGCGGCGACAGGCGCTTGTCTTCGATATACACCACCTGATACACCACCTGGGCGGTCTTGATCGAGCCAACAGCCGCCGACATGGCTTGCCTAACCTGATCCACGGTGGGCGTGGAAGGCGTTTGGCCCAGCCAGCACAAGTAGAGCATGATAACTGGTGTCATAAGAGCCTCCTGCAGCGTAGCTGTCTGTCTTGTACGGACCACGCGACCGATGCTATCAGGGGAGCTGCCACACGGGCTTTGCCATGACAACGTACAAAGAGTCTGAGCCACGGCGCTCGCAGCGCTCCGGTGTTCGAATGTCCTGCAGGCACCTGCGGGCTGAGTGCTGAGCTGCGGTCCCCCCTTCCGCACGCGTGGCACGCCTTTTAGTGAAGTCCTATAAGGCATACCAGAATAAATCTTACACCAGAAAACACGGCTTGTGAAATGGGAAAAAGGCCCACTCAAGGATGATTCTCGTAAGCGCTCCGAGGAACAGGAGTTATGTCGAAATCAAAATCATCGACCACGCCCAGAGGGCGTGGTATCAGGAAGGCCCCCGGAGGGGGCC
>CAZEEJ010000226.1:0-7703 GCA_964511155.1 uncultured Planctomycetales bacterium | reverse complement strand
CAGCGGCTGATCGGAGGTCATCATGCGGAACCGGCGGCGGAGGAATTGGCGAGCGAACCACCGGAGTTTGAGATCGCCGCCGCAGGTGGGCCCGCCAAGCCATGGCATTGATCGGCAGGATGTAAGGGAAGCACGACATGGCCAAGTTCATCTACCAGGCACGAGATAACGGGGGCGCGGCCCTCACGGGCGAAATCGTGGCTTCCGGCCAGGCCGAGGCCGCACAGTTACTGCGCGCGGAGGGCAAGTTTGTCGTCCGCCTCAACACCGCCGACGACCAGGGCGACCTGGCCGCCTATCTGCCTCGCAAGGGCAACAACCGGGTCAAGTCCGACGACGTGATCTACTTCGCGAACCAGCTTGCGGGCATGGTCGAGACGGGCGTGCCGCTGGCGGATGCCCTCGAGGCCACCATCGAGCAGGCGCCGGCCGGCGCGTTCAAACGGACCGTCGAGGATATCATCGCCCGCGTGCAGGGCGGGACGGATCTTTCAACCGCCCTGGCCGCCCACCCCAAGGTCTTCTCCCCCCTGTTTGTGCACATGGTCCGGGCCTCCGAAAGCACCGGCACGCTGGGGCCCATGCTCAGCCGCATTGCCGACTATCTCGTCAATCAGCGGGAAATCCGCAAAAAGATCAAAGGCGCCCTCACTTATCCCTGCTGTATGATGGTTTTCGCCGTGGGAGCCATGATCTTCCTCTTGACGTTCGTGCTGCCCAAGTTCGCCGCCATCTACGCCGGCAAAGCCGCCGCCCTCCCTCTGCCCACGCGCATCCTGATGAACACCAGCGAGTGGATGGTCGGGCACTGGTACATCCTGGTCGGGGCGGTGGTCGTCGCGGCCGTTGGGGGATACCTGTACTTCCGCAGCGAACGAGGAAAATATGCCGGTGACTGGCTTCGACTCAACATGCCCATCCTCGGTGGCATGTTCCAGCAGGCCTGCGTCACTCGGGCCCTGCGCACCCTCGGGTCGATGATCTCCGCCGGCGTCTCGGTCCTTGAAGCCGTCCCCATCACCCGCGACGTGGTCGGGAACCGGTTGTTCGGCCGCATCTTCGATGACGCCTGCCGACGCATGGAGGCCGGCGACCAGCTCAGCGCCGCCCTGCTCAACGCCCGCTACATCCCCCGCAACATCTGGCAGATGCTCCGCGCCGGCGAGCGCACCGGCAAGCTCGGGCCCACCATGGACCGCATCGCCGAGTTGTGCGAGGCCGACCTCCGCAACTCCATCCGCACCATCACCCAGTTCATCGAGCCCGCCATGATCGCGTTCCTGGGCATCATGATCGGCGGCATCGCCATCGCCGTCCTCATGCCCATCTTCCAGATTTCCAAGATCATGGCGCATTGACGAGCCAGGCACGTTGACACGCGGGGGGAGGGCAGCGGTATAATGACCTGATGGCCATCACGCGTATCCGAGTACAGAACTACCGTGCGATCCTCAACGTGGACCTGAAACTGGGCTCCAAGCAGCTCCTGCTTGGCGTGAACGGTGCAGGCAAGACATCCCTCCTCGATGCCATGGACGCGGTGCGCAAGCTGGTCGTCGAAGGCGACAAGTGCTACGACGAGGAGCATCCTGAGAGGAGTGTTTTTCCGCTGGCGGACGTTCCTCGCTGGCTCCGAGATGAGAACAAGCCCCAGGTGTTCCAGCAGCGTGTGGAGCTCGATCTGGCCGGCGAAGAAGGCACGCTCCGCTATGTGCTCGTTGTCGAACAGAACGAAAACCTGGCCCGATCCCGTGTGCTGTCCGAGGAGCTGACGTGCGACGACGGTACGCTATTCTCCTCCTACGAGGGCAAGGTTCAACTCTATGATGACCGGGGTTCTTCGCCGACGCAGGGTCCGCAATACACGTTCGACTGGAACCGTTCCGCAGTGGGCAGCGTACTGGCCGGGCCTGCCAACAGGCGACTGACGTGGTTCAGGGAACGACTGCGCAGCGTCCATTGCGTCCGCATAGATGCTCCACGCATGAGCGCGAGGTCCGAGGGCGAGAGTGCTCGACTGGAGCGAGACTGCTCGAACTTCGCGTCGTGGTATCGACGGGCCCTTGTCGAGAATACGGCGGCGGGCGCCGATTTTCTCGCAGCCGTCCGCGACACGATCGGCGGGCTGGAGAGCCTCGACCTGAAGGACCTGGGGCAGGGAATCATGGTACTGCAAGCTGCGTTTGCGAAGCCTGTTGGCGATGCGGCAAAGACGGCCACCAGGCCAGGTAAGACGTTTCGCCTTGAATTCAGCGAACTATCCGATGGCCAGCGGGCACTCATTGGTTTGTACGCACTGCTTCACTTCATGCTGCGGGAGAATACGACGCTGTGGATTGATGAACCCGTCAGTTTCGTGGCCTTGGCGGAGATTCAGCCCTGGCTGCTGAGCTTGCAGGATCGGGTGGATGACATCGGTGCACAGGTGCTCATTGCCTCCCATCACCCCGAGGTACTGAACCTGCTGGCGCCGGACTACGGCATCCTGCTCGAACGCGACGAGGCAGGCCCCACGCGCGCCCGACCCTATCCTTCGGGCCCCGAAGAAGACCTGGTTCCGAGTGAAAAGATTGCCCGGGGGTGGGAAGCTTGAGTCAGCGGATCGCACAGGTCATCATACTGGCTGAGGATCTGCGGTCGGCAAGGCTCTTTGCGCGTTATCTGCAGCGAACGAACAGGGTTGACTACCGTGACATCCATTGGGAGCACGCCGAAGCAGGCAAGGGTGACGCGAGCAAATGGGTGGTGAAACAATACCCTGCCGAGGTCCAGAAGCAGCGGCGCCGCGTCAGCGGCAAAAACAAAAATGCGGCCCTGCTGGTGCACGTGGACGCGGACACGGGGACGGTCCAAGCCCGGCACCAACAGCTTGCCGGTGGTCTGACGGAATCAGGACAGAAGCCGCGCGGCCAAGACGAGCAGATCACCATCGTGGTCCCACGACGTCACACGGAAACATGGCTACACGGATTGTGCGGCGTGTCCTTAACGGAAGAGTACGACTGCAAGCGAGATCCCGACAGGCAGATCGCCAATCCTCGCAAGCTCAAGGATGCCCACGATGCCCGGATCAGGCCGGCGGCAGAGGCGCTGTACGCCTTCACAAGGCCCAACGCACAACCGCCGCCTGACTACCTTCCTTCGGTGAAGGCCGCCATTCCGGAATTGCAGCGTCTCGAATCCTGACGGGCCGACACAGGGCTACGCAAGGCCGCCCTCAACCCCAGGATTCATCCCCGCGCAACAGGGGGGGGAGATGCGACAACCGCAAAACGACGAGGTTCAAGCCAGATTGTCCCTCGCCCCCGCACTACGGCCAGCATGCGGAGTCACCGGGCACGTCCGTCCCGCCGAAGCATAGCTGGAAAATGCCCACCTCCCGCTGGTCGACGTCGTCGTCTCCATCCAGCAGGGCAAGGGCGCACTCGGGATCGTTCTGTGGAATGGCCGGCCCCAGGGCGCAGGCCTGGAGTAGCTCGGCATCGTCCCCGTCCACGTCGCCGTCGCGATCCAGATCACCCGGTACCGGCGGCGGGCAACCTTCGCTGTCCACCGTCACGCCGGGTATCGTGTTCGGGCAGGCGTCCTGGCCGTCGGGCACGCGATCCCCGTCCGTGTCGGGCACGACCTTGAACACCTCGCCGCCTGACAGATCGCAAATGTACATCTCACCCGCCGCGTCCTCGCCGAACGAGCCGATCGAGGCAATGGAGAAACCGTCCACCGGTGCCAGCTCCGCCGTGCGGTTCTGAAACTCACTCACCGCCCCGCCTGCGATACGAAAGCTCCAGATCTGGGCACTGCAGTAGTCGGCAAAGAAGTACGTCCCCTGGATCTCCGGGATGCTGCCGCGGTACACGATGCCGCCGGTGACGGAACACCCCTGGGCGTGGCTGTATTCGTGTACTGGGTCGGTCAGCCCGCCGGGGTCGCAGCCGGTCGACGGGTTGTAGCAGTGCAACCCCTCCTTGAGCCGCCAACCGTAGTTCTCACCGCCCGGCGAGGCCGCCGGCTGATAGTTGACCTCCTCCCACTGGGTCTGCCCGACGTCGGCAATGTAGAGGTCCCCGTTGGCCCGATCGAACGAGCAGCGCCACGGGTTGCGCAGCCCGTACGCCCATAGCTCGTCGTCGCCCGTGATCCCCACGAACGGATTGCTCGGCGGAATGGCATAGTTGCGCTGGGCGTCCGCGGGGAAGTCGTCGCCGTTCACGTCGATGCGCAGCATCTTGCCCAGCAGGTTGTTGGTGATGTCCTGTGCGTTACCCGTCCCCGACGTATGCCCGGTCCCGGTATCGCCGCCGCCCCCGCCGTCGCCTGACGCGACGTACAGGTAGCCGTCAGGCCCAAACGCGATCCAGCCGGCATTGTGGTTGCTTTGCGGTTGATTGAAGCTCAGGATCTGCCGGGCGCTGCCCGCGTCAGCCAGATCCGGATTACCCGCCGAGGCCAGATACTCCGCCACTACGGATCGCCCCGCCGTGCCGCCCCCGGTGGTCGTGTAGTAGACGTAGAGCTTGCGATTGTTCGCGTAATCCGGATGAAACGCCAGGCCCAGTAACCCCTGTTCGTTCCCCGTGGTCAGTCCGGAGACCGTCAGGAACGGCGTGCCCAGCAGCGTGCCCGATTTGACGATGCGGATGCGCCCCATGTGCTGTTCGAGGATGAAGATTCGTTCGGTGTCGCCCGGCGGCGAGGTCACGAACACCGGCCGGGCCAGCCCGGCCACGAACCGCACCGTCCGCACCGCCGCCCAGGCCGGCGAACCCAACGCGGCAACCAGCCCCGCCACCAACAGCCAGCGGCCCAGTCGCGGCGCCTCCATCCAGGACAAGCCGCGGGCCAATGATAACTTGACGTGCATGACCGTCCTCCATCTCTGTGTGCCCGCCTCGCAGCAACGACCCCGCTCTCGTTCCGCGCCCGCTCATCGGTTATCCCGGCGGATGGAGCTCCAGGCCGTACCGCGGGGCCGCCTCCAGAACCCGCGCAATCCGCTCGGCATCGGGCGGTGGAGGCATATCCTTCCGCCCGGTCCAGTCGTCCCCGATTTCATCGAAGAAGGCTTCGAATCCCGAGGGTGTAATGGTGACCAGCAACCTCGCCGGGCCGGGGCCCGTGTTGCGGAAGGCATGCGGTATGCCTCTGGGCGCGAGGATGAACGCCCCGCTCCCGGCGACGAGTGTCCGGTCCCCCACGACGAACGTCACTTGCCCCTCGAGGATGTAGAATGCTTCGTCCTCGCGGTGATGCATGTGGGGCGGCACGCCGGGGTCGGCCGCGGGAATGTCCGCGTGGAGCAGCGTATAGGCACCACCGGTGTCTGCTCCGGTTGCAAGGTAAGCATAGCGGTGGCCGAGGACGGCGACCGCCCGGCAGTCACCGCGCTGCCTGATAGCCGGGGTAAACGAGGTGGCCACGGGGTCTGCTCCAGCCGTGATCGGATGACCGGGTATCGCTGCCTGCGTTTCCATCAAGTCTGCTCCGTTCGTTTGAATGCCCGAACACGAGGTCGGCCGGCAAGCGCAGCGGGTCCGCGCATCATGCTCCGCTTGTCGGTCGCCGCCTAAGACTGTAGGAGGATGGCCAGACCGCGACCACCACGGCCTTCAGACGTGTACGAACGCGGCACCATGACCGCTGCTCGCGGGCGCGACTCAGGACGACGCCGGCGAGCCGCTGTGCCTCTGTACCACTAAGCCTTTGTGCCTCTATGTCTGAACTGTTACCGCCGGAAGACCCTACTCCGGTCGGTCGTCGGGAGACCCATCCCATTCAAGCTTCCAGACCCGCACCCCGCCGAAGTCGGGATGGTAGAACTCCGTCAGCATGTGAGCAGGGATCTGCGTCGCCACTTGTTCACACGCGCGGGCAAACGTGTTGCCTCTCATCTCCCGGCTCCTGGCCTTCAGGCCGCCCACACCCGACAGCTCCACACCGGACTGGATCAGATACTCCGGCCGGTATCGGCAGATATGCTCGCTTGCGTCTTTCTCCGACCGCCAATCGGAGAAGTACGGAGGGATACTGGAGATGAATCGCCGATCGCACAGCCCGATCCAGTACGTCGTGTGCCCCATGACCCGGGCGCCGGGAGGCACATGCTCGGCCACTCGCCCGACCCAGCGGCCATAATCCGCGTGACGATGGGCGTACAGGATGGCCAGGCTCGGCAGCAGCGACATGGCGGCATAGACACCCAGGGCGGCCAGCGTAATGCCCTTGGCGCCCCGGGCACGCGTCATGCGCGGGCCCACCCGGCCGGCGGAATCGTTCGCCCGCGCCAGCGGAATCGGCAGCGAACGCCAGATGAACGCCGCCAACGCCGGGACCAGCACAACCAGGTACCGCGCATGGGCCGCTCGAACCGCCAGCGGCATCAGCAGTACGGTCAGCAACACGAGCAGCAGCAGCAGCCGATCAGCTCTTTTACCCCGTAAGGCGATCCACAAGGCTCCCCAGGCGTACATGATCAGCAGCGGCAGCCTCGCCGGCAGCCGAAGGAACTCACTCCAACGAGTGGCCTCGACCGTCCACATGGCCGCGAAGCTCCGGGCGTAAGCACCGGTACGCTCGGCCACCTGTTCCATGAGCCGGACGTCGGTCGTCGCCTGCACGAACAGCACGTAGGCCAGATAGGGCATCGCGCCGACAGTGGCTCCGAGAATCACGAAGGCCAGCCACCGCCTGTCCAGCAGCCCACGGCCGAGCAACACCGTCAGCGCGATCAGCGCGGCCACAGAAAAGACGAGTGCATTGGGGTGCGTCCAGCCGGCCAGCCCCGTGAGCAGCCCTCCCAAGAAGGCACGACGCACGCTGCCCCTGTCCAGCCCATCGAGCAGCAGCCACCAGGACCACCAGAGCAACGCGGCCAGGAAGATCTCCTCGCGGCAGGTCCGGCCGGTGAGGAATACCCACGGGTCCACCGCCACCATCACCGCCACTACGGCCGCGGCCACTGGGCCGAACAGCCGCCTCATCACCGCATAGACCCCGAAGACGAACAGGGCCCCGAAGCCCGCCGCCACCGCCCTGCCCGGCACCAGCCCAAACCCCGCCACACGGTACACGGCCGCGCACACCACGTTGGGGAACAGCCTCGGCTGGACCAGGTAGATATCCGTCCCGCCGCGGCCCATCTGTCCTGGATTCCGCGGCCGTCCTTCGAAGGCCAGCGTATACCCCGCCATCGTGCTCCACGAGTCATCCACATAGGCCCGCGGCGCCCTACCCAGCAGCGGCAGCAGCAGCCCCGCCAGCAGCACGCCCAGCATCAGCAGAAAGCCCGGCTCCCACCTCTGCACCGGCACCCGAGCCAACCACGGAATGCCCCCGGTGCCGGCCCGCATGGTGTCGAACGCCCGGCCCGACCCTGGATACTCAGCACGCCCAAGGCCCGCCCGGCTGTCCGACTCCATCTGCGGTAGAGGGGTATTGCCCATCTGCCAGCCACTCTATTCGATCCGCCAGGCCCAAGCCAGATCGGCATCGGTGATCCGCTCGTTCATGGATTCCCCATCATTCCTGGTCCACGACAATCTCCAGGTCCGGGCCGGGGGCCAGCAGGATCAGGGCGCCGGTGGCGTCGACGGCGTAGGCGTCGGCCAGGAGCAGGCGGACCGTGCCGCTGCCGGGGGCGATGTCCAGGCGCAGCGTGGCGACCACCCATTCGCCGGCCTCGGTCAGGCCGGGCGTCAGGCCGC
>CAZEEJ010000225.1:0-7743 GCA_964511155.1 uncultured Planctomycetales bacterium | reverse complement strand
TGCAAACTCAGGCGCCGTCCGCATGGCGGTAACCAGGGACTCGTCGCGGTCGGCGCGTGCGCGGGTGGCCGTGCCTTCTTCCTCGGGGCGGTCAGCCAGCCCATCCGATACAGGGGCCGCCGCCATGGGCCTTCCCGCGACCGAGGGGGATGCTTCGGCCGGGGTTGCGGGGGGCTCGACCGCGGCGTGCGGGTAGCCGGTGACCGTGGGAGGCGGTTCGATGAGCTTCATGTCGTCCAACGGAGTCCCCCGCCGCCCCCGCTCCACCGCACGCTGGGGAAGCGGCTGGGCGGGAGTGTGTGTCTGCGATGGCGAGATGGCTTGATCGACATCGGCGGTGTCGCGGTCAGGACCGGCAATCTCGCTGGGCAGCACGCGGAAGGCAGTGCCGCCCACCGGCTCAGGCGCGGAGGCCAGCCGTTCGCCAGCCAGGGGCAGTTCGGGCTCCCGGAAGGACCAAGTGACGTAGCCAGCCACCACAGTCAAAGCGATCACCGCGGCGGCGGCGACCCAGCGACGGCCCGGCAAGGAGGGCGCGCGGGCGGGTTCGCCGGCCGGCCCCTGATCGCCCAGCAAGGCCCGACGTTCGAGCCGGGCGCGCATGTTCTCGATCAGGTCCGACGAAGCCTGGGCTCGCGGCAAGGCTTGCAGCCCCATCCGCACCGCCCGCAGATCTGCCAGCAGAGCCTCAGCGGCGGGATCCTGTGCGAGCCAATTCTCGACGCGCGCGCACTGTTCCGCCGTCAGCTCACCATCCAGGTAGGCGGACAATTGGGCTTCGAGTTCTTCGCGTGCGCGCGCGTTCATGACTCTACCTCACCGAGCGTCGCCGGGTGGCCCAGGTTCTATGAACCTGGGGACGCGATTCAAAGGCCCCGCTCACAGTACCCGCTCGATTGCCGGACCATGCAGGGTCAACAATCGCTCCCCCAGGTCCGAAGGACCTGGGCCACCCAGAGGAGCCAGCCGACATTTATTCCTCGCCGAGCGTCGGCTTGAGTCTGGCCCGCAGTTCCAGGCGGGCCCGGTGCAGCCGGGACTTCACGGTGCCGATGGGAACCTCGAGGACTTCGGCAATCTGCTGATAGTCGAGGTCCTCGATGTCGCGCAACACCACCATGGCCCGCTGCTCGGGATCAAGCTGCTCGAGGGCCGCGAGGAGGATGCGTTGCGCCTCCTTGGCCTGCAGGGCCTCGACGGGCAACGGCGTCCGGCCACTCGGCCGACCGACCAGCTTGGCCGCCTGGTGATCCTGGTCCCATCCCGGCTCCTGGCCTTGCAGGGCCAACCGCGGCCGACGGGCCTGCTTGCGGCGATGGGCGATCGACAGGTTCACCGCGATGCGGAACAGCCAGGTGTAGAACCCCGAGCGTCCCTGGAACGTGGCGAGGCCCTGCAGAGCGTGCAGGAACGCCTCCTGGGCCAGGTCCTGGGCATCCTCCCGATGGCCGCAGATCCGCCAGCACGTGTTGACGATCCGGTCGAGGTACAGGGTCGCCAAGCGGCTGAACGCCCCCATGTCCCCGTCGCGGGCCTGTTCCGCGAGCAGGTCGGGATCGTCCGCCCGTCGCGCGGCGGCCGGTATCGTCGTGTCCTTCATCATGTTGGACGCCCGCGGACGCCGTCGGGTTCCCACCGGCGGCTGGATCTTGCGGCCATTCATCATCCGCCCGAGCGGGTGGCCGGTCAACGGTAACGGCCGGGCTGGGCTCGCGACGGGTCCGTGACAGCTTGGGCGGCTTGTTGGATTCGACTGGTCAGGATGGTTCGGTACCGCGCCCGTAAGGAAGCGGACCTCGTGTGTGTGGCGTTCTCGCGCGAATTCCGCTCCCTTACGGTCGCGGTACGGAGGTGCGTCCCGGCCGGAGGCCACTGTCGCCGCCGAAACTGTCACGGACCCCTCAGGGCTGCCTGGGGGCGGCCGGCGGCTTTCGTTCCCGCGGAGTCTGCGATACGATGGGGCCTATAGGTTCCGGGAGATTGAGGGTTATGCGGATACCGCTGCACCCGGCGGGCGGCCGGGAAATCGCGATTCTGAGCCTGGTGCTGGGGGGGCTGGGCGTTTTCTGTACCGCGGCGGCGGCGGGTTGGGGGTACGCGTGGTGCTGGCCCCTCGCGGGCGCGTTCATCCTGTTGTGGTTGGCTGGGTTGGCATTCTTCCGGGACCCGGAGCGGGCCGTACCGGCGGGTGAAGGCTTGCTCGTCGCCCCGGCCGACGGCATGGTGGTCGAGTCCGTCCAGCTTGATCACGACCCGCTGGTGGGCGGGCCGGCGACGCGGTTGAGCATCTTCCTGAGCGTTTTCGACGTGCACGTGAACCGCAGTCCTTGTGCGGGAGTGGTGCAGTCGATCCATTACCAGCCCGGCCGCTTCCTGGACGCCCGCGACGTGCGGTCGGGTACGCTCAACGAGGCGAACACGATCGTAATCGCCCCGGAGGATCCCGCAGCGAAGGTGGTCGTGGTCCGCCAGATTGCCGGCCTGATCGCCCGGCGGATCGTGTGCACCGTGAAAGTGGGTGACCGAGTGACGGCCGGGCAGCGGATCGGGCTCATCAAGTTCGGCTCGCGCACCGAGCTGGTGATAGCCGGGCACGACGCCTATGAGCCGGTGGTGCGGGTGGGCGAACGGGCACGGGGGGCGGTGACGGTCATGGCCCGTCGCGCGGACCGGGCAGAGATGTTCGCCACGGCCGGCGCCGGACGGGATCCGTTGCAGGGTAGCGCAGACCCGGAGACCGCGGCATGAAGTTGAGATCCATCAAGTCGGAAACGGACGGTTCGGCATCGCCGGCCGTGCCGCCGCGGCGCACCAAGCGGCGTCTGCGCACCATCGCCATGCTGCCGACCCTGCTGACGCTGGGGAACCTCTACTTCGGCTTCGCGGCCATTTACTGCTGCGGCCGGGAGATGCAGGACATCGGGGCGGGGGTGAACCCCTCGGCAGTACGAACGCTCAACAGCGTGTTCATGGAGACGCGAGCCCCGTCATACCTGTCGATCGGGGTTTGGCTGCTGATCGGAGCGATGATCTGCGATGCCCTGGACGGGCTGGTGGCCCGGCGGACGGGACACGCCAGCAAGTTCGGCGAGCAGATGGATTCGCTGGCGGACGTGGTGAGCTTTGGTGTGGCTCCGGCCCTGCTGATGGTCACGATGATTCACCGCGAGATCGCGCAGTGGGGGTATGCGCCGTTCGGGCTCTCGGAGTTCGGGCCGGTGGCGGTTTTCATCGGGCTGGTTTACGTGTGTTGCGCGGCTCTGCGGCTGGCCCGGTTCAACGTCGAGGCGTCGCTGGATGAAGCCGCCCACCAGGGCTTTCACGGCCTGCCCACGCCGGGTGCCGCCGCCGCGGTCATGGCCGTCGTCTTTCTTCACGATCACCTGGACCTGTCGAAGAATTGGGCACCGTTCACCAACGCGTTGACCAGGATGCTGCCATTGGCCACGCTGATGGTTGCCCTGCTGATGGTCAGCCGGGTGCCGTATCGACATGCGTTGAGCGTGCTGCTGCGTCGGCGGCCGCTGGGTCACGTCATCATCATGCTGCTGGTACTGCCGTTGCTGTGGCGTTACACGGCCCAGGTAGCGTTCGCGGCGGCGTGGACGTTTGTGGCCAGCGGCCTGTTCCGCTACGCCTGGCGTTGGCTCAAGGGTGGTCCGGTCCCGCAACCGGCCCCGCCCGAGACCCAACAGGAGTCCGATCGTCCCGTCACCAAGCACCAGACCCGATGAGTACCACGATGATCCGCGCGCGTTTCGCACCGTCGCCGACCGGCCACCTGCACATCGGCAGTGCCCGGACGGCGTTGTTCAATTGGCTGCTGGCCCGCCAGACCGGCGGAGCGTTCATCCTGCGTATCGAGGACACGGATACCGACCGCAATGTCCCGGGCGCCGACCGGCAAATCGTTCAGGATCTCCGCTGGCTGGGGCTGGACTGGGATGAGGGCATCGAGGTCGGCGGGCCCCATGCCCCCTATTACCAGTCACAGCGGCTGGACTTGTACAACGCGGCCATCCAGAAACTGCTGGACGGCGGGCAGGCTTACTACGCCTTCGACACGTCGGAGGAACTGGACGCCATGCGTCGCGAGGCCGAGTCGCGCAAGGAGGCGTTCCGCTACCTCCGGCCCGCACGTCTGCCTGATGAGTCCGACGCGCGCAAGGCTAGGGAGCAAGGACGCCCAGTGGTTGTTCGCTTTAAGATGCCCGAAGAGGCCATCACCGTGCACGACGAGGTCATGGGTGACGTGACCGTCGTCGCCGCCGAGCTTGACGACTTCATCATCCGCAAGGCCGACGGCATGCCCACCTATCACCTGGCGAACGTGGTGGACGACACCGCCATGGGCGTGACCCTGGTGATGCGCGGGCAGGAGTTCCTCGCCCAGACGCCGCGGCACATCGCCCTGCAGCGGGCGTTCGGCTACCCGACGCCGCGGTACGCGCACATGCCGCTGACCATGGACATGCAGGGCCGCAAGCTGTCGAAGCGCGACGGGGCGGTCGAGGTGCACGCCTTCCGCCAGGCGGGTTATCTGCCCGAGGCCTTGCTCAACTTCATCGCCCTGCTGGGCTGGTCGCCCGGCGGGGACCGCGAGAAGATGACCGTGCCCGAGATGATCGAGCTTTACAGCCTCGAGCGGATGAACCGAGTGAACTCGAAGTTCGATCGCGACAAGCTGCTGGCGTTCAACACGGATGCCATCTCCGCGGCGACGCCGGAGCGGCTGCTGGAAGCCTTCACGGACTGGCTGGCGGTCAATCCGGACTCGCCGCTGGGCCGGGCCGGGCTGGATGCTTCGACGCGGGCCACCCTGCTGGAGGTCAACCGCGGGTTCCGCACGTTCGCGGACATCGAGCACAAGAGCGGATTCCTCTACGTGGACGACGAGGCGATCGTCTACGACCCCGCGGCGATCAAGAAGGTGCTGGCCAAGAACGGGAATGCGGGTTTTGCGATGCTGGAGACGCTCCTGCCGCGGCTGGAGGCGCTGGAAGCATGGTCGGCCGAGTCGCTCGAAAGGCTGATCCAGGGCGTGTGCGAGTCGCGGGGCGTGGGCATGGGCAGCGTGGCCCAGCCGTTGCGGGTGGCCGTCTCGGGAACGACGGTCAGCCCGGCGATCTATGACACGCTCGTACTGCTGGGCAAGGAGCGGACGATTAACCGTGTCCGGCGGGTGCTGGGGATGAGGGAGGGCGAGGTGAGAAGTGAGAAGTGAGAAAGTCCTGCTCGCTCACCGCGAAGCGGCAAGCCGAGAGCCGCGTTCGACCGGGTCAGTTGCCTGCTGAGTTGCCGGCACGCAGGCGGTCCGCTTCCTTACGGGCGCGGCACGGAATGGCTCGCCGGCTGGCCGCTTGTGACGGGAACGGATTTCGGCTAATCTGCCGCGCTCCTGAGGCGTGCGCTCGTGGCCGGGGCAGCTTGAGGTCCCGAGCGGCTGGAGACCGGATCGGGTGAGGGCACCGGGTGGCCGAGGGACGGAGACATGCAATGGGAGCTGGACCGAGGAGAGCAGACAGGTGTCCGGCTGGGGAAAGGGTGAAGCGCGCTGCTACGGACCGGTATCCGTGCAGGTGGCGGCTTGCGCTCGCCTGTCTGGCTCTGGGCGGGATCGCCTGCGGGCTGGGCGGGTGCAATGAAGGCCAGGACGGCGGCGTGAAGCGGCTGGCCCCGCGGGGTTCGCCGTTTCTAAGCGGGATCCCCGTACCTGCGGGCTTCGGGTTGGAAGACCGCAACTCGGAGGACTACCAGTCCGGCGAGCAGCGTTGGGCGCGGCACTGGTACATCGGCTATGCCGACGTTCAGGCGGTTCGTAGTTTTTACATGGAGCAGATGCCCCTGCTTGGGTGGAACAAAGTCAGCGACCACACGGTGAAGGGGGCAGCCTCCATCCGGTTTGAGAAGCGTACAGAGTCCTGCGTTGTGGAGATCGGTTCCGCGGGCATGTTTGACCGTTGCCGTATTCAGGTCATCGTCATGCCTTTCAATCGGACACCGGCCCCCACAGAGCCCCCGAGGCGAATGGCCCCATGAAGCAAACGCGAAGAAAAGAACTCAAGACCAACGAACTGAGCGCTTACCTGCAGCAGATCTACCAGAGTGCCGGTCGCCACTCGAACCTGATCATCGGCGGCGTCGTGGTCGTCGTGCTGATCCTGGTGGCGGGGCTTCTCGTGCAGCGGAACCGGCACGTGGCCCGACAGACGGCGTGGAACACCTACTACAGCATCCGGGACCGCAGCGCGGTGGTGACGCCGGAGCTGATCGAGGAAGCCCGCCAACTGGCAGAGGATTCCCGCAACCTGGGTGACCTCGGACCGCGAGCCATGGAGCTGCACGCGGACCTGAACTACTCGCTGGCGATGAGCCTACAGGGCGAGCCCGACCGGACGAAACAGCTATTCAAGGAGGCCAAGGGCATCTATGAGCAGGCGCTCGCGCTGTTTGGCGCGCAGCCGGGCGTAGCCGCCCGGGTGCGGATGGGCTTGGCCCCCGTCGAGGAATCGCTCCTGGTGGCCGGCGAGGGTGACGTGGAGCGAATCCGCAAGCTCTACCAGCAGGTCATCGACGACGAGGTGACCGGGTTCGGAGCCGACGCCCGCGAACAGCTCGCCACACTCGACGAGCGGCTGGCGCACCTGGAGATCGTGGCGACCCGACCGGCGGACGCGGCGGCTGCCCAAGCAACCACGCCCCCCCCCGCCGCTGCCTTGCCCCAGCCGGTCGTCCTCGAGGCTCCGACGCCGGCAGCCCCGGAGCAAGCCACCCCGGTGACGGAGGAGCCACCGGCCACGGCGGCTCCCGCAACTACGGAAGCAAGCCCGGTGACCACCCCTGCCACACCCCCGCCCGGCTGAGGGGCACCATCACGAACAGGACGCAACTCGCCCTCGCGGGGCGTCGAGCTGGTTGGGCCTTTGCGCGAACGAACCTATACTTTCGGTAGGAGTGCGCGCGTCGTGCGAAGCCGCAAGCGGCGGGTACACGAGCGGCGGGTGCGTGAGCGACGGCGGGAAACGAGGAGACCGAGTTAGTGAACAATCCTTCGCTCGATGAGAAGCTGGCGACGATGCAGGAGATCCTGCGGTCGCTGGAGCGCGTGGCGGTGGCGTTTTCCGCGGGGGTGGATTCCACCTTCGTGCTCAAGGTCGCGATCGACACGTTGGGGCCGGAGAACGTCGTCGCGGCAACGGGTGACAGCGACAGCCTGGCGCGGGCGGAGTTCGAGGAGGCAGCGCAGCTTGCCCGTCAGATGGGAGCCGAGCACGTCATCATTCGCACCACCGAGTTCGACAACCCCAACTACCTGGCGAATCCGACCAACCGCTGCTACTTCTGCAAGACCGAGCTGTACGAACGGCTGGACTCGTTCATCGCCGAGCGCGGGTTGCGGGCGGTGGTCAACGGCATTAACGCCGAGGATTACAACGACTGGCGGCCGGGGATCCAGGCGGCCCGCGAGCACAACGTCCGCGCCCCCTGTGCCGAGGCGGGCATGACCAAGGAGGACATCCGCGTGCTCAGCGACCGGCTGGGGCTGCCGACCTTCGATAAGCCGGCCATGCCCTGCCTGTCGAGCCGTGTGCAGTACGGCGAGGAGATCACGCCGGAGAAGCTGCGGCAGATCGAGCGGTCCGAAGGTTTCCTGCGGTCATTGGGCTTTCGCGAGTGCCGGGTGCGGCATCACGGCAACTTGGCCCGCGTGGAGCTGCCCGCGGCCGACCTCGACCGGGCTCT
>CAZEEJ010000224.1:0-7750 GCA_964511155.1 uncultured Planctomycetales bacterium | reverse complement strand
ATCTCCGTGAGCTTGTGTACGTACGCGCTGGTGTCGTCCAGCTTGGGGCAGGCGATGACCACGGCCCGGCCGCGCAGGAGCGTGCGGTGGAAGTCCGGGTAGGCGATGGGGACGCAGTCGGCGGCGATGAGCAGGTGGGCGTTCCGCAGGACGGGGGCCGCGGGCGAGAGCAGGTGCAGTTGCACCGGCCAATGGGTGAGTTCCGAGCGCGTCGCCCGGCTGCCGGGCTCGGGCTCGGCGGTAGTCTCGGTCGGTGGACTCGCGGCCCGGTCGAGGGTTGCGAATCGGGCTGACGGACAGCCGGACCCCGCCGCGGGGCCTGCTGCGGCGAAGGTTTCAAACCGGCTGGACGGACAGCCGGTGGGCATCGACCGCGGCGCAGGCTCGTGCCGCCGGTCCTGCCCTTCCATCAACAAGTTGACTCGGTCCGGGGTCGTCAACGAGTTGACGCGGTTCTGTGCGAGATGGGCGGCGACCGCCGCCTCGTCAAAGGCCGGGGCCTCCCGCCGCTCGATGTTGATGGCTCCCCGTGGGCAGTGTCCCAGGCAGGCCCCCATGCCGTCGCACAGCACGTCGGCGACGACGCGGGCCTTGCTCTCGATCACCCGGATCGCCCCCTCTTCGCAGGCGGGTACGCACAGCCCACAGCCGTCACAGAGGGCCTCGTCAATGACTACGATCTCGCGTAACATAGCGGTCTCCTGTCGGCCGGTGACTGGCATGCCACCGTAACCGACCTGATTATGGCCCCGGACGGGGCCGGGGGCCTTGACCTGGGTCAAGCGGCAAGGTTTTTTTTGAGTTTTTTTGCGGACGGGGGGCGTGGAGCGAACGACGGCCGACATTCTGAGACGTTGCGGGCTTTTCCGGGGCCTGACCGAGCCCTCGCTGGCGAAGCTGGCGGACATTTCCATGGTCCGTCGCTATCCCCGGGGACAGGTCATCTTCAATCAGGGCGACCCCTGCCCCGGCGTGTTCGTGGTGGCCGAGGGGCTGGTCCGCGTGGTGAAGGTGGCCCCCAGCGGGAAGGAGCACGTGCTGCACCTGGCTCACCCGGGGATGACGTTTGCCGAGGTGGCGGCGATCGGGCGTTTTCCCTGTCCGGCCAACGCGGAGGCCCTGGAGGATACGGTCTGCGCTCTCGTGTTGCAGGATCGGTTCGTCCGGGCCCTGGAAACCGATCATGCCTTGTGCCTGCAGTTGATGGAGAGCTTCGCGGTCTGGGTGCGGCACTTGGTGGGTCTCCTGGAGGACGTGGTGCTGCGGGACGCGACCGGGCGGGTGGCCCGGCACTTGGTACAGGCCGACCCCACCGAGGGCGGCGGGACGTTTGTGTTGACGATGCTCAAGAAGGATCTGGCCAGCCACCTGAACCTGACCAGTGAGACGCTCTCGCGGACCTTTCGGCGGCTGGCCGACGGCGGGCTCATCGAGATGCTCGATCAGCAACGGATCAGGATCCTGGACCGCGGGGCGTTGGAAGACGTGGCGGCCGGGTTACCGCCCGGCGAGTTTACGTGAGGCGAGGTGAGACATGAAGCTGCGACCGATCAAGGCGCATCGGCAGGAACCGGTGACCATGCCCGGGGCCAAGGGCGCCCGGATGCGGATGCTGGTCGGCCCGGACGACGGGGCCGGCAACTTCCACATGCGGCACTTCGAGGTCGAGGCCGGCGGCTGCACGCCGCACCACCAGCACGACTACGAGCACGAGTGTGTCATCCTCAAAGGCTCGGGCATCGTCAAGAGCGAGCAGGGCGACCGCCCGTTCAAGCCGGGCGACGTCGTGTTCGTCCCGCCGGGCGAGATGCATCAGTTCTGCAACACGGGCGGGGAAGCCTGCGAGTTTATTTGTCTGATTCCCGCGCCGAAAGACTGCGGGTGTGCGGGAAGTAAGAAGTAAGAAGTAAGAAGTGAGAAGTGAGAAGTGAGAAGTGAGAATGATGCACAGGGCGGCTCTGCTTGGGCGGCACTGATTGGGTGCGACACTGTTGATGGGAGATCTCGGATGCGACAGCGATGGGTATGGGGTGTAGCGTTGGGTGTGCTGGCGGGCGTTTCGGCCGCCGTCCAGGCTGGGCAGGGCGGGGCGGTGGCGATGTCGACCGCCTATGAATGGCAACTGTCCGGGGGGCAGGGCGAGCGTATTCCGCTGTCCAACCAGGAGGGTCTGCCCGGCTTCCGCGTCATCGGCCAGAACAACGACATGAACTTCTGGCAGGCCGAGGTCCCGCTCGAGCCCGGGCGGCTTTACCGCTTTGATTTCCTTTATGTCTGGCGTACCGACCCCGTGGACGGGCTGGTGGTGGCCGGCCCGACCGCGGTCCGGCGCACTTTCCCCTGTCGAGTCGCGGGCATGCAGGAGGTCGGCTACGTTTTCATGGCTCCGCCGGCCGGGGCCGATCGCAGTTTCCGGCTGGGCCAATGGCGCACCAACGACATGGTGGACATGGCCAACCCGATCTTGACCACCGTCCAGGCCGCGCATGCCCGGCAGGATGGCCTCGAACTGGGCGAGGGCGAGGAGATCAACGGCCACAAGTATCATTTCCAGGCTCCGATGTCCGGAACGGGCAGCAACTTCAGCCGGCCGCTGGGGACCTTCACCGCGTCGTTCAACACGGATCGCTGGGTGATTGCCGAGGGGCAGTCGGTGATCTATGTCCACGCCCTGGCCGGCGTGCAGCAGAAGTCCGGTCGGCTTGAGATCGGCCTTCGCGAGGCGGGCCACAAAGGACGTCTGCTGATCGAGGTGTCCAGGGACGGCATGGCCTGGCGCGAATTGGCAATCGTCGACAAGCCCGGGAAGATCGACGGCGATCTGCCGGCCGACCTGTTCCCGGCCGAGCAGGTGTACGTGCGGCTGCGGGCGCCGGATGGGGCGTCGTTGCAGCTCGACAACTACCAGTACTGGGCCGCGCTGGATGGCCCCGAACGCCGTTTCCGTGGCCAAACCCTGTACGTTGAGGACCGAACGGACGACCCGAGCGTGGGGGTGCGGGTGGTCGATCCCGGTTTGCTGCGGCCCAGCGAGCAGGACAGCGTGACCCTGGAGGTGACCAATCAGGGCACGACGGGCTTCACTTTCGTAGCCCGGGCGGGCAGTCGGGCCACTGAACCCGGCGAGGGCTTCTCCATCCATCGGCAGGACACGTTGTTGGCCATGGGGCCGGATGACAAGCAGCCGAGCTTTGGACGCGCGGCCTTCGGACTGGATCAGGCGGCGCCGGCCAAGGTGGAGGTCGCACCCGGGAACATCGCCAAACTCCAGGTGCCGCTGACGCTGGCGGAGGCCAGCCGGCTGACCGCTCGCGTTGAGGGCTGGATCGAGCGCGGGGGCGACCGGGGGCAGATCGTGTACTCGGCCGACTGGCGGTTTGAGGTGCCGTTCTTCTATGCCGCGGACTACGGCGAACGGCTGGCCGCTCCGGAAGGTGTGCGGCTGTGGTGGTGTGATGCGACCCGCAAGGTGAGTCGCGGCCGGCCCGTGCCCACACCGGCCGGCGAGGCGATCCAACTCTCCGCCGCTCGCAACGAGTTCGAGGCCGCCCAACTGGTCCTCTGGCCGGAGAAGGACCTCGAGGAGTTGACGGTCACTGCCGGCGATCTATCGCGCACGGGCGGTCAGGGGAGCATCAGCGCCGAGCACGTGCAGGTGCTGCGCGTCCACTACCACCCGGTACAGGTACCGACGGATGCGCTGGGCGTCGCGGATGACTGGCCGGACGCCCTGCCCCCGCTGGCCGGGCCGATCACCGTGCCGGCGGGTGCGAATCAGCCGTTGTGGGTGCTGGTCCGCGTGCCGGCCGATGCCGCACCGGGCGAGTACACAGGTGAGATCCGCCTGCAGGCCACCGGGTGGCAGGCCAAGGTTCCCCTGCACCTGCGCGTCCGAGGCTTCACTCTGCCCAAGGAGCCGTTCACCCACAGTGCCTTCGGGCTGGGGATGGGGACCGTCAACAGGTACCACGGTCTGACCGCCGAGGCCGACAAGCGCGAGGTCTTCGCCAAGTACATGCAGAGCTTCGCCGATCACCGCATCAGCCCGTACAACCCGGCACCCCACGACGGCATTCAGATCAAGTTCATCGCGGACGGCGACCCGCCGCGGGCGGAGGTCGACTTCGAGCGGTTCGACGCGGCCATGGAGCGGGCGATCGAAGAGTGGAACATCACCAGTTTCACGTTGCATATTCCCGGCATGGGCGGGGGCACGTTCCACGAACGGCGCGAGGGCGAGATCGCGGGGTTCAAAGCGGGCACGCCGCAGTACGAGGCCATGTTCGGCAGTGCCGTCTCGCAGATCGAACAGCACCTCAAGGCCAAGGGCTGGCTGGAGAAGGCGTACGTGTACTGGTTCGACGAGCCGGACCCCAAGGACTACGACTTCGTGCGTGAGGGGATGGAGCGGCTGAAGCAGCATGCGCCCGGGCTGCGGCGGATGCTGACCGAGGAGCCGGTCGAGCCGCTGTTCTGGGCGGTGGACCTCTGGTGCCCGCTGAGCAGCCATTATGATCCGCGGGTGGCGGGCCGGCGGCGGGCCAACGGCGACCAGTTCTGGTGGTACGTCTGCACCGGGCCCAAGGCGCCCTATTGCACGCTGTTCATCGACCATCCGGCCACCGACCTGCGCGTCTGGCTGTGGCAGACGTGGCAGCGCAAGATCGAGGGCATCCTCATCTGGGAGTCGATCTACTGGACGAGCGACACCGCATTCCCGGATTCGCTGCAGAACCCGTACGCGGACCCGATGGGGTACCAGGTCGGCTACGGGCTGGAGAAGGGGCAGAAGCGGTATTGGGGCAACGGCGACGGGCGTTTTCTCTATCCGCCGGAGGCGGCGGCCGCGGGAGCCGCGTCGCCGGTGCTGGATGGTCCGGTGAGCAGTATCCGCTGGGAGATGCTCCGCGAGGGGATCGAGGACGTCGATTACCTGCACCTGCTCAAGGCGGCTCTGGCGGAGAAAGGCTCCCGGCTGGCCCCCGAGGTCCGCAAGGAGGCGGAGCGGCTGCTGGATGTGCCCCCGGAGATTACCGGCAGCCTGACGGAGTACACGTTCGACTCGCGTCCGATCTACGAGCGCCGCCGGCAGATCGCCGAGGCCATCGAGACGCTCATGGCCCTGGAGTAAAGACGCTCGGAGGTTGAGATCGCTTCCGAAGTCCGCCGCTCGCGGCTTCGCGTGATCCGCTCCCGTGTGCCACTGCTCTTGGAGCAGTGCTCTTCGGGCGGTGCGGTGTGGCACCGGCGTCCCGCCGGTGCCCGGCCGCCACAGGGGGCGGCCGCCACGGTGTGCCACTGCTCTTTGAGCAGTACCTCCGCGGAAGCCCGCCGCTCGCGGCTTCGCACGACTGCGAAACCCGGCCGGTATCGAAGATAATCCCGCGGCTACCTCCGCGCCACCCGCCGCAGGATATCCCAGAACGCGCCACGCTGCCCGGCGGCGATCGCCTCCTCGAGCACCGCGTTATCGTTGTAGTTGTAATTACTGGCATCGGCCATGCGCGGCGGCGGAAAGAATCGCTCGTCCCCGCCGATGACCTCCACGACCAGATCCGTCGGTCGGTCGCCCAGCCGCCGATCGACGTAGAACACCGGCCGCAGCAGGTTGTCGTTGTCCACGACGTTCCCGTGGAGGTTCGGGTTTCCGGCCAGCGGCCCCGCGCGGCGTACGGCATCCGCCAGCGGAGTCCGCGGGTAGAGCCGCACGCCGGTTGCCGCCCCGACGCGATCGGGGTTGAGTCGCTTGAGGAAGTCGATGGATTCGCGCACCGAGGATTCATCCTCGCCCGGCGCGCCGATGAGCAGATCGAGCATGACGGCGATGCCCGCCTGCCGACAGTGGCCGACCGTCCGACGAATGTGCTCCGGCGAGTAGCCCCGGCCGAGGCTGTCCAACATGCGGGCGGAACCGCTGTCCACGCCGAAGTTGATCCCCACGCAGCCGGCCCGCCGACACGCCCGGACCAGTTCCTCGGGGAAGGGATGCACCGTGGCGTAGGCGTACCAGTGCACGCGCTCGCCCAGTCCGCGGGCGATGAGGGCCTCGCAGACCGCCAGCGCGTGTGCGGGTGGAATGTTGAACTCGCCATCGCACAGGTGGAGCACATCGACGCCTTGCCGCCACAGGTTTTCGACCTCGTCGGCGACCTGCATCGGCGGGCGGCAACGGACGGTGCGGCCCTTGGCGACCGGGTCGGCACAGTAGATGCAAGCCTGTGGGCAGCCGCGCTTCGTCTCCACGTTGCCCATGCCGCCCGCGTGGAAGTAACGCGGATTGTCGATCAGGTCGCGGTAGGGGGGCACGTCCAGCTCACGCCCAGTCGCTGCCGGATTCATTCGCACCTGCCCATCAGGATCGCGAAAGACCAGACCCGGCACCTGCCGGTAGTCGCGCCCGGCGGCCAGGCACGTGACCAGTTGCAGGAACGACTCCTCGCCGTCGCCGGCGATGGCCAGGTCGGCCGCGCAGTGGTCGAGCACCTCAGCGGGGAAGATGCTGAAGCCGCACCCGCCGAGTACCACCGGCGCGGCGGTCGCCTGCCGCACCTGGTCGACCAGTGCCGCCAGCCGCGGCACGAACCACGCCCCGCTGGCCAGAAAGCAATCGTCCGTGTTGCGAAAGCTGATTCCCACGGCCAAGGGGTCATCCGCCACGGCGTGCCGGATCTCGGCCGCCGGGTCGGAGGCGAAACACAGGTCCACGAGGCGGACCGGCACGCCTGCCGTCCGCAGCCGGCCGCCGATGTAGTCCAGGGCCAGCGGCGCGACCGGCGGCCGCATGCGGTTCTCGTTAATCAGCACGACCGGGCGTTGGTGCATCACTGGTCTTCCAGAGTATCATTCTCGTCGCGGGACGCCGGTGCCACACCGGTAGCGGCCGCCCCCCGTGGCGGCCGGCGCCTGCTGGGCCGATACGTTCCGCGAGCCGTCCGCTGCCGCGGAAAGGCCCGTAGCATCGTACAGGTACACCGAATGAGGTAAACGAGGTGACGTTAACAAGCAAGCGCGACATCGTGATTCGTGAGGCGACGCCGGCCGATGCCGACGTGATTGCCGGTTTCAACCAGCAGATCGCCTGGGAGTCGGAGCACTGGCGACTCGACCCTCAGGTCGCCCTGCGCGGCGCCCGCGAGGGGCTGGCCCGGCCGGACCTGTGCCGCTATTTCGTGGCCGAACGGGACGGCCGTATCGTCGGCCAGTCCATGATCACCTTCGAGTGGAGCGACTGGCAGGCGGGTGTGGTCTGGTGGCTTCAGTCGGTGTTCGTCCGCCCCGAGTGCCGCGGGCAGGGGGTGTTCCAGGCCCTGTATGGCCACATCACGGCCCTGGCCCGGGCGGACGCCTCGGTGTGCGGCGTGCGGCTCTACGTCGAGAAGGACAACCGCCGCGCCATGGCCGCCTACGAGAAGCTCGGCATGGCCCCCACCGGCCACGTGGTCTACCAGATCCCCCCTGAGGCTTTCAAACGCAACCTGCCCTGATACGCCTTATCGGGTCCGGCACAGCCTGGGCGGGTGGCCCATCCATCGCAACGCGATGGGTGGGCTCACGATGATGCGAAGGCGAAAGCAGCTCCTGGCAAAGCAGACTTCCCCGCGCGTTCGATCATCGCGAGCCCACCCTTGCTGCGCAAGGATGGGCCACCTGCCCCTGTCTCACTTGGGAGGTGGGAGGGCGATGCCAAACGCTTCCGCGTCTTCGCTGAGGTTCTTCAGCGCACGATCAACCAGGCGATGGATTTCATCCT
>CAZEEJ010000223.1:0-7854 GCA_964511155.1 uncultured Planctomycetales bacterium | reverse complement strand
TGCGCGACCCCGGGCTGTGATCTGGAACCGCGTTGCGGTTCGGAGCATCGACGCCAACTTTCTCGCAAGGAGCGACGTGCTTCATGCCCATCGTTCTCCCGCCAAGCGCCGGGACAAACCCGGCGGCTCGCTGGACGGCGCCGGCGGCCCGCCTTTGGTGTCAAGGACGGGAAACCGCTCCGCCGTTGCGGGATTCCTCCCGGCGCGCTACAGTCGATCATCAGGGGCTGGTCCAAAACCGTGTTTCCGTACCTTGCCGGGAGTCGAGGAATATGCCGCGAATTGAACAGATCCAGCAGATGCTGGCTGCCGAGCCCGACGACGTCTTCCTGAACTTCTCGTTGGCGATGGCCCTGGTGCGCGAGGAGCGGTACGAGGATGCCCTCACCCAGTTCGGCCGGGTGGTGGAGATCGACCCGGCCTACGTGCCCGCCTACATGCAGAAGGCCAACGTCCTGGTCAAGATGCAGCGCGACCAGGACGCCGTCCAGGCGTTGCGGCAGGGGATCGCGACCGCTACGGCCAACGGCGACCACCACGCGGCCAGCGAGATGCGCGAGATGCTCGATCTGCTGGTGCGATGAGCTCTACGCTACGGCGTGTCAGTTCAGGCGGCGGCCGGGGCGGCCCAACCCGGATTATTCACGATTGAAATCAAACCACAGATAAACACGGATGAACACGGATGAAACAAGAGATCGGCGCCCAACACGGCGCGCCGCGGAATCAGAATGCGGTGTGATCTCTAACTCCTATTCTGATCTGTGTTCATCTGTGTTTAGCTGTGGTTCCGATGAAATAACTCGGGCCAGGTTCTCCGGACCTGGGCGAGCGATTGCGGCAAACGAATCAATGCGACGCCGGGATATGGGTTCGCACTGCCAATCAATCGCTCCCCCACCTCCAGAGGAGGTGGGCCACCCGTCCCGCCTGATTCGCTCCCCCGCGAAGCGGCAAGCCGGCGGGCGAAGTGGTTTGCCCAAGCTGACCGACGCGCATGCCGCGTCATTGCCGCGGTCACTGCGTTTTCGTCGGCTCGATGCGGCGGACGCCGTCGGTCAGGGCGAGGTCGGCGAGCTGGTTGGCCGCTACGGTGCCGACGACCAGGCGGGCGGACTCGGACGTGCCCTCGACCTGCAGGCCGGCGCCGCGTAGCGTCTGGACGTTTGGCTGATCCGCCTTCTGGACCAGCACGGTCACCAGCAGGCGGTCACCGACCCGCGGCAGGCTTTCCGCCGCGGCCGCATCGGCCGAGCCCTCGACCAGCCCGTACAGCCGCTCGTCCAACCGTGTTTGCAGCGTGATCTTGCGTTCTTCGAGACCGACGGCCTCGTGGACTTGGTCGGCCAGCTTGGCGATCTGCCGATCGCGATCCGCGGGGGCGAGCTTGTCGTCGCTCAGGACACGGTGCATCTCCACGCCGACCGTGTACTCGGCATCGAGTGCCGCCAGGGCGGCCGCCAGTTCGCGGGCCTCGTCAAGCTTGCCTTCCTCAACCAACCCGGCAATCAGCAGTGCGGTGTGCTCGCGCAGTAGGAACCGACGGGCAAGATTCCGCCCTACATCGCCCTGCAACGCGGTCAGCAGTGCCGGTAACGTCGCGCCTTCACTCTCACCGGGGACGAGCCCCAACTCCCCAAAGCTAAGCCCGCCGTCTGCGTCCGCGAGCTCGTAGAAGTCGAAGTCGACAGATCCCGAAAAGTCGCCGCCAACCGGTGTCCCTAGACGAGGTACGCCGGCGGACCTTGGCCTCCCCGGTCGGCCGTAGCTTGCCGGCGGTGCTGAGGGGGTACCAGCATAGTAGCCATACCAAACCTGTCCACCAGGCGGCGGCTGCGCCGGGGAGGCTGAGAGACTGAAGAGCGCGTCGCCGGCTGCCATGGCTGCCGGGCGGGCGCCAAGCCGCACATCTTTCACCTCTGCCCGGCGAGCCTGGTCGTCCCAAGACAACCCCATCCTCCCGCGAGCGGCCGTCATCGGAACCCCCGCTTCGAACTCACCCTCCTCGCCGGAGCGTAGCCTGGCTTGACCGGCCAGGGTGGTCAGTCTGTTCAAGGCTGATGCGTCGCTGAGCACTCGTTCCCGGAGCTTGTCGCAGCGTCCATCCGTGCCGAAGATGCCCTCGTAGCTGACGCCGGCGGGCATCTCGATGGGCACGGCCACCAGGACGGGCCGTCCGCCGATGGTCACCCGGCTCTTCTCCACCGCCACGAAGCTGGTGAACTGGGTCATGATCTGGAACTGCTCGCCGAGCTTGACCACCTCCTGCCGCTGGGCGTCGGGGAAGGCCCCGCCCTGGGCCGCGGCCAGGTTCTGATTCATGAGCTCCTCAATGCGGCCGCGGGCCCACAGGGTGGCGATCACGTCGTGTTCGTCGGCCGTCTCGGGCAGTTCAAGATCCAGCGTCCGCTCGTACGGGCCGTGCCCGGTCTGGCCGCGGATGGTGAGTCGGCCCTTGCCGGCCTGGGCATACCGCCCGTGCAGCACCAGCGGCTTGACGTCGAACAGGTCGGGAATCTGCGCGGGCACCAGGTCGGTGACCCGCAAACCGTCGCTGAAACTGAGTTGCACATCGGTCAGCACCGGCGTCTGAATGCGCTGGGTGAACCGCCGCACAGCCTCCTCGCCGTCGCTCTCCAGCAGGACGTACTCGGCCTCGCCGCGGCCGGCCCGGGCCATGCCGTCCAGCAGGTAGCGGTTCACGCTGTTGCCGATGCCGAAGCTGAACACGCGGGTGGTCGCGGCGTTCTTCTGCACCGCGTCGATGATGGCCATGTCGTTGCCCACGTAGCCGTCGGTCATGAAGCAGACCACGCGGATGGGACCGGCGGCACGTTCGCCGGCGATGCGCCAGTTTCTCACGTCAAGCACACGAGCGCGATCGCGGGTGATCCAGTGACCCTCGAACACGAGGGCCTTCTCGCGATGCTCGACAAACGCGCTGGGCAGGCCATGCACGGGAATCTTGTGCCCGTCGAGAACGATCTCGCAGCCGGCCACGCCGTGTTCGCCGATCTTATGCGTACCGCGTATGATGACCTGCATCTGCCCGGCGGGGACGTGCACGCGTACCTCGCGCCCGTCGGCCGGCAAATCGAGCAGTCGCAGGGGACTCAACTCGACCGATCCACCGTCGGCCGCGGTTTGCACCAGGGCGGCGTTGATCGCCTTCATCATCTCCGTTCCGCCGCGGCCTTGACGGCTGGCCAGGAAGTCCTGGGCCTCCTTGCGGTTGGCCGGGGTGAACGGCCGGGGCTTGTCCCACAGAATGTGCGTATCGCCCGAGAAGGTAATCAGGTTGAAGGTGTCCTGCGGGCGCAGGGCGTCGATGGCCTTGCTCATGACTGCCTTGGCCTTCTCGATGGGGAACCCGCTCATCGAGCCGGACGAATCCAGCACGAAGACCAACTCGCGGGCCACCGCCTGGTCATCCGTCACGCGGTCCGGCGGGGCGAGGATCAGCGTGAAGAACTTGCCGTGCTTGCCGGCATGCGTGAAGGTGGCCTCCTGCACCGTGTCCGCGGTCTGTCGCCAGTTGAGCACGAAGTCGCGGTTGGGAATCTCGCCGGCCTTCATCAGCTCGTAGGTCACACGCCGCGGCAGGCCATCGCCACGGTTGACCGTATCCTTGCGGACAACCTCGTGCAGGACGGATTGGACGTCGCGGATGCCCGGCCCGCCGGTGTCGATGGTGATGCGCAGGGCGATGTCGTGGCCGGCCCGCTTGTCGGGCTTGACCGGCATGGGGGTGATGCGGCTGGCGTCGGGAACCTGCGTCGTATTCGGCTCGAAGCCGGTGCCCATGTCTTTGATGGACTGCACGTCAGCATAGAACCAACGGCCGTTGAGCTGGCCGGTGCCGTCGGTGTGCAGCGTGCCTGACTCCTTGGAGCCGTCCAGGTAGGCCGCCTCGAATCGGTACCACAGCGTCGGCTGTCCGCCGGTGACCGGCTCGCCCTCGGGCTGGGCTGCCTGCGCAAAGGCGCCCCAATGGGCGACCGGCGGCGGGGAGATGGGCATCGCACCGTGGACGAGGGCCTTGAGCTTACCGGTCTGCAACTCGCCGAGTCCGCTGGTGGTGCCCGCCTCGCCGAGCTCCAGCTTGGCCGGACCCAGCAGAACCACCCCGTTACGCCGCGTCAGCCCCGCGGGCAGATCACCCAGGCTGGTCGGCACACTGCCGGGGATGTACCGCGGCCCGACTACCATGGGGAAGTCGAATGTGTACTGCCCATCCTTGCTTTGCAGCAGTTCGACGTAGCTGATCTTTACGGTGATCTCCGCGCCAGGCTCGATGTTGGCGACGGACTGGGTGAAGATGTTGGGCCGTTCCTGTTCCAGCAGGCTGGCGACGTAGCCCTGCTCGCGGGCGGCCTCGTAGATCGCCCGGGCCTTCTCCCGCTCATGCACCTCGCCCACCACCACCCGGTCGCCGACGGTCATGGTCATACGGTCGACCGCGGCCCGATGGCTCATCGGGAAGGTGTACACCGCCTCGATCTTCTCGTTCTGTGTGTTCTTGAACCGTTGTTTGAGCGTCACGCGACTGAGGAACGCGCTGACGGCCACGTCCACGTCCGTGTGCTCGAGCGGGCAGGGGCCCATGACGTTGCCGTCACGGTCCACCGCGTCCAGCCGCCCGCCTTCGGGCACCATGATGACCTGCCCGGCATAGGCGGTGGTACCCGTCTGCGGCATGAATTGCGACACGAGCAGCACAGCCAAAGCAACGGAGGCGGCCACTGCGGAATACCGGTTCATGACAAGTCTCCTGATGATGCTCCGTCGGACGGCGTCGGGCTTCATCCCGACCGATCGCGGAGCGGCACCCTCTTGGATGCGCGCCGGCGCGTCCGGTTCCGCGTTTTCTTGCGCAGAGGTTTCGCGAATCCTGGCCATGAGCTGCTCGCGCAGGGCGAGCGCCCGGTCGCGATGCTGCCGATGCCACTCTACAAGGAGGGCATCCAATTCGTCCGGCGAAGGCGGCACGGGCTCGGGGCCGTCGTCGTCGGGCGGCAGGTGACGTGGAGGAATCATGGCGTGGGCACCTCCTTCATCCAGACGGCCAGCCGCTCCCGGGCACGGCGAACCAGCCGGTAGTACGCGGCCCGCGACACGTTCAGTGCCTCGCTCGCCGCCGCCGGCGGGTTCGGTTCCAGGTAGCACAGGTGGATGGCCAGCCGCTCGTCATCCGGCAATCGGTCCATGGCTGCCGTCAAGCGGTCGAGCTGTTCAACCTGCTCGGCCGCCGCGGACGGGCCGGGACGCAGGTCCGCGGATGGGGCAACGCGAATATCCATGACCGCCAGCTCCTCATGAAGCCGACGCCGCGTAGCGGTTCTCCGTCGTTCGGAACACACGTGGCGGGCGATGGTGTACAGCCACGGTCGCAGGCCCCCCGCGCTCTTGAGTTGGTCGAGCTTGCGGTACGCCCGCAGGAACGTCTCCTGGCAGGCGTCCTCCGCCTCGGCCTGCGTCAGGTTCCGCCGGCAAAGCGCGAGCACCACCGGCGCGTGCCGGGTGTACAGCCGTGCGAAGGCCTCCCCGTCACCCGCCCGGGCCCCGCCCACATCGCTGGCGTCGTCAGGCATCACTGTATTCATGGCCGCTCGCTTGCTTGAGTCTCAGCCGGTCTCGGAATTTCCGAAAGGGGGCACTCCAGTAGGCGCCGCGTGGCTGGAGAGCCTTAGGGGCATCATACCGTCGCCGCGCGCCCTGTAGATACTGGTAACTATCGCCTTCCGAAAAGGTTGCAGCAACCTGTGTCGGGCGCCGGCCCGCCGGGTGCCGGGCTCCGGCCCGTCGGGGGGCACACGCTTCCGACTGGAACACGTTATCGGGCCGTGTGCCACCGCTCTCTTTCCGTGTGCCACTGCTCTTTGAGCAGTGCGGATCGCGTGCACCCCCCCCGACCCCCGATCCCCGCCCCCCGTGGTCAGCGAATCATGGTCAGAAAATGCTTGATTCCCTTAGCCCGTCAGCCTATAATGAGCCGTTGAGAGAGTAGGCGCGGACAGTGAGTCTGCACCTGGAGAGATGAGGAGAGAGAGAGCAGGCGTCCACCTCCATGTGATTCCCCCAATCACAGCGTTGTGCTTCGCATGACGATATGGGGCTAGACGCGCACCTTGGGCGGAAGTTTTTCGCCCGGAGTGATTGCACGGGAGAGAGAGGAATCATGAACCATTTGTCTATCAGTCTGCATCGGTGTGCGCGCTGGGCCTTGCTGTCCTCGCTGCTGGTCGCGGCCTTCTGTGGGGCGGCCAGCGCCGTGCCGCTCCAGGAGCTCGCCGACGGCAACGGAATCATCGTTCAGGGCGACAAGCTGTTCACCAACTTCGACGTCGTCGTCACCGGGTTCGGCAGCTACACGGCCGATCCCACGCTGATTGACGTCAAGGGCATCACCGTGGGGACCGACTACGGCCTGCGGTTTGACACGCCCACCGGCGCGCCGATCCTGTCCGCGGGGCCGAACTCCTACGTCGACCTGCTCGTCAGCTTCGACGTGGTGGTGCTCAACCCGCTCTTTGAGATCGACACCATCGGGCTGTCTTTCAGCGGCTATGCACCGCCGGAGGGCTTTGCCCAGGTGGTCGAGACCGCACGCGACGGCCTGACCGTGGTCGCGCAAACCAGCGTGCAGGTGCCGGGCGGGCCGACCAGTGTGTCTCTTCCCCTGCCTGACCTCTATCCTCTGCTGCACATCACCAAGGATATGGCCGCCCTCGGTGGTCTGACGGAAGGCAGCTACATTGTGTGGGTCGAGCAGCTCTTCCCGGAGGGTCCGGAACAGGCGACCCTCTCCTTCCTGGCACTCGGGTTCCTCGTCCTGCTCAAGCCGCGTAAGCTTGCCCGGGCGATGGCCACTGTGAGCACCACCGTCCCGGTCGTGGGTCTGCTGCTCATGGCCGCGATTTTCGCCGCCCCGGCCCAAGTCCACGCCGTGCCGCTTCAGCAACTGGTGGATGAGGATGAGTCCATTCTGGTCATCGACAAGCTGTTTGATAACTTCAGCGTCTCTATCGAGCCGGACGGCAACAGCGCCTACATTGCCAACCCGGCCGCGATTGACGTGGCGGGCATTGTGATCGGCGACGAGATCGGTATCCGGTTCGCCGGCCTGCTCGCCGCCCGTTCCAACCTGGTGCCCAATTCCGGCGTGACGGTGACCATCGGCTACGACGTGACGGTGATCGATCCGCAGTTGTGGATCCACGATATCTCGCTGGCGTTTAACGGCGTGGCCACGGACCCCGAAGGCTTCGCCCGGGTGACCGAGACGGTCTTCGATGGGAACGTCCCCGTGGGCTCCGCCGCCGTGGCGACGCCCACGCCGTTGAGCGACCACGACCTGTTCGATGGGATGTTCAAAACGCTGCACGTCGAGAAGACGATCGTCCTTTACGGTGGCGCGGCGGGCTTCACCACTATTTCCTTCATCGACCAGACGTTCTCGCAGATTCCCGAACCCGCGACCGTCGCTTTGCTGGGTCTGGCCCTGCCGCTGCTGAGATTGCGGCGCCGGTCCATCGGCCAGGCGTGAGCGAACGCGTTCTGCGGATCGCCGCTGAAGGACTGAATCAAACATCAAGGCAGGCCGTACCGTAGCGGTGCGGCCTGCCTTTTCTTTGGTCGGCCGGGGTTGACCACCGGGGCGATCAATGGTCGAATGGCCTCGGCGGGAACCGGGGATCGGCCTCAGGCGGGCAGGTAATGACTTTGAAACTGGCTTGCAGCACGCGGGGGCTGATGGCGCAGGTGTTGCGGAGCTTCCCGTTGGCCGGGGCCCTCGAGTTCATGCGACAGGCGGGGGCGCAGGGCGTCGAGTTGTATTGGTCGCAGGTGGAGCGG
>CAZEEJ010000222.1:0-7929 GCA_964511155.1 uncultured Planctomycetales bacterium | reverse complement strand
GGCCTTGGGCATTCGCCATTTTTCCCGAGGAGCCGGGCGGGCAGCGCGTTACGCGCATGCGAGGCGGGAGCGGACCGCCTCGGCGATCATGTGGGCGGTGAAGGGCTTGTAGAGCACGCTGACGCCGGTCTGTTGGGCTAAGCTCGCATCCAGCCCCTGCCCGCTGATCAGAATCGCCCGCAGATCGGGCTGGCTGCGACGGATCTCTTCCAGGCACTGCTGCCCGGTCATGTGCGGCAGATTATAATCGATGATTGCCAGGTCGAAGGGCGAGCCTGGTCGCCGTGCCAGGGCGATGGCCTCCTGGGGGGCAGTGACGGCGACCGCTTCATATCCGCGGACCTCCAGCAGCGTTTTGAGCAGGCTGGCGATCATCTCCTCGTCGTCGACAATCAGGATGCGCCCCTCCCCGCGCGGGGGAGACAGGGCCACGGGTTGCTCGGCTTCGCAGGGCGTGTCGGTAGCAGGCAGATACAGGTCGAATTGCGTTCCCTCGCCCGGCTTGCTGGCCACGTCGAGAAAACCCCCGTGGTTCTCGACGATGCGGTAGACAATGGCCAGTCCCAACCCCGTGCCCATATCCTTGGGCTTGGTGGTGAAGAATGGGTCGAAGGCGTGGGCCAGCGTGTGCTCGTCCATGCCGCAACCGGTGTCGCGGACGCGAATCCGAACGTATTGATCGACGTTCGGGTTACGCCCGGGCCTCGGCGGCAGGTGAGCGTGCGGCACCCGCCGCGTTTCCAGGTCCAACCGCCCGCCGGTGGGCATGGCGTCGCGGGCGTTGACGCAGAGGTTGATCAGCACCTGATGGAGTTGGCTCGCGTCCGCGAGAACCACCTGGGCCGACGGGTCGCAGTCGGTCTGGAAGTTGATCGTCGCGGGTATAAGCCGCCGCAACAGGCTGTAGGTCTCCTGCACCAGTACGTTGGCGTCCATCGCCCGGGTTTCGGTGCAGGCCGGCCGGCTGAACGCCTGAAGTGCGCGAGTGATCATCGTGGCGTGATCGGCGGCGCTGCGGATGTGGCCCACGGCTTCGCGCTGGTCCTCATCGAGAGCTTGCGACTCGGCCAGCAGATCGGCGTTGCCGCGGATCACGGTGAGGAAGTTGTTGAAGTCGTGGGCGATCCCGCCCGCCATCACGCCGAGGCTCTCGAGTTTCTGGGTATGCTGCAATTGGGCTTCGAGCTGACGCTGCATCTGCTGGGCACGGTCCAACTCGGTGATGTCATGCATGCACAGCAACAGGTGCGGCCGGTCGGCGGCATGAACCAGAGCGCTGGAGCCCAGCAGCGCCACCTCGGTTCGCTCGCCGTTGCGCACCAGCGTGGTGCGGTACTCGACATTGTGATGGCTGCGCCCCGTCTGCAGCGTGTCTTCCAGCGCCAACCGCAGGGCACAATTCCGGCAATCCACCCCGAAGCCGCATCCGTGAGGGTTTTCCAGGGCGCTGATGCAGCCGAACACGTCGCCGACCAGCCCGGTCTTCAGCTCCTCCTCCGAAATGCCCGTGAACGCCATGAAGGCCGGATTGGCGTAACGCACCCGCCGCTCCCCATCCGCCACACAGATCATCACGGGGGCATGGTCGTAGATGGCTTTCAATTCCGCCCGACTGCGGGTCAGGGCCAGCTCCGCCGCACGCTCCGCGGTCTGGTCGCGGAACACCAGAACCACGCCGATCACCGCTCCCGCACCATCATGGATCGGGGCGCCGCTGTCGGCGATCGGACGCTCCGTGCCGTCCCGGGCAATCAGCAGCGTATGGTTCGCCAAGGCGACGATGGTCCCTTCGCGCAGGACGCGCTGCACCGGGTTCTCCACCGGTTGGCGGGTGTCTTCGTTGAAGATGCGGAAGACCTCGTCGAGCGGCCGGCCGGCGGCGTCCGCCTGGCACCACCCGGTCAGGGCCTCGGCCACCGGGTTCATCACGGTGATCTTGCCCTCGGCGTCCGTGGCAATCACCGCGTCACCCACGCTCATCAGCGTCATACGCAGCCGGGCCTCGCTTTCCCGCAAACCCTGCTCCGCCCGCTTGCGGTCGGTCACGTCCCAGACCGTTGAAATCACCAGTTGGCTGTCGGGGATCAGCGTGTTCCTCGCGGTGATGAAGGTAGTCTCCTCGCCGCGGCGCGTGATGGGCACGTCGCGCCAGCACATGCGCTCCGGGACGCCGCTGGCGCAGTCCTCCATGACTTTGTTTCGAATCTCTTCCCGGAAGGCCGGATCCTCGTAAACCGCCTCCCAGAAGCCATCCGGGCCGGCCAGGGCCTCGCGGGTCGTGCGGTAGAACCGGAGGAAGTTGTCGTTCAGGTACTCGAACCGCACGCCCGGATCTAGCGAGTTCACCGCGATGCCGATGGGCAGGTTGTCCATGACCGTGTGGATGAAGGCTTCTCGCCTCCGCAACGCCTGCTCCGCCCGTTTGCGCTCGGTGATGTCCCGCGCGATGCCGCACAGATAATTCGGGGCGCCGGTCACGTCGGGCAACACCCATGTGCGGCAGTCCTGGATGATCTCCGTACCGTCCTTCGTGCGGTTGACCACTTCGCCGCGCCACTCGCCGTCGCGGAGCGTCCGTTCGATGATTTCCTGGTGCGTCGCCCCGCGTGCCGGATCCTGGCCGTAGATGTCCACCGATTGTCCCAGTAACTCCTCCAGCCGGCGTCCCAGCAGGTCGCACGCCGCCTGGTTGGTGTACAGGATGCGACCGTCGAGGTCGGTTAAGGTCACCAGGTCGCGGATCTCGCCGAGGATCATCTCTTGCAGTTTGAGCTGCTCGCTGGCGGCCATCCGGTGGAGTGCAAACCCCAGATCGTCCGCCAGTTCCGCAAGGAGATCATGTTCCTCCTGCTCGTGAGCGAAACACTCCGGGATCGAGACGACCAGGACCCCGTGCAGCCGGCCGGCACACGCGAGCCGGCAAGCCATGACGAGCCTGCCCGCATAGACGCCCGCCAGCGGACAATCCGGGCAGTCCGTCGCCGGGTCTCGGATCACAATCCGCTCCTCACGTTCCAGGACGGCTTGCATGCAAAGCGGGAAGCGGCCTTGATCCAGCTCCTGTCGCAGGGCGATGAACTCGTCGCCGAAGCCCCGGGTCGCCGTGCCCGTCACAGTGCCTTGCCGATCAAGCAGCGCGATCCAGGCAGTGTAGTAGCCCAGGGTCTCCGTCAGGTTGTCGCAGGCCAGCTCGATGAGTCGGCGAGGATCGTTGACCCGAACGATCATGTGATTGACGTTCCGGATCGCGCGCAGGACGGCATTGAGTCGCCGCAATCGTGCTTCGGTTGTCGGTCGTTCTTCCATGCCACCCTTTCCTCTCTGTGCAGCTCGGGCGGGTGCCCACGCGAGACTGCAGACTTTGACAAGGCAGACGCCCGTTCGGCCCGGCGGAGCGAGTCCATGGAAAGCGGGCTGCCGTCGGACACGAAAGCTGAAGATCCTGTTCCTTTGGGTAAGCCAACCCTGCCTCTATGATGACATAGCCCGCCTTACCTGTCACGCCCCCCCACACCCGCCGGCCGAATCCAGAACAGCTTGAGCTGACCCGCACAGGATGTAGGGGCCTGTGAGTTGCATGATTCCGTCGAGAGGGGCGTTATGTCGTAACCTTATGTTGATTAAGATGTTTACACCCCCTGCATATCACCGAGGATGTGGTACGTTCTCTCCAGCTTACGAGGGAGGTGCGGCTCGGCGGCAGGTAGCCAGGCTCGGTCGTACCTGAAACAACCATCTTGGTCGCCTGCGGTCCACGAGGTTGAACTGTGGATCGGGTCGCCATGAACGAATCCTTTGACTATCTCGACCTCGAGGGCGGGGCCCTCGGGGGCGGGCTCAGTTCCCGCGGAGACGGATCTCCCATCCACGCGCTGTAATCGGCATCCGGCTCGGGCTCAGCAGCGCGTTCTTTGTGGCCGGCCGCCTCATCCACTGGCGGGCCGACGTCGATGCCGGGTATCTCGATCAGCTCATGGCGAAGCTGACCTGGTTGTTCGGCTGGTGCGCCGCGACCCGGACCTGCCCTGCACAGAAGGTTTTCATCTCCCCGGCCGAGAAGGCCGCCCTGCGTTTTCCGCCCCCCAGGTCGGCCTAGCGCCGACCCGGTCGATCGCGCACTCCTGGCCGCATCACCCAGCCGGCGTCTCCGTGGACGCCGCTCGTCGCCGATGACGGGTGACGAACCTTCGTCCATCAGCCGCTGAAAGTTATCGGGCGTTCAACTCGGATGCCCCTTGGCCTAGACATCTGCTTCGCGACGATCCCCCATACCTGACGCGAACAAAAGCCGAATCAAAAAACTGTACTTTCCGGTGTTTTACCCCGAGGATTCTGCTTGCATCGCCAGCAGACCGGTGTTACTCTATCCCTGGTCAGCCCATTCAAGTGGGCTCATGTGGGTGGCCATCCCTGATCACAGGAATGGCAGTGGGCGGGAAACGAAAACCGAGCGGGATCCTGCATGCTGCTGGTTGACACGCACGACTTGACGATCGATGGCAAGAACCGGCTCTCGATTCCTGCGAGCGTGCGGGCGGGCGTGGACCCGGAGACCGAGGGCACGATGTATTATCTTGTGCCCGGGACGCCCATCACGACGCTGCACCTGTACCCCGATGTTTACTTTCGGCGGTTGTCCGCTGAGCAGCGTGCGTCGTTGGCCCCCAGTGCGGAACGGGCGGTGTTCGAACAGGTCTATTACTCGATGGTGACCCTGTTGGAGCCGGATGGCCAAGGCCGTGTGGTTTTACCCAAGCGGCATCTGGACCGCGTCGGGATCGGCAGGAACGTCAGCTTGATCGGAGCGGTGGATCACCTGGAAATCTGGAACCGGAGTGAGCGGGAGATTCACGCGCGGCAACTGGGTCCGCGACATGCGGATCTGTACCAGGCTGCGGTGGACAAGACCAGAGAGCTGCAAGTTGCCGGGATCTTCGTTCCGCCGGCCAGGAGTTGAGTATTACGTGGGGGGCGTCACGAGTGAGCGAGGGACCGGCATCGGACAGGGGCTTGGGGGTTATCTGTGTCTCAAGCCCCTTTCCGGGCCGGCCATCCGGCGATCGGTTCTGGAGCGAGGACGGCGAGTTTGCGGTGTAGTGACCTCCGAGCTGGCGTTTACTCGGAGCGGCCGCGGCGTGTGGAAGGGGAGGGGGAGCGATCAGGTCCGATTTGTGTGGGGGAGTTGGCAGGGCGCGTGCGGAATGCGGGCCCGAAAGCAGGTTCTCAGAATCGGCTGACCGGCGCGGGGACGTGGCGTGGTGCTCCGCGGCGGGTACGGTCGAAGCCCGGACGAAGTCATCAGCGGGACGAACGGAGTCGCCGGGCTGATCACTTTCTGGCCGACTGAGCAAAGGATTGCAGGGGCGGTCAGGGCGAGCGCTTCCTGGCGCGGGTGCAACGGATTGCGTCAGGGGAGGCGAGCAGAGCGACAGTCTGCGCGGGCAGGCTTGGACGGTCAGTTGGGCAGCCGGTCTCCCACTCGTTGACGCGGATGGGTGTGGGCGGTGCCTGCGTCCAGGCGTGTCAGGCGAGACGCGTCGGGCGGCTCGCCATCCTCGGACTCCCGGCCGGGATCCCGGGTCAACGCCTACAGGGACGGACGGCGTTGCCCCCTTTTTTGAGCAGCGGCGATTGGGGCGGCGATGCCGGCCGTTCGAGGAGGTGTGCTCCGGTGAGCGGAGCGGAGGTTGAGCACCAGCCGGTCCTCTGCGACGCGGTGTTGGCGATGGTGGCGCCGCAGCCCGGGGAGGTCGTGGTCGACGCAACTGCGGGCCATGGTGGGCACGCACGTCTGCTGGCGGAGGCGCTCGGGCCGACGGGGCGGTTGATCGGGTTGGACGTGGACCCGGCGAATCTGGCGCGGGCCGAGGCTCGGGTGGCGGCCGGGTGGCCGGCCGGTGGTGGTCCGCGGTGTGACTGGGTGCGGTCGAACTTCGCGGAGTTGCCCGCGGTGTTGGCCGAGTTGGAACTGGACGCGGTGGACGTGATTCTGGCGGACTTGGGGCCGAGCACCGATCAACTGCTGGATCCGGAGCGGGGGCTGTCCTTCACCGCGGACGGCCCGCTGGACATGCGGTTGGACGACCGCCTGGAGCGGTCCGCGGTTGACCTGGTGAATTCGCTGAGCGAAACAGCGCTGGCGGATCTGCTCTGGGAGGCCAGTCAGGAGCGATACAGCCGGCGGATCGCCAAGCGGATCTGCCTGGAGCGGCGGGATGCGAGGATTCGCCGGACCGCGGATCTGGTCCGGATCGTGTGTTCGGCCTTGGGCGTTCCAGCCCAGGGGCATCCCGGGCGCCTGCACCCGGCGACGCGGACGTTCATGGCCCTTCGGATGGCAGTTAACGGGGAAATGGCCAACCTGGAGGCGTTGCTCAAGGCGTCGCCGGACCTACTACGTATAGGGGGTCGGCTGGCGGTAATCAGCTTCCATAGTGGTGAGGACCGCTTGGTGAAGCATCATCTGCTTGATTGTCGGCGGTTGGGGGTGTATGAAATACGCACGAAAAAGCCGGTTCCGGCGTCGCGTGAAGAGGCTCAGCGGAACCCCCGCTCGCGGAGTGCGAAGCTGCGGGTGGCGGTTCGTGTGGCTGGGCCGACACAGTGACCGGGACTGAGGCCGCGTACTCGGGTGGGCGACGGTTTGTGGTCAACGGGGTGACGGGAATCCGCACGGCGAAGCAGGGAGGTTTCGATGACCCGGGAAACGAAAATTGGTCTACTGGTCGGGTTGGGCTTCATCGTGGTCTTCGCGGTGCTGCTGTCGCACACGGGGTCGGTTCCGCCGGTGGGGGACGGGATGCCGACGGCCAGTCGGGACGGCGGGTTGCAGGACACCCTGGTAGGTCGGGCACTGCCGCGTTCTGATTTCCAATCCCGGGTTTCCACACCAATTAAGGAAGTTTCGGGTGGGGTAGCGGCTGCGCCGGCGAGTCCGGGCACGGGTTTGGTTTCGCGGGGGTCCGAGCAGGGGCGTGGGCCGGTGAGCCCGTTGAGTCACGGCTTGCCGCGGCCGGAAGCCCTCGGGCCGTCTCCGACGGAATGGACAGCGATGGAGGCCCGCGGCCCGATTGACGGGCACCGGGTGGGCCTCGCGCCGTTGTCGGCGACGGAGCCGGTGACCACGGTTGAGCGTCGGGTGGCGCCGGCTCTACCGGCCCAGCCCATCGAGATCGATCGCCCCGAGCCGACGGTCCCTGCGGCACCACCTCGGATGAGTCCGTCGCCGGACGTGAAACCGGAGCGAGGTCCGTCGTCGCCGCCGACGCGCGAAGCCGAGCCGCGGGAGTACCTGGTGCAGAAGGGGGAAACGCTGGGCGAGATCGCCAAGCGGCATTACGGCACGGCGAACATGAGAGCGGTGGAGTTCCTGGCGACGTCGAACAAGATGAAGGACGTGCATACGGTGCGTGAGGGCCAGCGGCTGGCGATTCCGGCGCTTCCGCCGGAGTTGGCGGCGATCGTGGAACCCGCTCCGAGTTTCGACGCCCGGCGTTTGACGGGCGATGCGCGGACGGTGAGCTCCGAGGAATTGCGGGTGTTGCCGTCGGCGGGCAGCGAGGGTCGGCGAGCCCCGGCCCTGGTTCGACGGGACGCGGGCGAGTCGGCGGTGAAGGCGGCCGAGCGCCCTTTGGTTCCTGAGCCGACGGGGGCGCGGACGTACTAGGTTCGGCCGGGCGACATGTTGAGTACGATTGCCGCCCGGGAATTGGGCTCAGCGGCGCGTTGGCCTGAGATCATGAAGCTGAACCAGGATCTGGATCCCAAGCGGATGAAGCCGGGCACGAAGATCAAGCTGCCGAACGGGCAGTCGAAAGCCGAGGGGGATCAACGGGTGTCGGCATGACCATACCCCGGATGGTGGCAGTGCTGATTGCGTTGGCCGTGATCGGGATCGCGGTGGTTGTGGTGCGGGTGGACCAGAAGCTG
>CAZEEJ010000221.1:0-7953 GCA_964511155.1 uncultured Planctomycetales bacterium | reverse complement strand
TCTCGAAGCACGATTTCCTGAGCACGCCGGAGAACCTCGATGCGATCTTCGCCGAGCTGCAGAGCGAGCCGGCCGACGTGGTCAAACTCGCCTGCAAAGCGAACCGCATCACCGACGCGGTGCGCATGCTCGACGCGGTACGCAATTCGGCCCGCACCCGCCCCACCATCGGATTGTGCATGGGCGAGGCGGGGGTGATCACCCGCGTGCTGGCCGGCAAGGTCGGTGGATTGCTGACCTTTGCTTCGCTGGAGACAGGCAAGGAATCGGCGCCCGGTCAGCTCACCTGCGAACAGATGCGCTCGCTGTACCGCTGGGATACGATCGGACCGAACGCCCGGGTGTACGGTGTGATCGGCTGTCCGGTGGCCCACTCGATGAGCCCGGCGATCATGAACGCGGCATTCGGCGAGGCCGGGCACGACGGCGTGTACCTGCCGCTGCGCGTTGAGCCGGACTATGCGGACTTCGCGGCGTTCATCGACGGTTGCCTGGCCCGGCCGTGGCTTGGTCTGTCCGGTTGCAGCGTGACCATCCCCCACAAGCAGCACCTGCTGCGTTACGTGGCCGAGCACGGCGGCTACATCGAGCCTCTCGCCCAGCGGATCGGTGCCGCCAACACGCTGGTCGTCGAGCCGGCGAGAGACGACCAAAGAGCCGCGGGCTTCAGCCCGCGCGGCGCCGCTCAGGATGGAAGCGCTGTACGCAACAGCAACACCGCGCGGGCTGAAGCCCGCGGCTCGTTGGCCGCGTACAACACTGATTATCGCGGGGCGATGGACGCCTTGTGCGCCGGCATGGACTGTGCCCCCGAGGCCCTGCGCGATCTGTCTGTCGCCGTGCTGGGCGCCGGCGGCGCGAGCCGGGCCATTGTGGCCGGCCTGATCGACGCCGGCTGCCGGGTCACTATCTACAACCGCACGCTGGCCAAGGCGGAGCAACTGGCCGCGGAGTTCGGCGCCGCCGCTCGCCCATGGGAAGCGCGCTCGGCCATCGAGGCCGCTGTGGTCGTGCAGTGCACCAGTATCGGCATGTGGCCGAACGTCGACGAGACCCCCCTACCGCAGTTTGACCTGCCGCCGACAACGGTCGTGTTCGAGACCATCTACAACCCCATGGAAACCCGGCTGCTCCGCCAGGCCCGCGACCGCGGCTGTCGAACCGTCGACGGCGTAGCCATGTTCGTCGGCCAGGCGGCGGCCCAATTCCAGCGATGGACCGGTCAGCCCGCACCGCTGAAGCTCATCCGCAAGATCATGCTCGACCGGCTGCAGCACTGAGCAGTCATATTCCTCTCCCATTCACACTGGAGTCAGGAGTCTCACCATGGATGCCGCAGATCGACAACGTTTTCTTCAGATGGCCGAAGCCTATGACCACATGGCCCCCCTGCTGGTGCCCATGTATGACTTCCTTCAGCAGGAGATGATTCGGCAGGCAGAGATCGCCACGCTGGCTCGACCGCGGATTGTCGATCTGGGCGCAGGCAGCGGGAGATTCCTGGAGAAGGTGCTCGCGGCCAACCCGCAGGCGTCGTGCTATTCGATCGACTCGTCGGAGGCTTTTCTGGCGGTAGCCCACCGGCGGCTCGCCAGGTTCGGTGAGCGCGTTGCGTACGTGCGTGCCACCATGGAAGACGATTGGGAGCGACAGATCTCCCGGCCCGTCGATGCCATTTTCTCCATGTCCGCGATCCATCATCTCGAGCACAACGAGAAGCAGGCCATCTATGCCAAGTGCTTTGATTTGCTGAGCGACGGGGGCTGGTTCATGAATGCCGATGAGATGCGCACGGTCGACGAACAGGCATATCTGGCGAGCCTGAAGCTCTGGGCCCGTCACGTGGACCAGCAGCGTCCCGCCGTACCGGTCGAACTGGCCGAACACGCGGAAACCTGGTGCCGGCATTTCGACAACTGGAAACGCCGGAACATCGATGGGTTCGCGGCTCCGAAATCGAAGGGCGACGATCTGCACGAATCATTCGTCGACCAGGTTCACTGGCTGCGGAACATCGGTTTCGTTGAGGCCGACGTCTTCGTCAAGTACCACCTCTGGTGCATCGTCGGCGGGCGGAAACCGGATAGCCCGGCAAAGGACTGACTGATCGGCGGGAGAACGGCTGCATCGGAATGCAGATCAGAGGTGCTGACTGCTTCCTGTATGTTCGCTTCGACGACACCGGGCCGGATCCATCGGTCACTCTGAGGCTGGAAGAGGTCCGTGCTCCCTCGTCCTGATCCGCCGCGACAATGCCCCTGGGCCGGTCTGGCGGCTACGGCGAAGCACCAGCAGCCGCTGTGGGGCCCGAGGAAGGCTCGCCCGATGCCTGGGATTCACGCCTTCATCAGAATCGTGAACCCCGCCTGCTCAAAGTGATGGTCGGTCGTAACGGCCTCCTGGATGCCAGCTTTTTGCATCAGCACAAACGAAATACAATCGGTGAGGCCCCATTCCTTATCCGACCGGGCTGCATACAGGTCGATGCCTTCGCTCATCAACTCAGCGTCGAGCGCCACACAAGTGACTCGCGCATCATCCCGAATCCGCTGCAGGAATGAGCTCACCTGATCACGGCGGGCGCTCTCGCTGAAGTAGTTTCCCACTTCAATGAGCACCGGGAAAGGGACCAGCAGATGGTCACGCGTATGGAGATAGTAGTCGGACGCCCATGAATGAAACCGATCACGGCGATTGAGGACCGCGATGAACAGCGCGGCGTCAGCCAGGCGGCGGCTCATCGTTTCCGGGTCCCATAGAGCGTATGGTGATAGTTCACAGATGCGTCTTCCGGCATGTCTTCAACACAGCCGGCGAAGGGCTTTACCCACTCGCCCGGAGTCTCGCCGCCAGCGACCACCGCAACCCTGACTCGTGTCCCGTCCGGGGCCTCCAGTGGAGCGTCCAGCACCACAACGCCGCCCTTGATCGTGCCGCCAACTTCCATACCACACCTCGATTCAAGCACTTCTGATGTTACCCGGCGCTCACCTCGATTGCCAGAAACCCGGGCCAGCAATCACTCCAGCGGCGAGGTGCAGGTCCCCTCGCGGTCGATATCGCCACGGAGGCAGATCGGAGGGTCCAAGGCAGAATCGGCCCGCACCGTTGCCAGGACCAAGGCAACTTGTTGCTGTTCGTCAGATACGTTCGGGCACGTCACATCAGCAGGTTGACTCGGTCCTCAGTGAATCGACACCCCGCCGATTCTGTGACGGACCCATCCATACTGCAGACCATCCCAGAGCCTTGACAAACTTCCACGACGTGTTTAGACTAGCCGTAGACTGGTCGACATCTATGGAACTGCCTATGTCCACACCGCAAACCACCGTTGGGGCCTACCACGCCAAGACGCACTTCTCGGAGTTGCTCGAACGCGTCGAGGGCGGCGAAGAGGTGACTATTACCCGGCACGGGACGCCTGTTGCCAAGCTGGTTCCGGTGCACAAGACCGCGACCCCGGCGCAACGCGCGGCGGCGATCCGGGAATGGCGAGCAACCGCAGCGGGACTCAGCCTTGGCGGCCTCAAGATCCGCGACCTGATCGAGGAGGGCCGCCCGTGACCCCCAGCCTGGTACTCGATGCTTCAGTCGCGATGGCTTGGTGCTTCCAGAATGAGGCCACGCCTGCAACGGCCGAGTTGCTGGACCGCATGGCGTCGGAGGCCGCCGCGGTACCTGCCTGGTGGTACCTCGAAGTGGCCAACGTGCTGGCGCTGGCTGAGCGCAGGCAGCGGATCACTGCCGCCGAAGTGGCGGGGTTCATCGCCCTCCTCGGCACCTTCGACCTCGTCATCGACGACCAGGCTCCCCAACGGGTGTTCACTGCCCTCCTGCCACTGTGCCGCAGCCACGGTCTGACCAGCTATGACGTGGCCTACCTCGACTTGGCTTTGCGGGAACGGTTGCCGCTAGCCACCTTGGATCAGCAACTCGCCAACGCCGCGGCGACGCTCGGTATCGAGGTCCTCGCTCGATAGCGTCGGCAGACCACCGCTTGGCATCTGGACACCGTTCACCGAATGGCACATAATCCCTGCCCTTGCGGCCTGTTTTCCGCAGCGAACGCCGACGCCGTCGGCCGACAACCTGGAACGAGGAATTGATGCCATGCCATCAGCCCCCAAGAAAGTCGTGCTCGCCTATTCCGGCGGGTTGGATACGAGCGTCATACTCCCGTGGATCCGCGAGACGTATGGCTGCGAGGTGATCGCGTTTGCGGCCGAACTCGGCCAGGGCGACGAGCTCAAGACGATCAAGAAGAAAGCCCTGGCCAGTGGGGCGAGCGCCTGCGTGGTGCGCGACCTGCGGGCGGAGCTGGTCGAAGACTTCCTCTGGCCGATGCTCAAGAGCGGCGCGGTCTACGAGGGCAAGTACCTGCTGGGCACGTCGATCGCCCGGCCGTTGATCGCCAAGGAGCAGGTGCGCATCGCCCATGAATACGGGGCGGACGCCGTGGCTCACGGGGCAACGGGCAAGGGCAACGACCAGGTGCGGTTCGAGTTGACCTACATGGCCCTGGACCCGACGCTGAAAATCATCGCCCCGTGGAAGGATCCGCGGTTCGAGCTGCGCAGCCGCGAGGCGGCGGTCGAATACGCCAACGCCCGCAAGATCCCCGTGGACCAGACCAAGAAGAAGATCTACTCGCGGGACCGCAACATGTGGCACCTGAGCCACGAGGGAGCGGAGCTGGAATCGACCTGGAACGAGCCGCGGGATGAGATGCTCGTGCTCAGCGTGCCGATCGAGAAGGCCCCCAACCGCGGGACGTACGTCGAGGTCGATTTCGAGGCCGGCGTGCCCGTGGCGGTCGACGGCCGGGCCATGGACGGCGTCGCGATCATCGCGAAGCTGAACGCGATCGGTGGTCGGCACGCGATCGGGCAGGTGGACCTGGTCGAGAACCGGCTGGTGGGCATGAAGTCGCGCGGGGTGTACGAGACGCCGGCCGGCACCATTCTGTACGCCGCCCGCGAGGCCCTGGAGAACACCTGCCTCGACCGCGAGACCTTCCACTACAAGCAGATCGTCGCTCTGCGCTATGCCGAGCTGGTCTATTACGGGCTCTGGTACTCGCCGTTGCGGCAGGCCCTCGACGCGTTCTTTAACGCGACGACGCGGAACGTGACCGGTAAGGTGCGGCTCAAGCTGTACAAGGGCAACTGCCGCGTCGTCGGGGCCCAGAGCCCCAAAACGCTCTACATGCCCGATCTGGCGAGCTTCACCATGGGTGAGGAGTACGACTCCGCCGACGCCAACGGGTTCATCCGCCTGTTCGGGCTGCCGACCAAGATCAGCAACCTCGTCGAGCGGGCCACCTCCGGGCGGAAGGGCTCGCGTAAGAAGCGGTCGTGATCTGACAACCCTTCGTATGAGCTGGCGGCGCTTCGTAGCGGCCGTTCTGGCGGCGCTTCGTAGCGGCCGTTCTGGCGGCGCTTCGTAGCGGCCGCCCCCCGTGGCGGCCGGGGCCGGCACGGGGGATCTCGCCGAAGGCGGACACCGGCGGGACGCCGGTGCCACACCGCCGGCGCCACACTGCCTGTGCCACACCGCCGGTGCCATAGCGCCGGTGCCATAGCGCCTGTGCCACACTGCCGCAGCCGCCGCTACTCGGCAGGCTGGATCTTCTCGCGTTCGCCGGCCCAGACGATGGCGGCAATGAAGTAAATGACCGTGGCTACCATGAACCACTGCTTGTAGGTGGCCATGTTCGCCTCGTAGGCTTGCGGATCCGACCCGCCGAAGAACACCGTCAGGGGCAAGACGACACAAAAGGCGAGGGCGAGCAGGGCCACGGCGCCGGCCAGCCAGGCCTTGGGTCCGAGCGCCGAGAGTCCCTCCTCGGGCGGAGCGGACGCCGTGCGGGCCGCCTTCGTACCGACCGGCTCTTCCACCTTCTCACCGGCAGCCGCTTTGGCCCCCATCGCCGCCGACAGCAGAATGTACAGGAGGCCCGCGATGAACCACCCCGGCAGCCAACGATAGAACAGGTGCACGCCGAGCATCGCCATCGGCGACCGCACCGCCCCGCCGGTGAACTGCTCAATCGGGAAACAGATCACCAGCACCGCCACCCAACTGATCAGGGCGGCCGGGTTGAACAGCATCTTGCGCTTGTCCGCCCAGTACTGCCGCAATCCGAGTTTGGGGAAGATCCAGTGCTCGATGACGATGACCGCTCCGATGGGCATGAGCGTCAGGCCGTAAATCGCGACGAAATCCAGCAACTTCATGAAGATGGCGGGGAAGAAGCCCGCGACGGTGGTGATCGCGCCGGCGGCGAGGGTCACCTTCCACCGCGGCCAGTTCGGCGTGACGATCTGCAGGGCCAGACCGGCACGGTAGATGGTCGGGTTGGCGGTCGTCCAACCGGCAATGAGCACCGCGAGGACCCCGGCGGCACCGGCGGCGGTATCGGCCATCTCGCCGGGATTCAGCCCCGCGGCGACCACGGCACCCATGACGCCCGCACAGACCCACGCCAGAAAGTGCCCCAGGTACATGCCGAACGCGGAGTAAAACCCGTAATACCACTTGCGGGCATAGCGGAACAGGGCCATGTCCGACAGCCCCACGTGCATGGCCAGATTGCAGAACCACGCGAAGAACACGATGTGCCAGAAACCGAGCTTGTCCAGCAGCTCGTAGACAACCAGGCCGTCGGCTTCACGTTGGGCCAGGAGGGTCGCGCCCTTGCTGTGAAGTTCCCACCGATCGCTGGCCGCCGCGGACGTCACCAGGGTGATCGCGGCGGTATCCGTTTTGCCCGGCACCCGGCTGTTAACGGCCTCACCCAGGCGAACGGCGAAGTCGGGGGCGGCAACGTCCACCGCACCAGGCTCCAGCCGGCACAGTTCTTTCTTCTGGGGCTCCCCCTTCCAGATGCTCGTTTCGGCGATCCGCCACAGATCGTCGGCGCTTTTGAACTCGCCCAGCTTGGGCAGAGAAGCCAAGGCTCCCGCGATGAAGACCAGGAACATCCACGGCGCACAGATCGAGGAGAACTGGCTGAGCTTCTTGAAGCCCAGAATGGCCAGCAGGACCACGACCGCCCCGACGCCCAGCACGACCAGCACCCAGCCGATGCTGTTGGGCAGCACATCGGTCAACTCCGGGTGTTTGATGTGCGGGATCAGGGGGATCTTGTTGAGTGCCAGGATGACGGCCGAGCCGGATACCCCGATCATCGCCGCCGCCAGGCAGCAGTAGAGCATGGCGTTGACGATGTTGTAGATGACCGTGAGCCCCGGGCCGATGATGCGGCGGGCATACCAGTACAGGGTAATGCGGGTGCGCACGGCGATCGGTGCACAGATGAACGCCCACGACAGAACGGCCAGGAGGTTGCCGAACAGCAGCCCCCAGATCAGGTCGCCCGCGCTGGCCCCCCACTGGACGAACAACGCCCCGATGACGAACTCGGTAGCGGCCACGTGCTCGCCGGCGAACAGGGCGGCAAAACGCCTGCCGCCATGGAGCTTGTCCTGGGTAACCGGTTCGCGCTCGAACTCGTACAACTTGTCCAGGCGCGCAGCCAGGGTTTCAGCGGTTGCCGGTGATGGTGTGGGCACGACCTGCCTCCCTTCTGTGCGAATATGGTGTAGTTGTGCGAGAAGGCTATCGCGGCAACGCATACCCGTCAAGCGATGGTCTTTGAGTCGGCGCCAAGGGAGACCATGACAGAATCGGCGGGGGTGTTGCCGGGACCAAGGCAACTTGTTGCTGTTCGTCACCTATGCCTGGACACGTCCATCAAGTTGAGTCGGCGGGTGGCCCATCCATCGCAACGCGATGGGTGGGCTGACGATGATGCGGTTGGGTGGCATGGGCCTGTACTCAGGCCCGTGGCCTGCCCCGACCTACCACGGGTCGGAGTACCGACCCATGCCACCCAACGCCGTGAACTTAACGTGAGGCCTGCTTGACGTAAATGACTATGGCATCAGA
>CAZEEJ010000220.1:0-8052 GCA_964511155.1 uncultured Planctomycetales bacterium | reverse complement strand
AGGCCTTCCTGGCAGAGCACGGAAGCATGTGGCGGTCCAACCCGGACGCCTGCTGCGCGTTCAACAAGCGCGAGCCGTTCGAGCGGGCCAAGCAGGAACTCGGCATCCGCTGCTGGATGACCGGCCTGCGGCGGGAGCAATCGGAGACGCGCAAGTGCACGCCGGTCGTCGGCCGCGACCATGCCGGCCTGGTCAAACTGTGCCCGATCGCCCTCTGGTCCGCGCGCGACGTGCACGAGTACCTGGTGCGGCACGATTTGCCTTATCATCCGCTGCGCGAACAGGGCTTCCTGAGCATCGGGTGCCAGCCCGAGGAAGGCTACTGCACCAGGCAGGTCAAGCCGGGCGAGGATCCGCGCGCCGGCCGTTGGGCGGGCTTCGACAAGACGGAGTGCGGCCTGCACCAGTACGATCAGGGGAGCGGTATCTGATGGATCTTCCTTCAGCCGAGTCAACCAGCCGCGGGCTTCAGCCAACGAGCCGCGGGCTTCAGCCCGCGCGGTGCTGCCTCGCAGTGCTGGTCTGCTGCCTGATGTTGGGGGGCGCCGCGGTGGTCCGCGCACAAAGCCTGGACCCGCCCGCCCCGGTTCCAGACACGCAGCCCGCCTCTGCCCCGCAGGTCGATCTCGAACAAGAGGAGGAGGAAGAGGACTCTCAAGACGGGAGCGGCAACAACTTGCGACGAACACCCCATGACGTGCACGCCCTGTTGATCGACGAGACGGCCGACGTTTTCCGCCGGGGGGAGACGGGCGAGGTGACGGTGACCTCGAGCCCGGCCGGCGTGAGTATCCGCAAGGCGATTCGCGAGCAGACCGACGGCAAATACCGCCTGGCGACCCACACCTCGCGAGTGATCCGCGCCGCCTTTCCGTTCAACGATCTCGTCCCCTCCTGGAACGTCGACGTGCCCGAGGGCACCGGCTTCGTGGTGCAGATCCGCATGGGCCGGCAGGCGGGCGACTTCTGGACGCCCTTCTACTACCTCGGCCGATGGGGCCAAGTGCCCAGAGACGCCGTCAAGAAGGTCATCCGCGACGAGTTCGGCACCATCGACATCGACTACTTCCGCTCCGACCAGGTCTTCGACCGCATCCAGTACCGGCTGCTCCTGGCCACGACCGACCCCGAGCAAACCCCCACGCTGCGCCGTTTCGGCTTGGCGTACAGCAACACGATGAACGACGAATCCCTGGCCCGCGAGCATCGGTCGAAGGTCCGGCCCGCCCCGCAAGCCCGCTGGGCGAGGCGCCTGCCGGTGCCGTTTCGCAGCCAGCGGGACGAGGACCCCAAGATCGCCGGCAGCGTCTGCAGTCCGACCTCGACCGCTATGGTCATGGAATACCGCGGTGTGAACCAGCCCACCGCCCACATGGCCGAGGTCATCTGGGACGCGGAATACCGCATGTTCGGCAACTGGGCCCGGGCCGTACAGGGGGCGTATCTGGCCGGCGTGCCCGGGTACCTGCGGCGGTTCGGCAACTGGGACGAGGTGCACAAGGAGATCGCCGCCGGCCAGCCGGTTATCGCCAGCATCCGCGTCCGGGAGCTCAACGGCCTTCGCGGCGCGCCGTATCGCCGCTCCAACGGTCATCTCCTGGTGATCGTCGGCTTCGACGCTGAAGGCAACGTCCTCGTCAACGACCCCGCCGCCCGAACCGCCGACAGCGGTATGGCTACCTACTTCCGCGAGGACATGGACAAAGCCTGGCTCGACCACGGCGGCGTCGGCTACGTGCTCACCGAACCTCCGCCCGCCCGCCGCGGACAATAAGACGTCGCGGAAGAACAAGACGAATGATGTGTGAGCAGGACGTACGATCCGGCTTGCCTCTTCGCGACGAGATCCACCGCCGGCAGTAGCCAACGGCCCCGTCCCCGTGTATCTTATCGGGTCCGTTTTGACGCTTGGGACCAGCGGATGAGGTGACACATGACGCGAACACAGCGATGGGCCTGGGCCGTCCTGGCGGCGTTCTGCCCGGCCGGCGCGTTGGCCGCCGAGCCCTCCCACGCCAGGCTGCGCCCCGTGCCCTTCAACAAGGTCACAATCCAGGACGAGTTCTGGCGGCCGCGCCTCGAAACCAACCGCACCGTCACCGTGCCCCACAACCTCAAGTACTGCGAGGACACCGGGCGCATCTCCAACTTCGCCAAGGCCGGCAAGCTCATCGAGGGCACGTTCGAGGGCATCTTCTTCAACGATTCGGACCTCTATAAGGTGCTCGAAGGGGCGGCCTACACCCTGGCGCTCCATCCCGATCCGGAGCTCGAGGCCCGCATCGACAAGATCATCGATCAGATCGCCAGCGCCCAGCAACCCGACGGGTACCTGAACACCTACTACACCCTGGTCGAGCCCGACCAGCGCTGGACCAACCTGCCGGTCAGGCACGAGCTGTACTGTGCCGGCCACCTGTTCGAGGCCGCCGTTGCCTACTATGAGGCGACCGGCAAGCGCAAGCTGCTCGATGTCGCCTGCCGGTTCGCCGACCACATCGACTCGGTCTTCGGCCCCGGCAAGAAGATCGGCTACTCCGGGCACGAGGAGATCGAGCTCGCCCTGATCAAGCTTGCCCGCGTGACCGGCGAGCAGCGCTACCGCAAGCTGGCGGAGTGGTTCGTCGAGATCCGCGGCCAGAACCGGGATCCCAAGGAGGATTACTGCCAGGCCCATCTTCCGGTGGTCGAGCAGAGCGAGATCGTCGGGCACGCCGTCCGGGCCATGTACCTCTATGCTGCGGTGGCGGATATCGCCGCCCTGACCGGCCGCCAGGACTACCTCAACGCGATGGAGCGGCTCTGGCGGAACGTCTCCGGGCGCAAGCTCTATCTCACCGGCGGGATCGGAGCCCAGGCCCACAATGAGGGCTTCTCCGCCGACTTCGACCTGCCCAACGATGCCGCCTACGCCGAGACCTGTGCCGCCATCGGGCTCGCCATGTGGAGCCACCGGCTGCTGCTGCTCCACGGCGAGGGTCGGTTCACGGATACCCTCGAACGCGTGCTGTACAACGGCTTCCTCTCCGGCGTGGCCCTCTCGGGTGACAAGTACTTCTACGTCAACCCGCTGGCCAGTCGCGGCAAGCACCACCGTCAGCCCTGGTACGGTTGCGCGTGTTGCCCGACCAATGTGGTCCGCTTCCTGCCCGCGGTAGGGGGGTACATCTACGCCACCAGTGACGACGGGGTGTGGGTGAACCTCTACGTGGCCGGCAGCGTCGAAACCGACCTGGCGGGCAACGCCGTCAAGCTGAAGCAGGAGACGAAGTATCCCTGGTCCGGCCAGGTGCGCATCGCGGTCGAGCCCGCCAAGCCGGCCGAGTTCAGCGTCCATCTGCGCGTCCCCTCCTGGTGTGAGCAGTTCCAGGTGAAGGTGAACGGGTCGCCCCTGCCCGGCGTCGGCCAGGCGGCGGGCGCTCTGCCCCAGGGTGTCGAGCAGGGTTACCTCAAGATCCGGCGAAACTGGAAGGCCGGCGACGTCATCGACCTGGATCTGGCCATGCCCGTTCGCCGGGTCCAGGCCAATCCGCAGGTGCAGGCCAACGCCGGCCGCCTCGCCTTGCAGCGCGGCCCGCTGGTCTACTGCCTCGAGGGCGCCGACAACGGCGGCAAGGTGCGCCATCTGGCCATGCCCCGCGGAGCCGTGCTCAGCGAGCGGCACGAGCCGGATCTGCTGGGCGGCATCGTGGTCCTGACCGGCGACGGGTTTGCGAGCGAGGCCACGGACTGGACGGATACGCTGTATAAGACCGCTCCGCCTGCCCGGCCGACGAAGCTGACCGCGATTCCCTACTACGCCTGGGACCACCGCGAGCCCGGCGAGATGATCGTGTGGATACCGGAGGCGATCAGTACGGCCGAGGCCCCGCCGCCCCCCTCCAAAGTGTCCGCCGCCCAGGTGACGGCCTCGCATTGCTTCGATCAGGACACCGTCGCGGCCGTCAACGACGGGGTCATGCCCGCCCATTCACACGACGGCGGCATTCCGCGGTTCACGTGGTATCCGCATCGGGGCACGAGCGAGTGGATCGAGTACGCGTTCCCGAGGCCGTTGCTCGTGGATACGGTCGACGTCTACTGGTGGGACGACCAGGCCACCGGGGGAGGCTGCCGGGTGCCGCGGTCCTGGAAGCTGCTCTGGAAGCGGGGCGACGCCTGGGAGCCCGTGCAGGCCACCGATGAGTACCCGATCAGCAGGGACGGCTGGAACCGGCTGACGTTCGCGCCGGTACCGACCATGGGCCTGCGCATTGAGGTCCAGTTGCAGGACAACTACAGCGGCGGCATCCTCGAATGGCGGGTCCCGTAGCGTCCGCCCCCCGTGGCGGCCGGCGCATCGCCAGTGTCCGCACCGGCGAGACGCCGGTGCCACACCCGTAGCGGCCGCCTCCCGTGGCGGGCGCTGCAAGGCAGTGCTGTTACATGAGGGCGTAACTCGCCACCCGCGGACGCGAGGATGGCGACGGCGAGGCAAAATGGGGACTGGCTCCGCGCCAGCGAAGCTTGATGACGGGAACATCCGCGGATGCAGGCCGAGTTCAGGGTCCAGGACACACCGCTCCCGCGGTGCCTGTCCCCATTTTGCCCCGCGGGAGGCGAGCTACGCCCGTTACATTAGGAAGGAATGGATCATGAATCGAGCAAAACTGTGGACCGGTGTGTTGGCCGCAACCGTAACCATCGGGCTGGCATCGTCCGCCTGGGCCGATGGGAGCCGAACCGAGTTGTTCAACGGCAGGGACTTGGCCGGCTGGAAGGCCCTGGACCCCGCCCACAACGAGTGGCGGGCGGCAGGGGAGGTCAAACTCGATCCGGCCGACGACGCCCGGTTCGCCATCGCCGACGGCGCCGGCGTCTTGGTCAACGGGCCACTGGGCAAGACCAGCAACCTCTACACCGACCATCAACACGGCGACTGCGAGCTGCACCTGGAGTTCGTCGTGCCCAGGGGCTCCAACTCGGGCGTCTACCTGATGGGCCTCTACGAGATTCAGGTCTTCGACAGCTTCGGCAAGAAGGAGGTCGAGTACAGCGACTGCGGGGGCATCTACGGGCAGTACACGGATGACAAGGGCACCTTCAACGGCCATGCGCCCAGGGTCAACGCCTCCCGCCCGCCCGGCGAGTGGCAGACCTACGACGTGATCTTCCGCGCGCCGCGGTTCGACGACCAGGGCAAGAAGATCGAGAACGCCCGGTTCGTCCAGGTGATGCACAACGGTCAACTGGTCCAGGAACACATCGAATTGCTCGGCCCCACCCGGGCCGCCATGCCCGGCCCGGAGAAGCCGCTTGGCCCGCTCATGCTCCAGGGCGATCATGGGCCGGTGGCCTACCGTAACATCCTGATTCGACCGCTCAAGAATGCCGGCGGCGACCCCTGGTTCAACGGAACCGACCTCGCCGGCTGGCGGCCCGTCAAGCCCGACCGCAACGACTGGGGCGTGGCCGGCAAGGTCGAAATGGACCCCGCCGACAATAAAAAGCTGCTCATCGCCGACGGCACCGGTCTCTTCTGCAACGGCGTGGTGGGCAAGACCGGCCACCTGGTCAGCCAGCGCGAGCACGGCGACGCCGAGATTCACCTCGAGTTCCTCGTACCCGCCGGCTCCAACTCGGGCATTTACCTGATGGGCAAGTACGAGCTGCAGATCCTCGACAGCTTCGGCAAGGCGGAGGTGACTTACGTCGATTGCGGCGCGGTCTATGCCCGCCACGAGGCCGCCCGCGGGGAATTCGACGGGCACGCCCCGCGGATCAACGCCAGCCGCCCGCCCGGCCAGTGGCAGTCCTTCGATATCACCTTCCGGGCCCCGCGATTTGACACCGACGGCAAGAAAACCGAAAATGCCCGCTTGGTTAGGGTTTTGCACAACGGGCAGCTCATCCATAAGAATCTTGAGCTCATCGGCCCGACACGGGCGCCCCTGCCAGGGCCGGAAGCACTGCGCGGGCCCCTCTTGTTACAGGGCGACCACGGGCCCGTCGCCTTCCGGAATATTTACGTGCGTGATCTGGGCGAGTGACAATGAAAACACTGGTCATCAATTGCGGCAGTTCATCCCTCAAGTACCGCCTGTTCGATATGGACAGGCAGGAGCAACTGGCCTCGGGCCTCATCGAGCGGATCGGTGAACCCATGGCCCAGATCCACCACGAGGCCGGCGATCTCAAGATCGACGCCTCCGAACCCGTCGTCGATTATGAGGTCGGCGTGCGGGTCCTGGTCCGGCTGCTCACCCGTGTCGGCGAGCCCCCGCTCCTGTCCAGCGTCGAAGAGATCGACGGCGTCGGCCATCGCGTGGTCCACGGCGGCGAGGCCTTCCACGCCTCGGCCGTCATCGACGACGAGGTCATCAAGGCCATCGAGCACGTGTCGGCCCTCGCGCCGCTGCACAACCCCGCCAACTTGGCCGGCATCCGGGCCGCCATGCACAACTTCCCCGACCGTCCCCACGTGGCCGTCTTCGACACCGCCTTCTTCCAGACCATGCCCCCCGAGGCCTACGTCTATGCCGTCCCCTACGAGTGGTACACCGGCATGGGCATCCGACGGTACGGGTTTCACGGGACCAGCCACCGTTACGTCGCCCTCGTGGCCGCCGAACTGCTCGGCAAATCCGCACCCAACCTCGTCACCCTCCACCTGGGCAACGGGTGCAGCGCCACCTGCATCCGCGGCGGCGAGGCCATCGACCAGACCATGGGCCTGACCCCGCTCGAAGGCCTCGTCATGGGTACCCGCTGCGGGGACATCGATCCCGCCATCATCTTCCATCTCACCCGTCAGGGCATGCCCATCGACCAGATCCACCAGTCCATGGAGAAGAAGGGCGGACTCCTGGGCGTCAGCGGCGTGTCCCGCGACATGCGCGACGTCCACAAGGCCGCCCAGGAAGGCAACCAGCGGGCCGCCCTGGCCATCGACGTCTTCGCCCATCGGGCCCGCAAGTACCTCGGAGCGTTTCTCGCGGAACTGGGCCATTGCGACGCCGTCGTCTTCACCGGAGGCATCGGCGAAGGGGCCACCTTCATGCGCGAAAAGATCCTCAGCGGCCTCGAACCGCTCGGCATCGCCTTCGATCCCGAACGCAACCGCCGGCCACGCAACGGGCAACCGCTCTGCCTCACCACCGATGCGAGCAGCACCGCCGCCTGGGTCATCCCCACCAACGAGGAGCTGATGATCGCCCGTGATACCGCCCGCCTCATCGGCGCTACCTCGCCCGCCGCGGTCCGGGGATGAAGCGTCGTTCGGCGCGAATGGAAGAAGAGTAGGAGTAGGAGTAGGAGGAAGAAGAAGAAGAGGAGGAGGAGGAGGAAGAAAACAGAGTAGGAACCGTTCGCGAGTAAGTCACGCTACCGGTTTACCTCTTCGCGATGAACCACCAAGAGAGCGTGAATCATTCGCGAGCAAAACACGCTACCGGTTTACCTCTTCGCGACGAATCACTGAAAGAAAACCCTCCATGCTCTGCACCCCCCGCATCGCTCCGCTGTGCTGCTTGCTCGTCCTGCTTGTGATCCCTGCCTGCCGGCAACCCGCCGCCCCTTGTCTGCCCCGCGCCGCCGCTGACTGGACCCTCGACCGGGACGGCATTATCCGCGGCCCACGCGCCCACCAGCGGCTCGCCCTCGTGTTCACCGGCGGTGAGCATGGCGAAGGGACCACCAGCATCCTCGATGCCCTGCACGCCCGCCGCGTCAAGGCCTCATTCTTCGTCACCGGCGACTTCACCGCTCAGCCGGAGCACGCGGCTTACCTGCAGCGCATGGTGGCCGAGGGACACTATCTCGGCCCGCACTCGCACGCCCACCTGCTCTACTGTCCCTGGGAGGACCGCGACCGGACGCTCGTGACCCGCGAGCAGTTCAGAGAAGACCTCGAACGAAACCTCGCCGAGTTGACCCGCTTCGGTGCCGACCGCGACAAGATGAGATTCTTCATCCCGCCCTACGAATGGTACAACGAGCAGATCGCGGCCTGGGCTCGCGAGATGGGACTGATGCTGATCAACTTCACGCCCGGCACCCGCTCGCACGCCGACT
>CAZEEJ010000219.1:0-8159 GCA_964511155.1 uncultured Planctomycetales bacterium | reverse complement strand
ATGCGCAACGGAGTCAAAAGAACTAGGCGATGAAGATCGCTGCTTACGGTCGCGGCTCTGCTTGACTACGGTCGCGGCTCCGCTTGACTCGCTTGCACACGTTCCTACTCGGTCTGCCAGGCGGCAAGCTCCTCACGGCGGGTGATGAACCGCGCCGTGGGGTTCGCCGCGGACCAGTCCACCACACCGAACTTGAGGTACCCGCCGGCCAGACCGGCCAGCAGGGATTCGTTTCCGCGGTCACGCACGACCTCGATGCAGCCGGTCCCCTCCCAGAACGGGCGAAGCTCGTCGAAGCGGAACCGGTCCATGCGGTCGCTCTGAACGATCCAGCAGCCGCGGCCCTTGTCGCGGATGCTCGAGTTCACGATCAGGATCCAGCGACCGCTGCGCCAGGAGAGATTGGCGGATTCGAGGCTGCCCTGGTGATGCCCGCCCCACAGGCGCGGTTCGTAGCCGACGGGGTTTCCGACGAGAATCGGGCCGTGGTCGGTCCATTGGCGGTAGTCGGTGGTGCTGGTCATCGCCAGGCAGGCGGCCCCTTCGCGGGTATTGGCGGTGTAGATCATCCAGACGCGGCCGTCGTGACGGAGGACGTGCGGGTCGCGGCAACTGGCGATGTCGTCGGTCCACCAGGCGGCCCAGTCAGCGCCCTTGCAGGGGGAGATGGGGTTGCTCTCCCAGCGCTTCCACTCGAAGAGATCGGTGCTGGAGGCGATGCCCAGATCCTGCGAGAGGTGCCGGTTGAGCCCGGTGTAGAACATCAGGTGCTCGCGACCTTCGGTCAGGATGAACGGAGCCCAGACGTGCCCCTCCTCCCAGGTGCCGGGGCGGACCAGCATGACCGGGTCGTGGACCTCCCAGGTAAAGAGGTCCGGCGTGGACGCGTGCCCGAAGTAGATCTCGTGGCCGGGGAAGAACGGCGTGCCTTCCTGCAGCCGGCGTTCGATGTAGAAGAAGTGGTCGCGCCCTTCCTGCCGGACGACGCAAAAATCCGCGAGCGAACCCCCGATCGGGCGGAAACCCTTGTCGAGAATGTCGGTAGGGGGGTGATGGTAGAGCTGGAAGCGCCAGCGGGCCAGCGTCTTCTCGAAGTCGATGATGGTCATCTCGGTACCGGGCTTGGGCAGCGCCGGTTCCGCGTCGGGGGCGGCCTGCGCCACCCGGGCCGCGAGGGCTACGCCGGCAACCTGACCGATGAACTGCCTTCGCGTGGACTGGCCGGCCGGCAAACTCATGGGGGGAACCTCCGTCAGCAGGACGCGCCTCAGCCAAACCGCTCACTCGACCCCGAGGAGCCACGGAGGCCGGGCGCCCGCGACCATAGCAAGTGCCATGGTGGACCTCAAGCGCCGGCCACGGATGCGGCCAGGCCCATCGACCGGCTGGCCCGGTCGACAGAAACGGGTTAACCTGGATGACGAGTGTTGCGGCCATGGTGGCTGTGCGTCAGGGGAGCGATCCATGATAACGACACGCGTGGGATGCCTGATGGTGCTGGGGTTGGCGGTGGGGACGGCCCAAGGGGGTGCGCCGGCCGGGCGCGACATGCGCAACATCCGCCACGGCCTTCCCATCCCTGCCAAGAACTACTGCGACCAGCCCTATATCGTCATCACCCGCGATGGCAACTGGCTGTGCACGCTGACCACCGGCAAGGGCGAGGAGGGTCGGCCGGGCCAGCACGTGGTCTCAACCATCAGCACGGACCAGGGCCGGACGTGGTCGCCGCTGGTGGACATCGAGCCGCCCGACGGCCCGGAGGCGTCGTGGGTGGTCCCGCTGCTGACACCCGCCGGCCGCGTCTACGTCTTCTACGATTACAACGGCGACCGGCTGGGGCCGCATGAGGTCGGCGGGCGGATGATTCACCGCTTCGACATGCTCGGCTGGTACTGTTACCGCTACTCCGACGACCACGGCCGATCGTGGTCCGCCGAGCGCTACCGCCTCCCCGTCCGCGTCACCGCCTGTGACCGCAACAACGACTGGCAGGGCAAGGTGCAGATCTTCTGGGGCATCGACAAGCCCAAGGTCCATGACGGCAGCGTGGTGTTCGGCTTCAGCAAGCTCGGCCGCTACTTGTTGGACGACGGCGAGGGGTGGTTCTTCCGCTCGGACAACATCCTCACCGAGCCCGACGTGGACAACATCCGCTGGGAGATGCTGCCGGAGGGCGACCACGGCGTGCGCGACGCGGCCTTCGGTTCCGTGCAGGAGGAGCACAACAACGTATTCCTCCGCAACGGCGACCTGTACTGCATCTACCGCACGACGATGGGCTTCCCCTGCCACGCGTACAGCCGGAACGGCGGGCGGTCGTGGACCCGGCCGGAAGCGGCGACCTACACGCCCGGTGGGCGGACGATCAAGAACCCGCGGGCCAACGCCAAAGTCTGGAAGGCGCAGAACGGCCGCTTCCTGCTCTGGTACCACAACCACAGCGGGACGGACTTCCGGTTCCGCAACCCCGCATGGCTGGCCGGCGGCATCGAGAAGGACGGGCACATCCACTGGTCGCAGCCGGAGATCCTGCTTTATGACCCCGAACCGGACATTCGCATGAGCTACCCCGACCTCATCGAGCATGAGGGTCGCTACTGGATCTCCGAAACACAGAAGGAGATCGCCCGCGTCCACGAACTGGACCCGACACTGTTGGAAGGGTTATGGAACCAGGGCCGGGTGCGGACGGTGTCGACTGCAGGACAGCTTCTGGCCTTATCGGGGCTCGATAAGCTGCCGGCCCGGGCCGACCTGCCGCGCCTGCCCGATCTGGTCGAGGGCGGCGGCATCACGCTCGATCTGTGGTTGACGCTGGAGAGCCTCGCCGAGGGACAGACGATCCTCGATACGCGCGACGCCGGGGGGCGGGGCCTCGCCCTGACCACCACCGCGCAAGGCACGTTGCGTCTGGACATCGCCGACGGACAGGCCAAGGCCCATTGGGATTGTGACCCCGGCCTGCTGCGGGCGGGCGCGCGGCACCACGTCGCGGTGGTGATCGACGCCGGCCCGCGGATCATCACCTTCGTGGTCGACGGCCAGGTCTGCGACGGCGGCAGCAGTCGGCAGTACGGCTGGGGCCGGTTCCCCGCCGACCTCCTCAACGTCAACGGAACCCCATCCGTCGCCGTGGCCCCATCCCTGCGCGGGCAACTGGAATCATTGCGCATCTATGCCCGCGCCCTGCGCAACTCCGAAGCAATCGCCCACTACCATGCCGGCCTCCGATAGCCACCGCCGCTTGCGGCTTCGCTTACAGGTTTGCGTGCCCCGGGGAGCCCCCCGTAGAATCCAAGGAGAAAGGGGAGCGGTGCTTCGCAGTGTTCGATACCGCTCTGAAGGGTTCGCCATGTCCGCGGATCCCCATCTCGATACCCGGATACGCATGGTGCGTGAGCAGATCCGTGCCCGCGGGATCACCAATGAGCGGGTCCTGGCGGTCATGGAGCAGGTGCCCCGCGAGCGTTTCGTGCCCCCGGAGGAGCGTGCGGATGCCCTCAGCGATCAGGCCCTGAGCATCGGGTGCGGCCAAACCATCTCCCAGCCGTATATGGTGGCCATCATGACCGATTGCCTTGAGCTGGACGTCCACCACCGCGTTCTGGAGCTCGGCACGGGCTCGGGCTACCAGACGGCCATCCTGGCCCGCTTGGCCGGCGAAATCTATACCATCGAGCGCATCCCCGAGCTCCAGGATCACGCCCACGCGGTGCTGGAAGCATTGGGCATCACCAATGTCTTTTATCGCACCGGCGACGGCAGCACCGGCTGGCCGCAGCAGGCTCCCTTCGACCGCATCATCGTGACCGCCGGTGCCCCCGAGGTGCCGCCCTCCCTCGTCGCCCAACTCGCCGACGGCGGCCGGTTGGTCATCCCCGTCGGCGGCCACGACGAGCAGACCCTCACCGTCATCGAACGCACCGGCCCACGCACCCGCGAGGTGCCGCGCCTCGCCTGCCGCTTCGTCAAACTCATCGGCCGCGAGGCCTGGCAGGAGCCGGAAGCGCCCACCGATCACACCGATGAACGCAGATAGGCCGTAACTTGCTGTCCGCCCGGCTCCTGGGGCCTAATGGCGAATGCTCAAGGCCCAATGACCAATCAATGACCAAGCCCGAAACCAGAACACCGGCTGGGGCCGTTCGTCATTCGTCATTCGGACTTCATTGGTCATTGGTGCTTCGCCATTGGTCATTTGGCCCGCGGATGGCGAGTTACGCCCTAATGGTTTGGCCTGTGAACGGTTGCGGTGACGGGCGGCGTTTGCAGCAGCTCGCACAACCGGGCGACAAAAGCGGATCGCGGCAGCACGAGGTCGGCGCCGATCCGACGGGCGGCCTCAGCCAGCTCCACCTCTACGTGAGAAACGTAGGCCATGATCCGTGGGGGCTCGGTGGCCTGCCGGGCCGCCTCGATGGCCGCCAGCGGATCGCCCTCGGCGTTCAGATCCACCAGCAGCAGATCATGCTGCCCGGTGCCCAGTTGCGCCGCCAGATCGTCAAGCCGCCGCACCACCTTCGCGGGGACGCCCACGTCGCGGGCCGCCGCCGTGATGCGGGTCGAGAAAATCAGGTCGCTGACGAATACCAGTACGGATCGAGCCATCGCAGTCCTCTGTGGGTGTTTCAGAAACTCAAACTGACCGATGCCGGCCAACGAGCCGCGGGCTTTAGCTCGCGCGGCTCTTCGACCGAGAGTAGCGGTCGTTTTACGTACACGCACCGCGCGGGCTGAAGCCCGCGGCTCTTTGACCGAGAGCAGCGGTCGCAGCTTGCTCCTCAATCAATGCCCAGTTCCAGACGGGCGGCCTCGGAGATCCGCTCCGGTGTCCAGGGGGGATCCCAGACCACTTCGACTTTTACGCCGGACACCCCGTCCACCCCGAACACCCGCGTCTCGACCTCCGGAGGCAATGAACCGGCCGCTGGGCACGCGGGCGAGGTGAGCGTCATGCGGATACTGACTTCGCCCGCCTCGTTGATGTCGATGTCGTAGATCAGGCCGAGGTCGTAGATATTGATGGGGATCTCCGGGTCATAGATGGACTGCAGGACGGTCACCACCCGTTCGCGGATCTGCTCCTGGGACGTCGGGTCCGTGCCCGGGGCGTCGGCAGCCGGTTTCTCCGTCGTCATCGTGCATCCTCCGTCAGGGTCGGTGTACATCCTTCGGCAGCGTCGGCCGGGCGATCGCGCTGCTTTGTAGCGGCCGCCGCCTCTGGCGGCCGCTGGGCGGCGATAGATCTTCACGCGCCGGTCGTCGCGGCTCGGCTGCCTTCGGCTCTGAGGCTCAGGCTCGAAGAGAGCTCGCCGAAGTCGGGGGGCGACCGCTACGGGGTGTGGCACCGGCGTCTCGCCGGTGCGAGGCCGATGTCCACCTTCGGATCCCCGCGCTGGCGCTTGGGGCTCGTTGTGGACGCGCCGGTCGCCACGGGGGGCGACCGCTACTCCGTGGTCACTTCCTCGGCGGCGCCCCGCAGGGCCGCGTCCAGCGTGTGCCACGCCAGGATCGCGCATTTCACGCGGGCTGGGTATTGGCAGACCCCCGAAAAAACCTCCAACTTGCCGAGGCCCGGGCCCTCCTGGGATTCGACCGCATCGCCCGTGACCAGCGAATGAAACTGGCGGAACATCGCCTTGGCTTCGTCCAGGGTCTTGCCCTTCAGCGCCTCGGTCATCAGCGAGGCCGAGGCCGTCGAGATCGCACATCCGGCTCCCTCGAACGACGCTTCCTTCACCCGCCCGCCCTCGATCTTGAGGAAGACGGTCACGTGGTCGCCGCACAGCGGATTGTGCCCCTGGGCCGAGTGGTCCGCGCCCTCCAGCCGATGGCGGTTCCGCGGCCGCTTGTTGTGGTCCAGGATCAGTTCCTGATACAGGTCATCCATGGTGATCAACCCAGCATCTCGATGGCCCGGCGGACACCCGCCGCCAGTGCGTCGATTTCCTCGGCAGTATTGTAAAACGCGAGCGAAGCCCGGGCCGTGGCCGGTATGCCCAACCGATCCATGACCGGCTGGGCGCAGTGGTGCCCCGTTCGGATGGCGATGCCCTCCTGGTCGAGGACCGTCCCCACGTCATGGGGATGAATCCCATCCACGATGAACGAGACCACGCTGGCCCGGTGCTCGGCCGTCCCAATCAGTCGCACGCCCGGAATCGCGGAGAGGGCCGCGGTGGTGTAATCCAGGAGGCCGGTCTCATAGCTCGCGATGCGGTCCATGCCCAGTTCGCTCACGTACTCGATGGCCGCCGCGAACCCGATCACCCCGGCGATGTGCGGCGTGCCTGCCTCGAACCGGTAGGGCGGGTCGGCGTACGTGGTCTTCTCAAAGGTCACCGACCGGATCATGTCTCCGCCGCCCTGGTAGGGGGGCATGGCCTGCCAGAGATCATAACGCCCCCACACGGCGCCGATTCCCGTCGGGCCGAACACCTTGTGCCCGGAGAAAACGTAGAAGTCGCAGCCCAGCTCCTGCACGTCCACCGCCATATGGGGCACCGCCTGGGCCCCGTCGATCAACACGGGGATGCCTCGCTGCCTGGCTTGGGCGACCATCTCCGCTACCGGGTTGACCGTGCCCAGGGCGTTCGAGACGTGCACCACGGCGACCAGCTTCGTGCGCTCGGTCAACAATCCCGCGTACTCATCGAGGAGCAGTTCCCCCGCGTCCGTCATGGGGATGACCCGCAGCCGAGCACCCGTCTGCTGGCAGAGCAACTGCCAGGGAACGATGTTCGAGTGGTGCTCCATGGCCGAGATGACGATCTCGTCTCCCGCGTTCAGCCGCGGGCGCGCGAAACTCTGGGCGACCAGGTTAATCCCCTCGGTCGCTCCGCGCACGAAGACGATCTCCTCCGGGCGGGTGGCATGGACGAACCGCGCGATCGTCGATCGGGCGGACTCGTAGGCCGTTGTCGCCTCCACGCTCAGTGCATGCACGCCGCGGTGGATGTTCGCGTTCTGTGATGCGTAGTAGCGATCCATCGCCTCGAGGACGGCCTTGGGCTTCTGCGTCGTGGCGGCATTATCCAGGTAGACCAGGGGCTTGCCGTGCACGCGCAGCCCGAGGATCGGGAAGTCCGCCCGCACGTGCTCCGCGTCCAGGCCGCCGGCCCGACCACCGCGAAGCTCAGTATTGGGATTGACGCTCACCGATGCCATCGCTACCTCTCACTACTGCCTTCAGGTGCCAGCCGACGCAGCACCTCGGAATCCAGCCGCGCACGCACCGGCTCGACCTCCAGCGATTCGAGGCTCTCACCCGCGAACGCGCAGATCAGCAGGTCGCGCGCCGCCGTGCGTGAAACCCCCCGGGTTTGCAGATAGAACAGGGCGTCCTTGTTGATCTGCCCCACCGTGGCCCCGTGCGTGCACTTCACGTCGTCGGCGAAAATCTCGAGCTGCGGCCGCGTGTTCACCTGGGCCGCCTCCGAGAGCAGCAGGTTCATGTTCGTCTGCTTCGCGTCCGTCTTCTGCGCCCCGGGGTGCACGCGGATGCGCCCGGTGAACACACCGCGGGCCCGATCCGACAGGATGCCCCTGTAGTTCTCCCGGCTGCTGCAATGCGGCTGGGCGTGCTCCACCCGCAGGTGGTTGTCCACGTGCTGGTCCCCCGTCGCCAGGTACAGGCCGTGCATCGCGCACTCCGCACCCTGGCCGGCCAGCACCGCCTCCAGGTTGTTCCGCACCAGCGACCCGCCCAGCGAAACGGTGTGTGCGGTCACGCGGCTGTCCCGGGCCAGGTGCATCCGCAGGGCTCCGACGTGGAACGCGCTGGCCGCCTCGTGCTGCACCGTGCAGTAACGCACGGCCGCCCCCTCGCCGGCCAGGATGTCCGTCACCGAACTGGTTAAGATCGCCGCCGATCCGAAACTGACGAAACTTTCGACGAGGCTCGCCCGGCTGTTGGGGTGAGCGACCACGATGGTCCGGGGGTAGCCCGCGGTCGGCTCCGTCTCCGCCGTGGTAATGAACAACAGGTGAATCGGTTCCGCCAGGTCGGCACCCTGCTCAACGATCACCAGGGCCCCGTCCTCGAAAAACGCCGTGTTCAGATCGGCGAACGCATCCTGCGGCTCGCGGTCACGGCGGGCCACGACCGGCTCGATCTCCGCGGCATGACTTCCCGCGGCCTCCGCCAGGCTCAGTAT
>CAZEEJ010000218.1:0-8234 GCA_964511155.1 uncultured Planctomycetales bacterium | reverse complement strand
CTTCGTCGCGAGATCGAGGATGTAGAGTTCGGCCTGCGCGGCCTTCTTCTCACCACCGGTGCCAGCCGCGGTCGTCCCGCCACCGAGCAGCTTGCCGCCCGGCAGAGCCACAAGGCTCATGGTCGCCTGCTCCGGCAGGAGGTCGGTGTGCTCAAGCACCACCTGGGTCTTTGTTTCGCGGTTCCAGAAGAGCAGCCCCCCACCGGTGTAGCCGTACTGGGGCGTGCCGGCAAGGATGACCGTCTTGCCGTCGGGCAGCGCGAGCAGGTCGTGCGGGCGGTGGATCGTGGGGCTGACCTCGGTCAGGAAAAGCGGGTTGGACTCCCTGTTGCCCTTCTCGGTCGGCACCCAGTCGCGGGCCGGGTCCCACTCCAGCAGGAACCCGCCCCCGTAGCCGCCGACGAAGAAACGATCCCCCTGCCGCGCGACCGTATTCCACTGCCCATACGAGGCCCGATTCGTCCACTTGTCGGCCTTCGGATCGTAGCTGAAGAACCGCATGGGGAAGGCGGTGCCGCCGCAGATGGTGCCGTCCGACGCAACCGCCAGCCCCATGAGGTGCGCACCGTCGCTGGCGTAGTCGAAGCTGACCTTCTTAACCGTACCCGTCGCGGGATCTTCCACCGTGAGCACGCGCTCGACGAGATCGCACTCCTTCATCACCTTGCCGTCGGGGAACTTCTGGTGGAACAGGCTCTGGCTGTCGGTGATGATGGGTTTGGGGCGAATGTCCGGCCGGGTGCCGACCTTGACGGCCCGACCGTTATGCAGTTCGTACCACAGGTCCCCTTCGCCGCCCGGCCGACCGTATACCTTGCCGTTCAGGTCGCGCACAAGCTGGGCGCTACCCTGCACGCGCTCGCTGTCCGGCGTCATGGGCTCGACCTTGCCGCTGCGCGGGTCGAGGGCGAAGATCTGCGTGGCGGTCATGCCGATGCCGAAGTAGATCCAGCCCGCATCGTCGGCGGCCACGGCCCGCGGGTACTGCGGCCAGTTCTCGGGGTGCACGTGGCCGTAGTCCTTGAACGCCCGCGTCTTCGGGTCGAACGAGACGATGCCGCTCTGCGGGTAGCTGGCCGACCAGATCACGCCGTGGTCGTCCTCGGTCATGCTCATGGCCATCTGCGGGGCGGTCTTCTGGTGGAAGGTGAAGGCCCGCGCGGCCGGGTCGAACTCCACGAAATGGCTGTTGAAGTGCGTGTAGTACCGGTTCGCACTGGACAGGATCGAGGCGTAGGGGCAATCGCCGCCGGGCGGAAACGGCATGGGGAAGGTCTCGCTCTTGCCTGACTCGGCGTCGATGAGCAGCAGCGCGTAGCCGCCGCGATGATCGAACAGCCAGACCAGCACGACGTTGCGCCCCTGGTCGTCAACCGTGGCCACCGTGCCGCGGTGGTTGCTCACCGGCGTGGCCACGCCGTGATGAAGAAACCCCTTGCCCAGATCCCGCGTCTGCCCCTGCACCGCCGCGGCCAGCACCGCCAGCAACCACGCGGTCATCACGCCCATCCCGCCCGTTCTGGTCTTCCGCATGAGTTTGTCCTTTCCGAACACCGCCGTTGTTGGGTCAATCTGTCACATCACATCCTCAAAGAGCCGCGGGCTTTAGCCCGCGCGGTGCCTGCATAAGCGAGAAGCCTTGTTTTCCTTCAAAGGCGTTCCCGCTGCCCGCACCGCTGCCGCGCGGCTTCCGGCGGATTATACCGACACACATCAGGCTACGATATCGGCCTCGCCCCGGAGGGGCGCCGGGCCGTAGCCGCGGGTGGAGTGAGCCGCAGGCGAACGGAACCCGTGGAGCACGGCCCCACAAGCAATTCCCCACCCCGGAGGGGTGGAGGATGGGCCGGATGATCGACCAATCCGTTGCCGGGGCGACAAGGAATCAACGCCTTGCCCACGCCCTCCCTCCGCCCCTGCCGGGGCGGGCAGCAAGACTACCGAACTTCCTGTCCACGGGTTCCTCGTCGGGCGGCTGCGCCGCCGCGCCGCTCCACCCGCGGCTACGGCCCTTGACCCCTCCGGGGTCAGCCTCTTCCTCGCCCTGGCAGGGGCGCCGGGAACGAAAAGGGGTCCGTTTTGAGGCACCTGCTGCCTGCTCCGGTGCGGTCACGGATGGATGAGCAGAAACAACCCGGTGGAATGGGGAGCGATGCGGCCCTGGACGACCACGCTGCGCTCTTCGTGCCGCGTGGCGGCCAACTCGCCCGTCCACAGATCCAGCACGGTACCGGGGGCACCGTGCGGAACGGTGATGCGCAGCAGGTCGCCGGCCACGTCGCCGTAGCGGGCGTTGTACACGGCGTACAGCGTCCGGGTCGGCGAACCGAACCGGTTGGCGTAGACGCCCTCCCGTAGCGTCGGGATCAGCGGCTCGCAGTTGTCGGAACTGAGCAGGTCGGCGTGTTCGCGGAGAATGCCATGTGCTTTCGCCGCCAGCTCCTGGAAGTCCTGAGTGTACCAGGCGGCCGCCCGCCCCTTGAGCCACAGGGCCACGCCGTGGAAGATGCAGCGGTGCAGGTCCTCCGGGCCGATGGGGATCGGGCGGATGCCGAACCCGACCATCTGCACGAAGGCCACCTCGGGGAAAACGAAGCGGTGCAGGGGCAACTTGGTCTCGTGCGGCTGGCGGACGTCGAGGGTCATGCTGTAGTCGAAGGCGGCATCGACCAGATCCATGAGGGTATCGACGGGCGTGTACTCGACGTAGATGGCGGTGGCCGGCGCCTGCCGATCGAGGGCCTGACGCACGGCGGTGAGCATGGCCCGCTCCTCGACGAGCGGGTTGGACGGCACGGGGTGGCCGTGGGCCTCCGACCAGCAGGCCTTGCCCGGATCGGAGGTGCCGAACTGGTCGATGTAGACGGCATCGACGCCGGTGGCGGCGGCCACGTCGGCGATGGTCTCCGAGAAGGCCTCGCGCCACGCGGACACGCCGGGGCAGGTAAACAGCTCGATCTGCTCAGCGCCCCACCAGACGGGGTCGCCCTTGGCGTTGAGCAACTGCCACTCGGGAAAGCCTTCCTCGCCCAGCGTGGAGCGCCGGTCGATCAAATAGCCCTCGAAGTACAGCCCCATTTTGATGCCGTCCCGGTGGGCCAGCTCGGCACCGCGGCGCAGCTCATCCAGTCCGCCCAGGTCATTGGTCCGGTACTCGCCGACGCGCCCGTTGGTCTCGTTGTAGGCCCAGCTCGATATGTCGATCATGTCGATGCCGCCCAGGTGGCGCCGCGACTCGTCGATGAGGCCGCCGGGCGTATACCGCCCGCGCCGCAGGTCGAACAGAAAGCCCGTGCCGCCGACGGGGTAATCGCGGCGGCAGAAGAACAGATCGGTCAGGCGCCGGCCCGCGGGGCTGGCGGCAGCCTGCCGCACCCAGCCCCGGTAGCGCTCGTAGCCTTCATGCCAGTCGCCGGCGTGCGGCATGACCACGGCCGTCGGGAGCACCGCCCGTTGCCCCGCAGCGATGCGGATGGACGGGTAGTGCACGGCCAGATCCGCACCCTGCTCGCTCTGGCGGAAGCGGAAGCGTTTGGGCGTCTGGACACGGTCCTCGACCCACAGGGCCAGTCCGCCGCCGTCGCGCGGGGCATACACGTCCATGAACTGCAACGGGAACAGCCCCGAGTGCGGCAGGTCCACCTCGATCGGTGCCCGACCCATCGAAGTGCTTCGACTGCCCAGCAGGTAATGGCGATCGTCGGGCTCGGGCGAGATGTGACAGGCGGCCAGGCGCGGGCAGGTCAAAGCGGCGGTCCAGGGAGTGTCGCTCTCATTCACTAGCGCGGCACTCAACCTCAGCCGGCCCTCCCGCGGCAGGACCAGATCGAGCTCGACGCGACGACCGGGTGCCCCTTCCACCGACCAGGCGAACCGCAGCGTGACGTCAGCGGCCTCCGACTCCTCCCGTATGCCGTCGAACCGCAAGGGCAGGGCCGTGCCGTCCGGTGCCTGCAATTGCAGCAGGGCCTGCCCTTGCCCCAGCGCGATCACCTCTCGGGCCGGCGGCAGCAGCGTCAGCCGCTCGATGTCCAGCCCCGCCTCGGTCCGGGCGATCAGCCGCAACCAGGCGTTCTGCACCGTCAGCCGCCCAGCCTCGTGCGACCATTGCACGGGCGCCGGCTGCGGGCGGTCGAGCGTGCGGGCCGGCCGATGAAGAGGCTCCTCGGCAGCCGAGTGGAACAAGCGATGAGGGGCGGTGTTGATCGCGGCCGCCAGCAGGAAGATCTGCCCGAAGGACATGCGGTCGCGCACCACGATGCGTGTCAGTTGCCGCTCGGGATCCAGCGGAACGATCACCGGGTCGGGGAGAGCGGCCACGGACCAGTCCCGCCGTACCGGTGACCAGGGAAGGAACTGACGGGAGGTGCCGTCGGCATACTCCAGCTCGACCCGCAGCCGATGAGGCGAGGTGATGGTGCCTCGCCGCGGGCCCGTGCCCCGTCCGAACGAGGCCTGATCGCTGCCGACCTGTCGCGCGGCCAGCAGAAGAGCCAACTCGGTACCCTGCCATCGGCCGCGCAGCTCGATATCCTCGACCTCCATGATCCCGGTGGCCAGGGCGGCCTCGTCGGCGGGTCGGAGCAGAAATGGAACCAACGCCAATTCAAGCAGCGGCCCGCCCGGCCAGTCTGCCCGGGCGGCGCAAGCCTCGGCCAGCCAGTCCGCCGAGACCGCCGGCCCGCGAGGCAACTCGATCGCTTCCCATGCTCTCGCGACGGCAGGGTTCGGCAAAGCAGGGGCTTGCAGCAGTGGCGGAGCGTCGGAGGCGGCGGCCGGCACCGAGGGCTCCCGCGGATCGGTTGCCCAGAACGCAACCCGCTCGACCTTGAGGCTGACCTGCTCGGTACCCACCCTGAGCCGCCAACTGAGCCGCGCGATGCGATCGCTCTGGAACACCGTTCGCAGGTCGGCCACCACGTGGTGGCGTCCGGGCATAGCCGGTCCCAGATCCGCTGCGCCTCCCTGAGCGGCCGGGTTCTCCGGGTTCAGCGCCCCCGGCGTGATCGGCCCGTTGCAGTCGTCGGTCAGATGCAGCACAGTTTCAAGCGAAGCGGCCGGCGTGCCCATGACCTCGTAGCTAACTTCCAGGAACGGAAAGTCCGTGACCCAGATCGGGTTGGTGGTCAAGGTCCAGACCATCTCACGACCCGGCGTGGCGACGGTAAAGACCGCACCGTCCGCCTCGAATCTGCTGGCGGCTTGATCGTCCGGGCTGGCGACTTCCCAGGGCTCGGCCAACCAACCGCGGTCGGCGCGAAAGTCGTCGCTCCAGCCCAGCTCGACCACCCGGCGACCGTGGTCTTCCCCGGCGGCCAATGGACCGGTTGACAGCAGAGCGGCAAGGACGACGACGATCAACATGCGAGTCAAGCGCGTGGCCGGCAGGGACGTGGCATGGCGATGGCGGATCATGTGCGGTACACCTCCTGCTGACGAAGCGGGTTGACACGGCACCCGATAAGTCTGCGACCCCGGCCATTGTCGCGACGCGGTCGGGGTCGTCAATCGCCCCGCTCACCGCCGCCGCTTGCGGCTTCGCACGAACGCGTACCAGGCCGCGATAGCGTGCGTGCCTCCGGTTACAATAGCCAATGTGTGATCCGATAGCAGGCGGGAACCGACCCATGATTGTCCGCGCATCCGACATCAGCGTCTTCGACATTCTCCGCATCGGCATTGGTCCATCGAGTTCCCATACCGTCGGCCCGATGCTGGCCGCCCGGCAGTTTCGCAGGATGCTCGAGCACCAGGCACCGCCGCCGGGCGTATCCTTGCGAGTCGAGCTGTTCGGCAGCCTGGCGGCGACCGGAAAGGGTCACCGGACCGACGAGGCGATCTGCGCCGGACTGATGGGGCTCGATCCCGCCGGTTCACCGATGACGGACATCTGGAGTGCCATCGACGACATCCGACGGGAAGGCGGGCTGCGGATCGGCAGTGCGTTCATCGCCTTTGTGCCGGAACGGGACATCACCTGGCAGCCTGTACCGCCGGTCGACCAGCCTCTGGCGCATCCCAACACACTGCGTTTCGCCGCCGGCGGGCTGTCCGCAAGCCCATTCGTGGAGCTGACCGCCCGTTCGGTCGGCGGTGGGTTCGTGGAGTATGACGGGGGCGAGGAGCCAAACCCCAAGGAGCAAACCCCCAGCGTGCCGGTGCCCTATCCCTTTGACACGGCCGCGGAACTGGTCGAGTTGTGCCAGGGGCATGGCCGAACGGTGGCGGAGGTGGCCCTGGCGAACGAGTTCGCCCGGGGATTGCCCGAGCCGCAGGTGCGAGACGCGTTGGCTCAGCGCTGGCGGATCATGCTCGAGGCCATGGAGGCCGGCCTTGCGACCGAGGGGGTTCTCCCGGGTGGTCTCAACGTGCCGCGACGCGCCGGCCGGCTCTACCGGCAGAGCCTGTCCGAGCGGCTGCCGCTGGCCCGACACGCGGACCTGCGAGCCAGCGCGTACGCGATTGCCGTGGGCGAGCATAACGCGGCCGGCGGCCGGATCGTCACCGCACCGACGAACGGAGCGGCCGGCGTGGTGCCCGCCGTGCTGCGCGAAGTGGACTTCGAGCAGAATCTGCCGGCCTCGGTCGTGTTGGATGGGCTGCTCGTCGCGGGTCTGGTGGCCGCCATCGTGAAACGAGGCGCGTCGCTCAGCGGAGCCGAGGTCGGCTGTCAAGGCGAGATTGGGACGGCATCGGCCATGGCGGCCGCCGCGGCCGTCGCGATGCTGGGCGGCGACGCCCGGCAAATCGAGGCGGCGGCCGAGATTGCCATCGAGCACCATCTCGGGCTGACCTGTGACCCCGTCGGCGGGCTGGTGCAGATCCCCTGCATCGAACGCAACGCCATGGGTGCGATCAAGGCCCTCAACGCGGCGGCCATGGCCCTGGCTTCCGATGGCAACCACCTGGTGAGTCTCGACCGGGCCATCCGCGTCATGAAGCAGACCGGGCACGACCTCCAGGCCAAGTATCGGGAGACGGCCACCGGCGGGTTGGCCGACGCATTCGGCGCCCCCGGCTGCGCGTGAGGGGCAACGTTCTACGGGAACGCCGCGTCGATCGGTGTGTGGAGCTCTTGATGCTCCTGGACCTCCGATGCGGATTCGTCATAGAGGTACGCGAGGCTTTCGCCGCGGAAGGATTTGATTCGCAGGTCGGGCCGTTCTTCGAGAGACACCGGTCCCTCCATGTCCGCATGGGGCAGCGGGCGGTTGTCGGCATCGAACGCCACCACCACCGTAGGCTTGAACGGCTGTTGCCGGTTGTACCGCACCACGACCGCGTAGCGCCCGTCGTGCAGGTGCAGCTTGGCGCCGACCGGAAACGGCTGAATCAGCCGGGCGAACACCTTCATCAGTTCCGGATCATAGAACCGCCGGTAAGGGCCGCACGACATCTCCCAGAGCGCCCGGGCGGGCGATTTGGCCTGCCGATAGATGCGCTCCGAGGTGGCGGCGTCGTAGGCGTCGGCGATCCGGACGATGCGGCTGAAAATGTGCAGCTTCTCCGGCCCGATACCCTTGGGGTAGCCGCTGCCCGCGAAGTTCTCGTGGTGCGTGCGGACGATCATCCGGGCAACTGCGGAGAAGTTCTCCGGCAGCAGGTCCGCGCCGACGTTCGGGTGCTCAAGAACCGCCTGGCGATCCGACTCGGTCAGCGGTTTGTCGCTGGTGAACACATGCTGAATGGGAAGCATGCCCAGGTCGATGAAGATGGCCCCGAGCCCCAGCGGGGTCAGATCCAGGGCGAAGTCGTGCATCAGACCACGAGCGATCGTCTGGCGCTGACGCTCGGCGGCGACGTATGTCCGCACGGCCGAGCCCAGGAGCATGCTCAGATAGAACACGTTGCCAGCATGGGTACTCAGATAGTTGGCCGGGTCCAGGCTGCGGGCCAGCAGGACGGCGGTATTGGGATGGCCGCGGAGATAATCCATGATCTCGGCGACGGCGGCATGAACGGCCTCGAACCGGACACCCTGCAGCGAGGCCCGGTCCGCAAAGCGCTGCCGTACCTGGGACATCGATTCCGATATGCGCTGCTGGACAAACCCGGCCGCTTCGCGTTCCCGTGCGTCGTCCTCAAACTCGATCACGTCGTCGAGGATGGGATCCCCGATGCGCACGCTGAGTCCCGGGTACCGCCGCTGGAGCACGTCGATGTCACCGGCAGTCAGCGACTTGCCGCCCTGCAGCATGACCCGCTCGCCCGACACGATGGGTTCGAAGAGCCGC
>CAZEEJ010000217.1:0-8406 GCA_964511155.1 uncultured Planctomycetales bacterium | reverse complement strand
AGGCCTTCGAGGCAAAAAAGTGCCTGTCCCCCTTCCCAGGACGCTAAACACGTACGGTCCTCCGGACCTGGGGGAACGATTGCCCAAACGCGTGATCCACACTCTCACTTCTCACTTCCGCTGAGCTCCCTGCCGTCCCGAGATTGACATCAACCGCTCGAATCCCAGCACCAGCAGCACCGTCGCCAGGAAGATGAGTGTGGAAAGGGCGTGCAGCTCCGGGGTCACGCCCCGCCGCACCGAGGCGAAGATGAAGATCGGCAGCGTGGTCGAGTCCGGGCCGGCCGTGAAGAAGCTGATCACGAAATCGTCCAGCGACAGGGTGAAGGCCAGCATCGCCCCGGCGACAATCCCCGGCATCAGCAGCGGCAGCACCACCCGACGCAGCAGGTACGGCGTGTCCGCATAGAGATCCCGGGCCGCCTCCTCGAGGGCCCGCCCGATCGTCGCCAGCCGGCTCTGCACCACCAGGGCCACAAACGCGATCTGGAACGTCACGTGTGCGATCACCATCGTCACCAGCCCCGGATTGAACACCGCCGACAACGTCCGCAACAGCCCGAACGCCACCACCAGTGCCGCCGCGAAGATGATGTCCGGAGTGACCACCGGCAGGTAGACCGCGAAATCCAGAACACCGCGTGATCGCCGCGGCCACGGGAACCGCGACATCCCGATCGCCAGCAGCGTCCCCAGCACCGTCGCCACCGCGGTCGAGACCACCGCCAGGATCAGCGTATTCCGCGCCGCTTCCAGCACGTACGCGTTTTGCAGCAGGCGGGCGTACCAGTCCAGCGTAAAGCCTTTCCACCCGAAGCCGTGCCGGCCCGCGTTCACCGAGAAGACCCCGACCGCCAGCATCGGGAGATAGAGGAACAGCAGCACGCCGTACGCCGCCACCGCCACCCACGTCGGACTGCCGCGCTTCATGCCGATTCCCCCCCGGCGCCTCGCCGACGCAACAGAAACAGACCCGCCAGTGTCAGCACCATCAGGGCCAGGCTCACCGCCGCTCCGAACGGCAGGTCGCGGCTCGGGCCGAACTGCTGCTGGATCAGGTTGCCCACCAGCATCGTCTTCGCCCCGCCCAGCAGGTCCGGAACCACAAATACCCCCATCGCCGGAATGAACGTCAGGATCACTGCCACCGTCAGGCCGGGGAACGTCTGCGGCAGGATCGCCTGGAAAAAAATCCGCCGCTTCGAGGCATACAGATCCTGCGCCGCCTCGACGATCGACCAGTCCAGCCGCTCGATGCTCGTGTACAGCGGCAGCGTAGCGAAGGGCAGGAAGCTGCTCACCATGCCCACGTACACCGCCAACGCACTCGGATACAGCGAGGTCTCCGCCGGAACCAGTCCCAGCAGGTGCGCCAGCCGGGCCGGCGGCATGTGCTGCGAGAACAGCAGCATCCACGCATACGTGCGGATGACCATGTTGGTGCAGAAGGGGATGATGACCAGAGCCAGCCACAGGTAACGGCGACGCGGCGGGCGTGCGGCGATGAAGAACGCCAGCGGGTGCGACAGCACCACGGCCAGCACCGTCGTCACCACCGCCACCCATATACTGCGCGCCAGGATCAGCAGATAGTCCGCCGACCAGTCGAACAGCCCGAACCCCAGTAATCGGCGGAAGTTCTCCAGCGTGAACGCCCAGTGCACCTCCCCGTAGGCCCCGCGCTGGGCGAACCCCACCGCCACCAGGGCCGCCGACGGCAGGATCAGAAAGCCCGTCAGCCAGGCCATCGGCATGAGCAGGAACGCCACCCCGCGCAAAGACAGCCGCCGCTGCGTCGTCAGCTCGCCGTACCAGATCAGCAGGCGTGAGCCCCCGCCGCCGGCCTGCCGCGCATCGCCGCCTGTCCCGTGTTCCATCGTCCGGGGCAAGCCCTCGCCAGGTTGCCGGGGGGACTCAGTCACTCAGAGGTACCAGATGCTCAGGCTCGAGTGCCAGCCAGACGGTCGCGCCGGTATGCAAGTCCGCCCGCGGGGCCGTCCGCACCCGCAACGGCCCCGGCTCCACAAAGAGATCCACGTGGTCCCCCCGGTAGATCACCTCACGCACTCGCCCGCTGACCGCGTTGGTCGCCGGCGGCTCCGTGCAGACGCGGATACGCTCCGGGCGGATCGCCAGCGTGCCCTCCGACCAGCCCGGCAGGCCGGCCACCGACAGCGGGCCATGCACCGTCTCCACCTGCCCGTTCACCCGCGACCCCGCGATCAGGTTCGCCGAGCCCAGGAACTCCGCTACGAATCGGCTCACCGGCCGCTCGTACACCTCCGCCGGCGTCCCGCTCTGCACGATCCGGCCGTCCGCCATCACCAGGACCCGGTCGGATACCGTCATCGCCTCGTCCTGATCGTGCGTGACCAGAATGAACGTCTTGCCCAGCCGCCCCTGCAACCGGCGGAGTTCGATCTGCACCTCCGCCCGCAGCTTCGCGTCCAGGGCCGACATCGGCTCGTCCAGCAGCAGCAGTTCCGGCTCGTTCACCAGCGCCCGCGCCAGGGCCACCCGCTGTTTCTGCCCGCCGGACAACTGGTGCGGGTAACGGTCCGCCAGCGACTCCATCTGCAGCATCTGCAACGCGCCGGCCACCCGCGACCGCACCTCGTCTTCCGCAAACCGCCGCGATCGCAGCCCGAAGGCGATGTTCTCGCGTACGCTCAAGTGTGGGAAAAGCGCGTAGTTCTGGAAGACCGTGTTCACCGGCCGACGGTTGGCCGGCGTCCCCGTGATCTCCCGGCCGCCGAGTACCACCCGTCCCTGGTCCGCCAGCTCCAGTCCCGCGAGAATGCGCAGGAGTGTCGTTTTGCCGCAGCCCGACGGCCCCAGCAGCGTCACGAATTCGCCGCTCGATACCGTAAAACCGATATCCGTCAGCACCCGCACGTTGCCGAAGGATTTGCAGATCCCTTCAACGCACAAAGCGGTATTCGCTGCCTGTCCCGCGGTATTCGCTACCTGCCCCGCTGTTCGCTGCATCACGCGTCGCTCACTCCCCGCCGCTTGCGGCTTTGTCCGTCCCTGCCGCTTGCGGCTTCGCACGACCCCGTGCATCGCTCCCGTGTGCCACTGCTCTTGGAGCAGTGCGACAGCGTGCATGGCTCGCCTGATCCGTCGCCGCCTCGCTGCCTGAACACGATAGGAACCCCCGCACCCACGAGCAAGACACCTCCGCGGCAAGCCCACCCAACTCCTGTTCCCCCGACCCCCGACCCCCGATCCCTGATCCCTCCTTGCGTTGCGGACCGGTGACACCGGCAACTGCATATCCCACAAGGTGTTATCGCTTCATGCCGCTCGCCGGCCTCGCTGCCTGTTGTTCCAGGGCAACGTGCCCGCACAGACGGCCCGCGGCACCCCTCTGTCGTAACCTCGCATAAGGATCACAACCCATTTGTTGGTAAAGACTTGTGATTTGCGCGGAGCCGCTTCGGGGCGAAGTCTGCCTTGGCATCGGCGTTGCAGTGCAGGTCAAGCGGTCGCGAGAGCAGGTCGGCACCGGCCGCCCCGCACCGGCCGCCCCGTAGCGGCCGCCCTCCGTGGCGGCCGGGGACGCGGGGATGGCCCCGTACTTCCGGTGCACTGCTCACCGAGCAGTGGCACGTGGCCGTGGCGGCCGCTACGGAAGGACACCATCACAGGAGGGTGGTACTGGATTCGTCCGCCGAGCGGCGGCGAACCGAGCCACCTGGCAAGGCAGGGGGAAATGAACCATGGATGAAGGGACCTTTCAGAAAAAGCTGGGCGAATTGGTCAAAGAAATCAAGGATCTGCCCCGCCCCGAGCGGGATAAGCTCGCGGTCCTGGCCGACGAGACCAAGCAGCGGCACCAGGAACTCAAAAAAACCGTCAGTAATCTGCACGATAGCATTGACTTCCTGCGATTGTCGATCAAGTATCTTTTGTTCGATCTGGAGGCCACGCGCCGGGAGAACGGATATCTCCGTAAGATGCTCGAAGAGCAGACGGGTTCCTGATCTCTCGTGGCGATCGAAGATGCGTCTGGCCCGGACAGGCACTGGTGCCGCAGATGGCATGTACTGGGAGGTCGCCGCGAGAGCGCTCATGCTGATGGGATTCGGCCCACGCTGAGGAGGAGGGTCGGTCGGCGGTAACCGCCACCACCCATCAGTCGTCCATGGATCCCCGGTCACGGGGGCGAACAGTCGATTCCTGGGGGATGTGGAAGCCTGTCCACCAGGATCGAAGCTGACGAACGCGAGTGGCATGGCCACTCGCGTTCGTTGCATTATACGCGCCGCTCCCTGTTGTCCTTCACCGCCTGCGCCGGTAATATCCCGTGCTGAGAACCCGTAAAGCCCACGGGTTGCACCCCGTGGGCTCTGGGAACACCGTATGGATCGCAGCATGCAATGGCTTCAGGGTGCGGGTGCCAACCGGCGCCAGGTGCGCATCCTCTTCACCAGCGCCGGTCGGCGGATCGAGCTCCTCCAGGCGTTCATCCGCGCCGCCCGCGCGCTGAACGTCCGCCTCGCGGTGCATACGGCCGATGTTGAGCCTCACATCGCCGCCGCCTGTTTGGCCGATGCCGCCCACCAGGTCCCCCGTTCCAGCTCGCCCGGCTACATCGGCGCCTTACTCAAGATCGTGCAACGGGAGGGGATTGACCTCCTCATTCCGCTGATCGACAGCGACCTGGTCAAGCTTTCCTTGGCCCGGCAGCGCTTTGCCCGGTTGCGATGCGGGGCGCTCATCTCCGCGCCGGGGGTGGTCCGCACCTGCCGCGACAAACTGCGCATGTTCGAGTTCCTGACCGAGCACGGCATCGACACGCCCCAGACCTGGAGCCTGGCAGCCCTGATTCGCCGCCGCAACCACCGTTTTCCGTACTTCCTCAAGCCCCAGTTCGGCAGCGCCAGTCGCGGCAGCTTCGTGGTGCAGGACGAGAAGGCCCTCCGGGCGTTTGCCCCCCATGTGCCTGAGGCCATCATCCAGGACTTCGTCGCGGGGGTCGAGCATACCCTCGACGTCTACACGGGATTCGACGGCCGGCCGCGATGTGTGGTCCCGCGCCAGCGGGTCGAGGTTCGCGGCGGTGAGGTCACCAAGGCCTGCACGGTGAAGCATGACGGGATCATCCAGACCGGAGTGCGCGTCGCCCAGGCCCTCGCTGAGTGCGTGGGCCTCATTACCATCCAGCTCATCCTGACGCCCGAGGGCCGAATCCGCGTGATCGAGGTCAACCCGCGGTTTGGCGGTGGTGCTCCCCTGGCCATCCAGGCCGGCGCCGACTTCCCCAGGTGGTTGCTTGCCGAATGGCTCGGCCGCCAGCCCCGCATCCGCCTTGACCAGTTCGAGGAAGGACTGCTCATGCTGCGGTACCATCAGTCCTTCTTCATCCCGGGGGGCGGCCGCGCCCGCAAGCGACCCGACCGGTAACCTGCCATGCCCACGATTCAGCTTCAGGGCCTCCGGGCTGTCGTGTTCGATCTCGACGATACGCTGTACGCGGAGCGGTCGTTCGCCTTCAGCGGCTTCGAGGCCGTCGCCCAATGGTTGCGTGCCCGATGGCCCTGCCCCTTCGATCCAGCCGCCCGCATGAGAGAACTTTTTGAGACGGATTTCCGTCCGCGCGTTTTCGACGTATTACTCAGCGAGCTGGGTTGCCCGGACGCGGCGGCGTGGGTGCCGGCCATGATCGACTGTTACCGTATGCACCGCCCGGCCATCGCCCTCTACCGCGATGCCGAGGCCGCCCTTGCCCGCTGGCGTGGGCGCGTCTCGCTCGGCCTGATCAGCGATGGGCCTTTGGCAGTGCAACGGCGCAAGGTGGCGGCCCTCGGTTTGGAGGCGAAGCTCGAGCAGATCATCCTGACCGACGAATGGGGGCCGGCCTTCTGGAAACCGCATCCCCGAGCTTTCGAGACGATGCAGGCGTTTTGGGGTTGCAACGGCGCCACATGTGTCTACATTGGAGACAACGCCGGCAAGGACTTCCTGGCACCGCGGCGATTGGGCTGGCAGACGGTGCAGGTCTGCCGTGCCGAGGGCCTGTATGCCCGGGTCGAGCCGCCTGCGGGAGGGTCGGCTGCCTGCCGGGTGGCTACACTGGATGAGCTTGATCTAACTTTCGCCTGAAGCGAAGGTTCACTAAGGCGTGGCATGGCCGGTGCGGTGCGTGGCCGGCGCCACGCGATTGACGGCAGGTGGGGGTTCGCATAAGAAGACGTGATGCCCGCTTCCGCGTGGAGGAGGCGGGGAGCGCGGACCGCGGAGTGCGCCAAGTTGTGCTCTTCGGCTGAGTTAGAACAACAAGTGGGGTCGATATTTCCCCATTTCCAGAATGGGGCGGTCTCAACTACGTTCTCGCTGTATGCCGATAACTAGGCGGTCATGGACGTCGCTTCTGCGGTCGTGACGTGGATGGCTTCCTGGAACCGGGGTGCTGCGCGGCGGTCTCAACCGGTCCGCGGCACGGGAGGTGGCCCGGCGAATTCGTGGTGAGCGGGACCGGTCCGCTGACGATCGGTTCGGTTACAGTGGAACAAGAGTGAGTTACGTTTTAGCTTCAGGCGAGCGAGTACCCATGCCTACTGCGAACCGCGCGTACTGCCTGCGGATTCTGAGGAGATGGCTGTCGCTCCTGGTGTGCCTGTCGGCCACGGGTTGCGTTTCGCCTTGGTGGAACGCCTTCCTGTCGCCGCAAGAGTTGGGCAATTTCCGGGAGAACCGCGTCAACGAGATCCAGCGGAGCATCAGTTTCCGAGATCGGCCGTTAGGGATTCCCGGCGCGGCGGATCCGACGCCGGATGACATCGTCGCGGTCGTGGAGGAGTACCGGATCGGGCCGGGCGACGTGCTTTCGATCCGACTGTTGGATTTTATCGCCATCGGCGCGGAGAGCGAGCTGACGCCGATGGTGGACGAGCTGGGTTACATCGACATGCCGCAGTTGGGTTGGCTGCAGGTGGAGGGGATGACGACGCGGCAGCTTCAGGCGGAGCTGCTTCAGCGAGCGCGGCAGGCGGGTATTTATCCACCGGATGTCACCCCGACGATCATTGTGGTGGCGGCGGCTCGGCAGCAGCGGGTTTACAATGTCTCGGGGAGTATCGGGGCACCGGGGCCCTACGCGGTTTCGCGTCCGGACTTCCGACTGCGGGAGGCGATCAACCAGGCGGGGGGGCTAAGTGACCTGGTCAAAACGATTTACGTTTTCCGGAACGAACCGCGGGAGACGCGGCTGAGCGATGTTTCGTTGCCGGCGCTGCCGTCCCCGCGGGAGCCGCTGGGCGAGCCGGCGCCGCCGGTTACCCCGTGGATGAACGATCTGAGCCAGTCGGCGGGTTCGGGTCAGCCGGCCCAGGGGCCGACTGAGGCCCCGGAGCCGGGGTCCCGTGCGCCAGGTACGACGGATCTGGCAGTACCGGCGGATGAGGTCGAGCGGGATCTGCAGGATGCTCTGTCGCCGACGGCGGCTCCGGGAGAGTCGTCGACGACCCCGGTATCGCCACCGCCGACGATTCCGACCTACATTTACGTGAACGAGGATTTCGTGGAGGCCCCTCCGTCGGCGACGCAATCGGTACCGGCGACGACGCCCATACCGCAGGCTGAGGCCAGGGCGGTTCCGGTGCCACGGCCGATGGAGACGGTAGACTGGGAGGATATTGCGGCGGACGGGCAGCAGCGGGTGATTCGTATTCCGGCGGAGAAGCTGCGGAACGGGGACCCGAATTTCAACATCGTGGTTCGGCACCAGGACTGGGTGCAACTGGACGCGGGCGAGGTGGGGGTGTTTTACATGATGGGGCACGTGATGCGTCCCGGGGTGTACTCGCTGACGGGCCAGGAGATCACGCTGACGCAGGCGATCGCGGCGGCGGGTGGGCTGGACCAGTTGGCCTGGCCGACGCGTTGCGAGATTCGCCGGCGGATCGACGGGGACCGCGAGGAGATCACGCAGTGGGATCTGTCGCGGATCGTGGCGGGGCAGGATCCCGACCTGTTCGTGAAGAAGGAAGACGTGATCACGGTTGGGACTCACGCGGTGGCACCGCTGCTGGCGATGATTCGCAACTCATTCCGGCTGTCATACGGTTTCGGGTTCGTGTACGACCGGAACTTCGCGGACATCGATTCGGTGCTTTCGCAGCAGAATCCGCGGGACCGTCGCCGGAGCGAGGCCTTGTTCCGAGGTTTGTTGCCGTGACCCGCGAGGCGTGCGTAGGCGTAGGAACCTGGGATGGCTGAGGTGCCGGTACAAGGTGTTCCCGTTCCGCGGCTGGGTCGGCCGCGTCCGGCGGCGTGGTGGACGCGCGCCATGCTCGTTCAGGCGGGCGTTCTGGCGGGGATGCTGGCGTTTCTGTACTGGCCGGTGCTCTACCGGCTGATCTACATCTGGCGGAACCAGGGGGACTGGTCGCACGGGTTTCT
>CAZEEJ010000216.1:0-8464 GCA_964511155.1 uncultured Planctomycetales bacterium | reverse complement strand
CCGGCATCCACGGGAGACACAGTTTCTCACTTCTGACTTCTCACTTCTCACTTTTCGCGCGTTGCGCAATGCAACGCTGGGGTAAACACGTTACCGAGGCTCGTCGGGGCGCGGTTTCGCCGGCGGCTGCAGGACGATCCGCAGCACCTGGGCGGTCAGCGGTTCGAAGGTGTGCGCTGCCAGGTGTCCCGGGGGCACGGCGGCCGTACGGAGCGTCGAGGTGGGGAGTTCCAGGTCGGTGCCGCTGAGCGTGCGGACCTCGACGTCCGCGGTGGTGAGGCCGTCCACCAGGTTGATGCGGGTTTTGATCGCCCGATCGTTCGTCCGGTTGATCAACAGCAGATACAGATCATCGCCTTGTCGGGTGGTCAGCGCCGACAGGGCCGGGATGTTCGTCATATCGGGGGCGAGGGCCTTGAAGTCGCCGGCCCATTCGTCGGCGTAGGTGTTGTACGCGAAGGTGGGCACCTCGACATCGGTCCGCACCACACGATCACCGATCCGCTCGTGGAGCAGTTGGAACGCGCGGGCCTGGGGCTTCTCCGTCCCGTCGGCCTGGAGCGTGCCGCAGGGGTAGTTGCCGAAGAGGTGGTGGAAGTGGGTGCGCGGCGTCGGCCAGTTGAGCAGCTCGCGCAGGGCGTCGACGATGAACAATTGCTGCTCGAAGCGGTCGGCGGCCAGGGGCATGACCCCGGCGAGTGTTGGCCAGTGGATGAGCACGCCCTCGTCGATCGCGGCCCGCCGGCCGGGGCCTTCCAGGCGGAAGGCGACCTCGAGCTCGGTCGTATCGTCGAGGGGCGGGCCGGCGACCACCATCCGCTCCCAGGTCGCAAGCTGGGTGGCCACCCGATCCACGATGACTTTGCCCTGGCCCTCGCCGGCGTTGGCCTGCCGCAGCATCACGTGGGTTTGCAGGGGATGGTCGCCGCGGACCCATGCCCCGCAGCCGAACAGCGGGGCGGGCATGCGCTCGGCCACGGAGAACTTCTGCCGCACCTCGACCCACTCGGCCTGCGGGCCGGTTTCGAGCAAGAGCCCCGCCGCCCCGCGCCGGGCGGCCGACGCCGTGGTCGTCGCCGACCCGCTGCCGGGTGGATGGGCTTCGACCGTCCAGCCCGACAGTCCGTCCTCGAAGCCCGGGTTGGCCAGCGGCAGGTCCACCTGTGGGGCTTTGCCCCAGCACTTGACGTTCCACTCGGTGATCTCGACCGGGACGCGGTAGGCCAGGCCCTCGCCCCGGTAGCCGCCGAGCCGCTCGTTGGGCCGGCCGTGGCGCAGGGCCAGGATGTTGTGCAAGTTGTGGACCACCCAGTAGAGCGTGCTGCCGTCCGCGTTACCGTCGGCGTAGAAGTGTTCCTGCACCGCGTCGATAAGGCCCAGGTCGGCGAGGCGGTTCACCTCGGCCGTCCAGGCGAGGTTGATCTCGCGGTCGGTCGCCTGGAAGGGGTCCTGGTTGTTGCCGGAGGAGGGGAAGCCGACCATGACGATATACAGCTCCAGGTCGGCCAGTTGGGGATGGTTCCGCCGGGCGTCGGCCACGAGCTGCCGCAGCGTCCTGGCGAAAACCTCGCAGGTCCGGCCGTAGACTTCCGGCGGCCAGTCGCTTTTCGCCTGGCCCCAGTTCTCGTTGCCCAGTTCGTAGCGGGTGATCGGGCGCCGGCCGGCCAGGGCCCGTTCAATGGTATGCTTGCGGACCAGGGCGATCGCCTCGGCCAGCGTGCCGAAGTGGTAGTTCGTGTACCCGCAGGGATTCGGGGCGGTGTGCCGGTACCGGATGCGTTCCTCCACAGGGGCATCCGGCGGAGGCGGGCCTTCCAGCCCCTCGGTGCCGCCCTGCAGGTTCAACGTGTAGTACGCCTCGGCACCGACCGTGTCGCAGAAGTCCAGGAAGCCCTCGACGGCCAACTGCCGCTCAGTGGGGCTCTGCCAGTCGTACAGGTCCGCCAGGCAGCCGTTGGGGAACCGGACTGTTTTGATGCCCAGGCCGCGGATCCGTTCTTGCGTGGCGATTTCGCCGATCTGGGTCATGTCCGGCGGCCGGTGGGTCAGGTTCGTGCCGATGAACCAGGGGCTGACCGGCCTGATGGTCGCCCCCGCATGGATGTGGATCTCCGCGGTGACCTCCCGTGGCAGGGGCGGGCAGGGTTCGGTGGGCAGATCAGCCCCGAGGATCGCCATCGCCGCCAGCAGCAAGCCGATCGTCGGCCGCGCATGGCGGGATCGCCTCGTTCTCGAACACATCCGGCACCTCCTTCTCATTTGGGCGTAACTCGACTCCCGCGGGGCGAAATGGGGACAGGCACCGCTGGGGCGATCTGCCCCAGGCCCTGAACTTGCCCGCATCCAAGGATGCTTGCTTCATCAGGCATTGCTGGGGCGGAGCCAGTCCCCATTTCGCCCCAATGTCGCCATCTGCCCGGCTCACAAAATGGCGAATGCCCAAGGCCCAATGACCAATCAATGACCAAAGCCCGAAACCAGAACTCCGGCTGCGGTTGGGGATGTTTGTCATTCGTCATTCGGACTTGATTGGTCATTGGTGCTTCGCCATTGGTCATTTCGCCCGCGGGTGGCGAGTTACGCCCTTTTCATTTCGATTCCCGCAGCGTGGCCTCGGCACCGTTGCGGGCCAGCGACGCGATCTCGTCGGTGGTCATGGCCCGGCCGAGCACCAGGATGTCGTCCAGGTGGCCGCGGAATTGCTCCTCGCGGCCGTGGTCGGCATCTTCGCCGACGAAGAGGTCGCGGTTCATGACCACCGGTGGGCCGGCCGGCACCCGACCGTCACCGACCGGCTGGCCGTCCAGGTAGAAGGTGATGCGGCCGTCCTCGTAGACCACCGCCAAATGGTGGTAGCGGTCATCGGCGAAGGTCAGCGGTTTCGAGGTCACCTCCAGCCCCTTGCAGATCAGTCGCAGGCCCGGCAGCAGCTTCCCCGCCGGGTCGCAGTCGAAGACCAACTCGGTCGTACGCACCGGGCCCTGGTCCGTGGTCGAGCTGAACAACCGGGCGGGCCGGTGGTCCGTGCTGCGGGCCATCACCGCGAGGGTGAAGTGGGTACCGAGGTCGGCGGTGCCTTCGAGCTGGAGCGTGTTCAGGGGCGACCACTGCGAGCCGATGGGCAGCGACCGCGAACCGAAAGCTGCGTTCTCCGGCTTGTCGTCGACGCGAATATCGCCATGGAGCGCGATGCGCTGCCGGCCGTCGGCGGTGAGCACGTCGGAAACGTTGCGGCCGCCGTCGTTCTCCAGGGTGCACAAAACGGCGAGCGTGCGACCGGCCGGCTCGGGCAGAGCTTCAATCGCCGGCCCGGCGTTGAACGAGTAGAGCGAGGCATCCTGGAGGATGAACCGTAGCCGCAGGGGCGACGGGCCCGCCGGCAGTTCCTTATGGCTCCGCCAGGTGACCGTCTCGCTGATGTTGTCGCCGTCCAGCGGCGGGCAATCGTCGCGCGTGTATCCCGGCAACGGCCGGCCGTCTTCATCCAGCACCTCGACCTTGATCGAGCCGCCGGGCCGGCACTGGTAGTTGAGATGCAGCGGGCCGGCAGCACCGACCAGCTTGCGGGTGAGGATCTCGCCCGGCGTGCGGCCGGCGTCCAGCGAGGCGAAGCCGTCCTTGCGCAGCGTGGCCAGCCCGATCGAACAGGTGGCCTCGCCCTCACGTCCGTGCTCGGCATCCGCGGCTCCGTAGTAAAGCCGGAGCCGGTCGCCCACCAGGATCGGCTGCGTTGCGGTGTAGAGCTGCCCGTCGTCCCAACTGCCCGGCGGCCCCAGGGCGAGCATGGGTGTGCGCTCGCCCTCCTGGCGGAACCAGCGGACGCCGTCGCGGCTGGTGGCGATCTCGCTGAACACCGGGCCGATGAAGTACCCGTCGTTGTCCGTCGCCCGGAAGACCCACAGCAGCCCGATGTACATCGACTCGTAGGCGAACACGGAGAAGCCGTAGAAGTGCGTGCGCTGGATGCCCGTCGCCCAGCGGTCGTCGAACGTGTCCGGGGTCAGCACCAGTTCCGGATCGGACCAGTCGTCGATGCGATCGGCCACGGCCCGAGAGACGCACCGCCGCCGCATCCCGCTGACCCAGTGGATGGTCTTGCCGTAGCTGGCGAATTGGCCGGCATGGAAGTCCCAGAGAAACTGGGCCACGTCGCCATACTTGGTGTAGATCGGGTTGTTCGGCAGATCCGTCAGGTGGATGCCGTCCGGCGAATGGGCTCCCCAATAGCCGCCTTTGTCGAAGTTGAGGATGGTGTAGCGGCGGGCGGGGTCCGCCTCCCAGGGGGTGTGCAGGATGGAGGCGATGCCGTTGCCCTGCTCGCGGGGGAAGAACATGTTGTTGGCCTTGGAAGGGTTCGACGGGCTGCGGGCCCGCAGGCCGAGCTCCGGTTTCTCCCAGCGAATGCCGTCCTGGCTCGTGGCGTAGAGGATGCTTCCGACCTCCTGCGGCCGCTTGCGGATCGGCAGGTTCTGGTACCAGATGCGGTAGCCCGAGCCGTCCTCTGTGGGCAGCACGGTGCCGTAGACGTAGACCAGGTCCTCCCACGGCCGGTCGGCGACCAGCACCGGGTTGGCGGGGTGCTTCTCGAACGGGTGGTAGGTGCGGACCACCTCCTGCCGCGCGGCGACCAGGTGGTCATCGACGAAGAGCTGCCACGGCCCGGTCAGGTCGTTCAGCGACCGCGGGCTTTGCGTCTCGGCCCGGGCCGCCCCGCTCCCCGCCGTGCCGGCGAAAACGATCAGAACACCGATCAGGACTTCTCTTGTCATCAGACTATGCCTCCTGCCTCCGCCGCCTCACGGCAAGCGCGACAAACGTATTTGTTAACCGATTAACGCTGATATCTGTCAACATCCTACCGGCGGTCCCCACCCGGCTCAAGCCTCGCAAGCCTGCCGGGGGTCGGGGGATACACGAGCCGGGCATGCACGCGAGCCTGGGATGCAAACGACCCGGGGATGCAAGCGAGCCGGGGACGCAAGCGAGCCGGGGACGCAAGTCCCCGGGTGAGGGCCGCTTGCGGCTTCGCACGGCCGCGTGCACAGGTTGCGCTCGACCATCGCCCTCCTGCGTACACGCTCCAGTCGCACGAGGGGGGCACCACGGGGACACGGAGCGGACGGAGAAGCACGCAACCGGGCCTTCCTCCGTATTCTCAGTGCTCGCAGTGACGGGGTCTGCCGCGCCAAGGAATAGAGAAGGTATTACACCTATCCGGAAGCATATCCTCCTGTTGCGGCCTTGATCGGCGTACCGCACTCTGGGCAGCGTTCCGGGCTGGCACGCAGGTCATAGCCGCAGGTGGCGCACAAGATGGCCCGAACCGCCCTCACCAAGTGGCACACGAGTCGCGCCCCACCTCAGACCGCCGTTTCCGAATCCAGCTTGTCGGCTTCTCGAAGGGCTCTCGTGTCGGCCTCGATCTCCGCGTCCATGCGCTGCCGGAGTTGCTTCCGTTCGGCTCGGGTGGCCGCGTTGCGCAGGAGGGGCTTGAACCGCGCCTTGATCCCGGCCACGATGGACGCGATCTCCCGGTCTCTCAGTTCGCTTCGTATCCAGCCCGGCAACAGATGCATGGTGGAACCCGAAAGGTCTCGTGGCGACATCTACAAGGTAATTCTAATCGCCGACAACGGACATGAAAAGTAAGTCATCGGCTGGGTGGCGTGGGCCTGTACTCAGGCCGCTGGCCTGTCCCGGCCCACCCACGAGTCGGCGTACCGATCCGTGCCACCCGCCGCTTGGGGCTTCGCCGTATCTCGCTGCCTGGTAACGAGTAATGCAACCTCCTCGTGTGCCTCGTGGTGCGGACGAGTTGAACCACGAAGGACCCAAAGAGCACGAAGATAGAAAGTGACCTACAAGCCGGCTCAGCCGTTCTTTCATCGGCGTCTATCGGCGTGTATCGGCGGTTCCACACTCCCTGGGTTGTGGGCGGAGCGCACGCTGGGCAATCTGAGGATCGATCTGCTCTGACGATCGTACGCCGTATCCGCTTCGAGCACCTTGGGTAGGGATAGCATCCAGGAGACGAGCGACCGTTTGCGGGGAAAAAGGTCTGAAACGCAAAGACGCCAAGACGCGAAGAAGAGCTCAGGCATGACGCCCCTCCGCTTTGCGAATTGGCGCCTTTGCGTTGCCAAGTCTTCGTGCAACGACAGTGAACTGCTACGCGGCGGCTTCGTAGGCGATGGGGCCGATTGGCGGTCCATTGACAGCAGGGGGGGGCGGTTGGACAATTCCGCCGGTCCCGAGGAAGGGACCATGTCGAGCGCGAGGGCCATGCTCATGATCGTGGTGAATACCGAAAGCATCCCGGGGTATGCCGTCCGGGAGGTCAAGGGGCTGGTGCAGGGAAACACCATCCGGGCCAAGCACGTGGGTCGCGACCTGATGGCCGGGCTCAAGAACTTGGTCGGCGGTGAGTTGAAGGGCTACACCGAGCTGCTGACCGAGGCCCGGCGCCAGGCCCTCGAGCGGATGCTGGCTCAGGCGGCGCAGCTCGGGGCCAACGCAGTCGTCAATGTGCGCTTTACCACCAGCGCGGTCACCCAGGGCGCCGCCGAGCTGTACGCTTACGGTACCGCCGTGGTGGTCGAACAGGACTGACGACCATGGTGCTACTCGAATTTGTCTGGGTGCTGGTCCCGTTCCTCTTGTTGGCGGGCGGCTATGCCGTTGGGCACTGGCGGGAGGCGGCCCACCTCCGCAGCCTGGCCGAGCGCGAGCAGGCGGCGAACGACATCCAGGTCGTCAACCTGCGGACGGTCACCGATCCCGAGTCGGTGGCGGAGGCGGCGCTCGTTTCCGGGGACGCGGTGATCGCCACGGACTACTTCAAGACCTTCGCCGCCATGCTGCGAGGTATCGTGGGCGGCGAGATCAAGTCGTTCGAGACCCTGATGGACCGGGCCCGGCGTGAGGCCATCCTGCGGATGCTCGACGCGGCCCGGGCGATGGGGGCGACCGAGGTCTGGAACGTGCGCCTGCAGAGCTCGAACATCGCGAGCAGTGCCGGCCAAAAAGGCTCGGTCAGCGTCGAGCTGTTCGCTTTCGGAACGGCGATCGTGCGGCGGCAGGGGTCGCGATGAGTCTCCAGAGGACGACCGGCATCCATGCCCACACCGTCGCACGATCCGTCGGTCTTCAATGAGCCGCACCTGCATGGCGGCCCCGCCCAACCGGATCCCTCGGAAGCCAAAGCCGATCGCACCCTGGGCCGGCGACGATCCGAGGCCGACGGGCAAGAACCGGACCTCAGCGCCGCCGAAGCCGGGCAGTCCGTCTACGACGAGCCGGACATCCTCCCCGGTCGCCCCGTCGAGGTCATCGACCAGGACTGGAGCTGCGGCCACTGTGGGTACAACCTGCGCGGGCTGGAAGTTCATCATCCCTGCCCGGAGTGTGGGCATCGCGAGTGGTATCGACCGGCACCGGCAGGGGCGGCGGGCTATGCGGCGTGGATCGAGCGCCGCCTGGCCGAAACCTCGCTGGGGGCGGGATGGGTCATGGCCGGCGCGGCGGCGGTGTTCGGCGGGTTGCTGGCGGTGATCGGAACGCTGCTGGAGGGCGACCAGTTCGGCCTGATCGGGGCCAGCCGGCTGATCCTCGTCGCGATGCTCGGTCCGGCCGTCGAGGAGGTGATGAAGGTCACCGCCGCCACGATCATCGTCGAGACCCGGCCGTACCTCTTCCGGCGGAAAGAACAGCTCCTGCTCGCGACGCTCGGTGCCGCGGCGGTTTTCGCGGCCATCGAGAACTTCATGTACCTGCACCTGCTGATTCCCAACCCGAGCGCGGCGCTGATCGCCTGGCGGTGGACAGTCTGCGTGCTGCTGCACGTGGGTTGTACGGCGGTGGCGTCGCGCGGGCTGATCGAGGTCTGGCAACAGGCGGTCCATGAGCGTCGCCCGCCGCGCATGGCCAGCAGTATACGCACGCTGCTGCCGGCGATCGTGATCCACGGAGCCTACAACGCCGGGGCCATCGCCTACGAAGCCGCCGCGTAGCCGTTCACGGCCGTTGCACGAAGACTGGGTAACGCAAAGGCGCCAAGTCGCAAAGAGGAGGGGCGTCATACCTGAGCTCTTCTTCGCGTCTTGGCGTCTTTGCGTTTCACCCGGATTCTTCACGATCGAAATCAAACCACGGATGAACACGGATGAACACGGATGAGACAAGAGATCGGCGCCGAACACGGCGCGCCTCGGGATCAGGATGCGATGCGTGGCGCATCAGAGCCGCGACCGTAAGGGAGCGGTTCTTCTCGGGCAGCGAGCGACCGCTTCCTTACGGTCGCGGCTCTGAGAAGGCATCTCGCACACCCTCTACCTCCTTCTCTTATCAGTGTTTATCTGGGTCCATCTGTGGTTCAAGGAATACTTCGGGCCGGGGGGGGCGTCGGGGCTGGAGGGCGTGGGGTGGGCCGGGGCGGGTGACGGCGAGGAGGGCGGGGGGGGAGGAG
>CAZEEJ010000215.1:0-8522 GCA_964511155.1 uncultured Planctomycetales bacterium | reverse complement strand
GTGATCAGATGATGGATCACGGACAGGGCCGTGAACTTCACCCCTCCGCGGGGCTGCCCCAGGCGATGCCGCCGACCGCTGCGCGAACGCAACACCCGTTGCCGGGCGGCGTCGGACATCTGATCGTATTCTTCCTGGTTCTCCGCGGAAATGATGGCCCGATCACCCAGCAGCGCGGTCAGCCGCTGCCGGGCGGCCAACGCCTGTGCGTCCCGCCCGCGTGCCCGCCGGGCCAGGGTAATCAGCCGCTCGACGAACGGGCGGAGATCCTTGGCCTTGGGCAAGGTCGTGCGGATCTGCCCATGCTCGAAGAGGCTCTGGGCCATGTTACGCCGGAGCGCTTCGCGGTGTTCGCTCGTCCGGTTCAGCTTTCGTCTTGCGATCAAGTGCCTCATACTTACGCTCCAGGCTCACCTATGGCATGCTTGCGCCGGCAGCGACGGGGTTGCCGCCATCGGCCAGATCACCAGGCTTATCCGACTCCCCTGTCGGCACGGATGCCGTCGTCGCCGCCCCCGGGCCGGATGCCGTATCCCCCACGTTCATTCCCAGGCTCAGCCCGAGGTCCGCCAGCTTGCGCTTGACTTCGCGCAGCGAGGTCCGACCGAAGCTGCGCACCTTGAGCAGGTCCGTCTCACTCATGCGGGCCAGGTCGCCCACCGTGTTCACCTTGGCCGATTCGAGGCAGTTGCTCGCCCGCACCGACAGATCGAGCTGGGCTATGGGCAGGGACAGGCGGTCCTGCAACTCCTTGTCCACGGTAATCTCGGCTGCGGCCTCGGCCTTGCTGAGCTCCTCGCTGACGGTCTCCTCGCCGAGCTCCTGATACTGCACAAACGGATTCAGGTGCTTGCGAAGGATCTTGGCCGCCTCGACCATCGCATCCTCAGGCCGCAGCGTGCCCTTCGTCCAGATCTCGAGGATCAGCCGGTCGTAGTTCGTCCGCTGCCCCACGCGCGTCTCTTCGGTCTTGTAACGGACGCGGGTCACGGGCGAAAAAACGGAATCGACGGCAATGATCCCGAGTTCGTCAGCGGGGTTCTGGTTTTCATCGGCGGCGCAGTAGCCCCGGCCGCTGCGCACCCAGAAGTCGATCGTCAGCTCGACGTCCTCGGTCAAGGTGGCGATCAACTGTCCCTGATTCACGATGGTGATGGCCGGGTCCGGCTGGATGTCGCGGGCGAAGACTTCGCCCGGACCGCGCCGGACCAGGCGCATGGTTTTCTCGCCTTCATCCTCCATCCGGATGATGAGGCTTTTGATGTTCAGGATGATGTCCGTGACGTCTTCCATCACCCCGGACAGACTCATGAACTCGTGACTGGCACCGGCGATCCGGATTTTTGTAACCGCGGCCCCTTCGAGGCTAGACAGCAAGATGCGCCGCAGGCTGTTGCCGACGGTCGTTCCGAAGCCGCGTTCGAAGGGCTCGATCAGCAAACGCGCATACGTGTCCGTACTGATGGACTCATCACGAACCACCTGGGTCGGCAATTCAAGGCCACGCCACCTTGTTCGCATTGGGGATACCTCCAAATTGGGTCAGAGCGGAGCGGGGCTCAATCAGACACGACGTTTCTTAGCCGGCCGACATCCGTTGTGCGGCAGGGGCGTCACATCCTCGATCGACTGGATCCGCAGGCCGGCCGCCTGGAGAGCGGTAACCGCGGACTCCCGGCCGGACCCGGGGCCTTTGACGCAGACCTCGAGTTCCGTGAGCCCGAACTTCTTGGCGGCATGGGCCGCGGCCTCCGCCGCCCGCGTGGCGGCGAAAGGCGTGCTCTTGCGTGTTCCTTTGAACCCGACCGTCCCGGCGGACGCCCATGCCAGCGTCTCACCGGCGGTGTCCGTGATCGTGATCATGGTATTGTTGAAGGTCGCCTTGATATGCGCGATCCCGCGGGTCACGCTGCGGCGGGCCTTTTTCTTGCCACCTTTAGCCACGATGCATCTCCTTCACACCTTTCTTGCCAGCCACGGTCTTCTTGGGGCCCTTGCGGGTGCGGGCGTTGGAGCGGGTCCGCTGCCCGCGGACGGGAAGGCCCCGCCGATGCCGCATCCCGCGGTAGCAACCGATGTCCCGCAACCGGGCGATATTCTGCGCCACCTGGCGCCGCAGTTGGCCTTCCACGACGTAAGTGCGATCGAGCACCCCGGCGATGCGAGCCACCTCGTCTTCCGTGAGGTTCTTGGCCTTCACGCCGGGCTCGATCCCCGCCTCCTTGAGTACCTGGAGGGCGAGGTGCGGACCGACCCCGTAGATGTAGCGCAACGAGATCTCGATGCGTTTGTCCGCCGGTATGTCTACGCCTGCAATGCGCGGCACGCTGTATCTCCTTAACCTGTTAACCGGCGAACCGGGCCGCCGGCCCCATCCATCTCAACCCTGCCGCTGCTTGTGCCGCGGGTTCGTGCAGATCACCCGGATCACACCACGGCGGCGGATAATTTTGCAGCTCTCGCAAATCCGACGCACACTGCTTCTGACTTTCATGACACCACACCCGCCTTCTCGCACCACCATCCAGGCCCGCTCAGTGCCCGTCCGTCAGGACGTCCGCACCGCGCTCCGTGACCGCGATCGTGTGCTCAAAATGAGCGGCATACCGGCCGTCGCGGGTCACCACGGGCCAGCCGCTCGAATCACCATACTCCACGTCCGCCGTCCCCATGTTCACCATGGGCTCCACCGCCAGCACCATGCCCGCCAGGAGCATGAAGTCCATCCGTTTCTCGCCGGGATCCACGTAATTCGGGATCTTCGGCTCTTCCCACATCTCGCGACCGATGCCGTGCCCGACAAACTGCCGCACGACCGAAAAACCGGCCGATTCCACGTGGGCCTGCATCTGCGCCGCGATCTGGCTCCACCACCGCTTCGGGCGGATTTCCCGAATGGCGATCTCCAGCGTCTCCGCCGTGACCGCCAGAAGCCGCTCCACATCGGGCCCGATCGAGCCAATCGCGATCGTCGTCGCACTGTCGCCACAGTACCCGTTCAGCCGGACGCCGCAGTCCACGCTGACCACGTCGCCGTCCGCCAACGGCCGGTCCGTCGGAATCCCATGCACGACCTGCTCGTTGACGCTCGTGCACAGCGCCGTGGGGAACGGGAACTTCGTCTGCCGCGTCTCCACGCCGCGGAACAAGGCCTCCGCTCCCGCGTCGGCGATGATCCGCTCCGCCTCGACATTCAGATCCACGGTGGTCACGCCGGGGCAGGCCAGCTCGCGCACCCGCGTCAGCACCTGATGCACCAGTCGACCCGAGCGCCGCATCAGCTCCATTTCTGCAGGGCTCTTGAGCTTGGCGGTCTCGGCTCGTCGCCTGATACCCCTCATGACCCTACCCGGTCCAGGTAACGCTCAAGGATGGCGCCCATGTCCTGGGCCACCACCCCAATATCCCGTGCGCCATCCACTTCCACCAGAACGCCCTGCTGGCGGTAGTAAGCCTCCAGCGGCTCGGTCTGCTGGTGATAGGCGGCCAGCCGTTGCTCGACCACCTCCGCCGTGTCGTCCTTCCGCTGGATCAGCTCCTCGCCGGTCTCGTCGCACACGCCCGCCCGCTTCGGCGGCAGGTACTTCACGTGGTAGATCTTGCCGGTCGACGGGCACATGCGACGCCCGGTGATCCGCTCGACGATCAACGCGTCGGGCACCACGATCGACAAGACCAGATCCACCCGGCTGCCCGCACCCGCCAAGGCCTCATCCAACTGCCGGGCCTGCGGAAGCGTCCGTGGGAACCCGTCCAACAATACACCCGCCTGGCTGTCCGCCTTCAGGACTCGGGCCAGGATCACCTCCACGATGATCGCATCCGGGACCAGGGCGCCGGAGTCCATGTAGCCGGCCACCCGAGCGCCCAGTTCCGTGCCGCTCTTGCGCTCCGCCCGGAGCACATCGCCGCTCGACAGGTGCAGGAACGAGTACTTGGCGGCCAACCGTTCCGCCTGCGTTCCCTTGCCGGCCCCCGGCGGCCCAAACAACACCACGTTCATCCCGCACCGCCTTCCCTGCCCAACCCGCTCCCATCACTCGTTGCTCAGGAACCCCTTGTAGTTGCGCATCACGAGGTTCGCCTCGATCCGCTGGACCACGTCCAGGGCCACGCTGACCACGATCAGCAATCCCGTGCCTCCCAGGAAAGACGACACGCTGTAGGGAATCATCAGTTTGGTAGCCAGCACGTTGGGGATGATGGCGATCAGAGCCAGGAACGCCGCCCCCACGTAGGTGATCCGCCCCATGACCCGCTCCAGGTAGTCCGCCGTCCGCTTGCCCGGGCGCAGACCGGGAATGAAGCTCCCGTAGTCCCGCAGGTTGTTGGCCATCTCCTTCGGCTGGAACTGCACCGCCGTCCAGAAGTAAGCGAAGAAGTAGACCATCCCCACGTAGCACAGGATGTAGATGTAGCTGTCGTGATAGAACGAGCGTTGCAGGAAGCGGAAGATGCCGATCGTCGGGAACCCCTGGGCCAGGTAGCCGAAGATGATCCCCGGGAAGATCAGCAGCGAGCTGGCGAAGATGATGGGCATCACCCCGCCGTGGTTGACCCGCAGGGGCAGATACTGGCGCTGCCCGCCCATGACGCGCCGGCCTCGGGTGTGCTTCGCCTGCTGGATGGGAATCCGCCGCTGGGCCTGGGTAATCAGGATGGTGGCGGCCACCACACCGATGAAGGCCACAATGATGAACAGGATCTTCGGAGGCCCCAGAGCCCCGCCGCCGCCGACCGCGCCCATCTGGAAGTTCGCGTTGTTGATGACGTAGATCACGGCGTCAGGCATACGGGCCACGATGCCCGCCATAATGATGAGACTGATGCCGTTGCCGATGCCGTACTCGTCGATTTGCTCGCCAAGCCACATCAGGAAGATCGTGCCCGTGGTCAGCCCGAAGACGCCCATCAGCCAGAACGGCCATTTGCCCGCATAGTCGGGATAGACGTACCCCTGGTTGAGCATGTAGTTGATCCAGAAAACCGCCTGGATCAGACACAGCCCGACCGTGGCGTAACGGGTGTATTCCTGGATCTTGCGCCGGCCGGTGTCGCCTTCACGCTTCAGTTTCTCCAGGGCCGGCACGACGGTGGTCAGGAGCTGAAAGATGATCGATGCGGAGATGTAGGGCATGATCCCCAGGCCGAAGATCGTGCTCTGCATCAGATCCCCGCCGGTGAACAGGGCGAAGGCCGTCGCCAATTGCCCAAACCCGCCCTGGTCGGCGCTCTGCTTCTTGACCGCCTCAGCCATCATGGTCTGATCGATCCCCGGCAAGGGCACGTAGAACCCCAGCCGATAGATCACCAGCAGGCCGAGCGTGAAGAGGATCTTCCGCCGCAGTTCCGAGATTCTGAAGATGTTCGCAATCGTACTGAACATGCTGACATCCCTGGCCGACTCGTCACCTCAGGTCAGGCATCCGCAACCTTGGCCTGCCCGCCTGCTTCCGCAATCTTCCGGGTGGCGGAGGCACTAAAGCCCGTCACCTCGACGGTGAGTTTCTTCGTGAGCTCGCCGGTCCCGAGCACCTTGACGGGCTTGCCGGCGTCATGGATGAGCCCGCGTTCCTCGAGCAGCTTGGCGGTCACATGCGTTCCCTCGTCAAACCGTTCCTGCAGCCGGGCCACGTTGACGACCTGGTATTCGGTACGGAACTGGGCATTGCTGAAACCGCGCTTGGGCAGACGGCGGAAGAGGGGCATCTGGCCGCCTTCGGCCATGGCCGCCGCTGCTTCCGTCGAGTGCTGCCCCATGCCCTTGTGCCCGCGGCCGGCCGTCTTGCCGAGCCCCGAGCCGATGCCACGCCCCACGCGCTTTCGGGGCTTCTTCCGCCCCGCTTTCGACAGAATGTCCGAGATCATCATCGCCCAAGTACTCCCGCCAGTTCGTCACCGGCCCCGATCCCCAAGCCCGGTCCTACGCCAGTGAAACCTGACGCAGGCTGGCCACCTCGTCCTTCTGCCGGAGCATGGCCAGGCCGGCAAACGCCGCCTTGACCAAGTTCTTCGGACCGGTCGAGCCGTGGGCCTTGGTGAGAACGTCCTTGATACCGGCCAACTCCATGACCGCACGCACGCTGGCGCCGGCGATGACGCCGGTCCCCTTGCCCGCCGGAACGAGCAGAACCTTGCTCGCGCCGTACTTGGCGGTCACCTGGTGCGGGATGGTGGTACCTTGCAGCTTCACGGTGATCATGTTGCGTTGTGCGGCCTTGCGGCCCTTGTCCACCGCGCTGGGCACCTCATTGGCCTTGCCGTACCCGATTCCGACGCGCGACTGCCGATCGCCAACCACTACGAGCGCACCGAAGCTGAACCGGCGACCGCCCTTGACCACGGTGGCACAGCGGTAGACGCGGACCACGACTTCGTCGAGTCCACTATCCAGTCCAGAGGAGGCGGCGTCGCGTTTTCCGCGAGGCCCACCACCTCGGCCTCGGCCGCCCTGCCCCGGGCGTCCGCCTCCCGGCGACCGGCGATCACCGGGCGCGCGGCCCTGCGTTGGACCCTCGGCAGCGCTGCCCGCCTCGACCGGCGGCTGGTCGCCCGCCTCGGGACCGCCGATGCCAGCCGCTTCATCTTGATTCTGCGATTCCGTCGTCTCGTCAGCCATCAGTGCCTCGACTCAGATTTCGCCGACTTTCCGGTCCACCCGATCACGCCGGCCGTCATATCTTCAGACCCGCCTCGCGAACCGTATCCACCAGGGCCTTGACCCGGCCGTGAAAGCGATAGCCATTCCGATCGAACACCACCTGCTGGATCCCCCGGGCCGTCGCCCGCTCCGCCAGCAGCTTGCCCACCTGCTTGGCCGCGGCCATGTTCCCGCCGTAGCCCACGCTGCCCCGCAGTTCCTTGCTCACCGTACTGGCTTCCACCAGCGTACAGCCCGTCGTATCGTCAACCACCTGGGCGTACACGTGCTGGAGGCTGCGGAACACGGTCAGCCGCGGCCGTTCGGTGGTCCCGAAGATCCGCTTGCGAACCCGCATCTTGCGCCGCACCCGACGCTTGGCTTTCTGCTTCACTCTGTTCATCGCAATACTCGAATCAGTCCTGCCCGCCGAATCAACCACCGCCGCTGGCGAACGCCTTGCCCTGCTTCCGCCGGACGTGCTCACCCGCATAGCGGATGCCCTTGCCCTTGTAAGGCTCGGGCGGCCGAATCGCCCGAATCTCGGCGGCAAACTGACCCACCTTCTGCTTGTCGGCACCATCGATGCTCATCTTCGCCGGCTCGTTCTCGCCACGAGCCTGCGGCACCTCGACCGTCACCTTGATTCCGGTCGGAATCACGATCGAGAACTGGGCCTCGCGCGGCTTGCCCGCGGCATCAATCCCACGACCCATGTATCCGCAATTCAACAGCAGCTTCTCGCCCTGCAGCTTGCAGCCGTACCCGGTTCCGTAGATCTCGAGCTTCTTCTGGTAGCCCTGCACCACGCCGACCACCATGTTGGCGATCAACGCCCGGGTCAGTCCGTGAAGCGCCCGCGCCTGCGGGGCATCGCTCGCCCGGGCCACGCGGATCTCGTGCGCCGTCGAGTCGTACTCGACCGCCACCTCGTCCGGGTACCGCCAGGCCAACTCGCCCTTGGGACCGGACGTCTTCACGGTGTGGTCCGTCAGCGAGACCTTCACGCCCGCCGGAACCGGAATCGTCTTTTTGCCGATACGAGACATCGCCGGTCGTTCCTCTCGCTTGAATCAGTCCTCGATCCGTGCCCTAGTTCACCGTGCAGAGCACTTCGCCGCCCACGTGACGCTCCCGGCACTGACGGTCGCTCAACACACCCTGGCTGGTCGACACGATCACGATCCCCAGCCCATTCAGCACCCGCGGCAGCTTGGCCGCACCGCGGTAATCGCGGCAACCGGCCTTCGAGACCCGCTTGAGTTCCGTGATCACCGACTCGCCCAGCGGGCCGTACTTCAGTTGGATGCGAACCAGTCCCTGCTTGGGATCAGCGATCCGGTCGTACCCCAGAATGTACCCTTCCTGCTTGAGCACCTCGGCGATCCCCACCTTCACGTTCGACGCAGGTACAAAAACCTCGCGCGCCTTGGTGCGGGTGGCATTCCGGATCCGGGTCAGCATGTCGGCGATCGGGTCGCTCCACATCCTTCTGTATCCTCGTTCAGTCCAGGCTCTCTACCAACTCGCCTTCTTCAGCCCGGGGATCAGCCCCTGATTGGCTTTTTCCCGCAGGCACAACCGGCACATACGAAACTTGCGGTACACCGCATGAGACCGTCCGCACACCTGACACCGGCGTACCACCCGGCTCTTGAACTTGGGTGGCTGGTTGGCTTTGTAGATCCAGGCAGTCGTCGCCATAAAAGTATCCTATCTTCGCCGTGCCGCCCGGCCGGTACCCCGACCGTGGCCGTCGCGGCCCCTAGGACTGATCATCCTTGTCCGCTTCCGTCCGCAACGGCATGCCCAGCAACTTCAGCAGAAGCCGGCACTGCCGATCGTTCTTGGCCGTGGTCACCAGGGTCACATTCATCCCTTG
>CAZEEJ010000214.1:0-8596 GCA_964511155.1 uncultured Planctomycetales bacterium | reverse complement strand
TTCCCTGCGAGCACGTTGTGTTCATTCCTGCCCCCTCCCTGCCGGAGCGACGATCTCGTCGAGCAGCCCCTCGGCTTCGGCCTGGAGGGCTTCGAGGTCGGCCTTGATCTCCTCCAGCGAGCGCAGCGGCGTGGGCTTGTAGAAGTGCCGCGTGAAGCTGATCTCGTAGCCGACCTGCGTCTTGGTGTGGTCGATCCAGGCGGCCGGCACGTGCGGCAGCACCTCGCGTTGGAAGAAGGCCTCGATGCCGCCATTTTCCAGCAGCGGCACCTGCTCGGTGTCGCGCAGGTCGGCGTCCGGCTCGTACTCGACGCCCGTCCTGGTCTTCCTGCGGACGATCGGCGGGGCGTCGGGGCTGGTGCCGCGCTCGGCCCGGAGCTGTTTGATCTCCGCGGGCTTGTAGACGCGGTCGGGGGCGATGCTGGGGATACGCAGCGGACGCTCGACAACGACCTTCCAGTACCCGAAGGCGGCGTTGGGGAAGATCTTGGACTGCTCGGTTTCCTCGAAGGCCAGGAACAAGTCAGTGATCTGCTTGATTTGCTCGGCCGAGAGTTCGCAATTCTTCTTGCCGAGGTTCTTGCGCAGCGGGGTGTAGATGCCGGTGGCGTCGATGAGCTGGACCTTGCCCTTGCGGCGGTCAGGCTTGCGGTTGGTCAGCACCCAGATGTAGGTCGCGATGCCGGTGTTGTAGAACATGTTCAGCGGCAGCGCGATGATGGCTTCGAGCCAGTCGTTCTCGATGATCCAGCGGCGGATGTTGGACTCGCCCTGGCCGGCGTCGCCGGTGAACAGCGACGAGCCGTTGTGGACCTCGGCAATGCGGCTGCCCAGCGGCGTGTTGGGGTTCATCTTGGCCAGCTTATTGACCAGGAACATGAGTTGGCCGTCGCTGGAGCGGGTAATCAACGGGAGTTCTTCGCCCTGGTGCTGGACGGTGAAGCGCGGATCGGTGTGATCCTTCTTGCCGCCCATGCGTTCGAGGTCGGTCTTCCAGCTCTTGCCGTAGGGCGGATTGGAGAGCATGAAGTCGAACTCCATCGACGGGAAGGCGTCGGACGAGAGCGTGGAGCCGTATTTCATGTTCTCGGCGGCCTGCCCTTCCCCTTTGAGCAGCAGGTCGGCCTTGCTGATGGCGTAGGTTTCCGGCTGGACTTCCTGGCCGAACAGGTGGATGGAGACCTCCTTGCCGTGCTCGCGGGCGAGGGTGTCGAGGGTCTCCTCGGCGACGGTGAGCATGCCGCCGGTGCCGCACGCGCCGTCGTAGACGCGGTAAGTGGCGTCGCGGATGGCGTCGGCGATGGGGTAGAAGATCAGGTTGGCCATGAGCCTCACGACGTCGCGCGGGGTGAAGTGCTCGCCGGCCTCCTCGTTGTTCTCCTCGTTGAACCGCCGGATCAGCTCCTCGAAAATCGTGCCCATGGCGTGGTTGTCCAGGCCGGGCAGGCGGACCTTGCCTTCCTGGTTGTAGACGGGGGCGGGGCCGAGGTTGATGTCGTTGGAAGTGAACTTCTCGATGAGGCTGCCGAGGATGTCGGCCTCGACGAGCGTGGGAATCTGGTTGCGGAACTTGAACTTGTCGAGGATCTCCTGGACGTTGGGCGAGAAGCCGTCGAGGTAGGCCTCGAAGTCCGCCTTGAGCTGCTGTTGTTTGGCCCGGGCGCGAAGGTCGCGAAGCGTGAACGGCGAGACGTTGTAGAACGCGTTGCCGGAGGCCTGGCAGAGGGCGGCGTGCTTGTTGGCCACGCCAGCATCGTCGAGCTGCTTGTTCAGCTTGAGGACGGCCTCCTTGGTTGGTTCGAGTACGGCGTCCAGCCGGCGGATGACGGTCATGGGCAGGATCACGTCGCGGTATTTGCCCCGCACGTACACATCCCGCAGCACGTCGTCGGCGATACCCCAGATGAATCCCGCAATCCAGTTGAGTTGCCCGTTATCCATAGCCATTGGTCGGTTCTTCTTCCTCGCGTGCGATAGCTGAGCCCAACAACGCCCGACAGCGCCCCGCAACCCGCGGCGCACTTCCACCGCGCGTCTGATCGCCGACCCGCGCGGTAGCCAAACTCCGTCCCCGCGGACTCGCTGGCCGTTACCGGGCTGCTGGTTCCTTCGATCTCCTGTCCCGTTGCTGCCTGCGGCCCGCATTGCGCGGGCGACCTTGCTCTTCCCTCTGACCGGTCCCGGCACGCCCCCGCCCCGACTGCCAACGGCGCCGCCCGCCGTCGCCCGGAGCATCACCGCCGCCGTCAGGACATCCCCCACACGCCTCCCGGCCGTGGGCTCACTGGAACTGGTACCGCGGCATTATGGGGCACCACCCGGCGACCGTCCAGCCCGCCGGCGGCCCTCACCTCTTGCCAATTCGAGCGATGGTGGCCGAAGGTCACCGAATCCCCCGGGTGCACGAAGGCGCCCGCACAACCCGACCCGGGCGTTGTGACAGATCGTGCCACTTCCTGCAAAGCGCCGGCAACCTCTGCCTGTCCGTCCGTCCGATGCCGGGGAGCGTCCGCCCGAACCCGAAGCCGACGCCGTGGCCGCCCCAGCCGCGATGGCCGGCGGTTCCCCCGGTCGGCGGCCGACGCGCGGCGGCTGGCTCCCGTACGCCACCGGCTGGTTACAGTGTGTCGGTAATGGCCGCCGATTGGCGACGCCCCAAAACCACACAATTGGGCCTTAAGGGTCCAGGATGCGGGCACTATTACCCATAATTGGGCACATTAAACGGCCTTATGCGGCCCCGATTGGCAACCAAGTCCCGCGGTTTACGCGGACGGCATACCCCCGCCGACCGCGACGCCGCAGATGATGCATAATACATGGAGTACACTGAATACATGGAGTACACTCACTCCATGTGGCATCTCGTCCGCCAGGTCGTGGCGGGGGCCGGGTGAGGCCGGTGCGGGCGCCACAGGCGGGAATATGCCCAGGCATCCCAGGTGCCGCTGGCGCCGGCTGGCGATGATATGGGTTCCCCAGTCATCTTTGGTCCTGTCGTTGCACTCGGGTAGAATGCGCGAGGTGGGAATTGACCTGCCGAAGCCTGCAACGCGTCGGCTCCCGTCATTGCCGAGTAGGCATCTCAGCGAGAGGAGGCTGCCATGTCGAAAAACGCCCGCCCGCCATGGGCAACGGCCGGTCTGGTGATCACATGGCTCGCGATCTGCCCCGCGTGGGCCGAGACGTTGCCGGCCCCCCAGGACGTCGTCTCTGCTTGCGGGTCGCCGGGGACGGGTGACTGCCTCGTCGCCAACGGTACCCCCTTCTGCGAGAACGGCGCCTGCTGTGAAGCGGTCTGCGCCGCGGACCCGTACTGCTGCAACACCGAGTGGGACGAAGGCTGCGTCAGCTTGACCGACGACTTCCCCTACGAATGTAGCGGCGAGCCGGGCTGTGGGGAGCCGGGGACGGGTGACTGCCTCGCGGCCAACGGCAGCCCCTTCTGCGAAAACGCCACCTGCTGTGAGGCCGTTTGCGCCGCGGACCCCTACTGCTGCACTACCGAGTGGGACCAGGTCTGTGCAAACTCGACGGCCGCCTTCCCTGATGAATGCGGCACGTCGGTGGTTCTACTTTCGGCCGTTTCACGCAAAACGCACGGGGATGCGGGCACGTTCGACATTGACCTGCCGGTCAACACCTACTTCAACGCGGGTATCGAGTCGCGTTCGGACGGACCGACGCAAATCGTGCTGACGTTCAGTTGGTTTGTCGGCGGGGTGAACGTGCAGGCTTCAGCGGGTAGCGTGGATGCGTTCGTGGTCAACGGCCCCGAGGTGACGGTGCAGTTGAGCGACGTGCCCAACGCCGCGTGCCTGACACTCACCGCGTCGGGGATACCCGGCCTGGAGGGACAGGCAACAGTGACCATCCGCTGCCTGGAGGGAGACGCAAGGGCTGATGGTGAGATCAACATCCTCGACCTGGTTCACATCCGCAACCGACTCAATCAGCCGGTGACGGCGGCCGGCATCCGGGCAGACGTCAAGGCCGATGGGGTGGTCAACATCCTTGACTTGGTACAGGTTCGCAATCGTCTGAACACCACGACGATGTGTCTGCCGGAAGGCATGGCCCTCGTCCCCGCGGGCGAGTTTCAGATGGGCGATGCGTTCAACGACGGACCTGGAGACGGGCGAGAGTTGCCGGTCCACCGGGTCTATGTGAGCGCGCTGTACATGGATCGGTACGAGGTGACGAACCAGCAGTACGCGGACGCGCTCAATTGGGCCTGGGGGCAGGGTGACCTGCTGAGTATCCACGTCGATGGAGTAGTCCATAGGCCCGGTAGTGGCGGGTTGAATTACCCCTACTGTCACACGACCACCAGTTCCCTCGACAGCCGGATCATCTGGGATGGTAGCACATTCGGCGTAGTCGCGGGTTATGAGCACCACCCCATGACCATGGTAGGTTGGTGCGGTGCTGCGGCGTACGCCAACTGGCGAAGCACGATCGAGGGGCGGGCTCTTTGCTACGACGTGTCCACGTGGGAATGCGACTTCGACGCCAACGGCTATCGCCTGCCGACGGAGGCCGAGTGGGAAAAGGCAGCACGGGGCGGGGCGAGTGGCCGTCGGTTCCCCTGGTCGGACAGCGCCACGATCCAGCACGCGCGGGCGAACTACGATAGCTTCTGGTCAGGTGGGCAGCCACTCTACAGCTACGACACGAGTGCCACCTCGGGCCCCCATCCGTTGTGGGGGGCGCTCAATATCACCACGCCCGTGGGCTTCTTTAATGGTGAACTCCGGCATAAGGCCGATTTCGGGTGGCCCAGTGCGGCAACGAGCTACCAAACCACCAGCGGCGCCAACGACTACGGACTCTACGATATGGCGGGCAACGTCTGGGAGTGGTGCAATGACTGGTACGACACCAACTACTACAGCACCAGCCCCTACAGCAACCCCCGCGGGCCGGCTAGTGCAGAGAACGGAACGGACCGGGTTGCGCGCGACGGCCACAGTACCTCCAGTTGCCGGGTAGCCCATCGGGAGGGTTGTGGATCCGGCGGGGGCAATCAGGTCCTTGGGTTCAGGCTGGTGCTGGAAGCCCGCTGATCGGCGGGTATTGCGTGCTTTGCCCTCACACGGAACCCATGAAGTGGAAGCCATCGCCATGAACAACGGAGTTGCGGTCGAAGATCAGTACGATGATCATGATGACGACAACGATCTGAGACGGCCAACCGACAAGGAGCGTGCGGCGATCCGCGCCCACCAGAAGAAGCTGGCGGTCTGCGTGGATGAACTGGTCCAAGACTCGTTGGTGATGGGCTGGTTCCGTGAGATGGTTGGGCAGTGGAACACAGAGAAGCCGGAGGATCCTGTCGAGGTGTTTCCTTGTCGTGCAGTGTCCATTGCGCACAAGTGTGCGGTCCTGGCTGCTATCCACGATCGGGTTTGCGAAGGCGCACCTAAGATCGACCCGTGGGACCGGCTCACGCAAGTAGTGCGGAGCGAGTTTGCCGAAGAACTGCCTCGCCACAAAACTTGGGGAGCGGCAATTCCGTATGCTGTGCTCTCCTCACGGCTGACACCGATGCGGATCTGCCCTGACAACGGCGACGGTTCCGGAGATCTGTATTGCTATGTGTACCACCAGAAGACCATCGACGGCTGGCTTGCTGATGTTGAGCGGGCTCTCGACGAGCGTTTTAGGCCGCCTTGCGGCGTAGGACGATCCGCGGCCGCGCCTGATGCGCCGAACGTACCCGACCCGCCGGCCCCGAAGCTGCCCCGGCAAGCCGCAAGGGCTGGGCAGCAGTACGAAGAAACTTGCCGATACCTTGAGGAGCAGGAAGCGAACCCGAAGCCGACCGACAAGGACGTGTACGATAAGCTGTCGAAAATCTACGGGGACCGAAAGGCCGGCAACGATCTGCCGAACTTCGACACGTGGGCGCGCGACCTGCGGCGGTGGCGAAAAGCGACTGGGAACCAGAAGAACCGCCCGCGCCATGACCGACCCGCCCGAAGTGTGGTGCCCGCTTCTCAACTCTGAGCCCCACCAGCCCAAACCGGACAGAAAGCGGAAATCCGCTTTGCGCATTCAAAGACATTGCCTGCCCATAACTGCCCACCATTCCGCCACTTAGACAATTTAGCGTCCGTCCGCCCTCCTGCCGCGTGATATCCGGTTTCCGGTCTATGACTGGCACGGGCTGGCCGGGTGTTCCGGCGGCCGTGGCGGTGGTTTTCGATGGAGTGCGAAACGATGCCGGATGTAGCAGCGATAGTAACGGAACCCCGGCCGGCCCTGGCGCCGAAGCTGGTCAAAGGCCCCGAAGCGGCGCGGCTCGTGGGCTTGAGCTACCGGGCGTGGTTGAGGCTTTGCGATGCCGGCCGAGCCCCCTGGGGCCTGAAACTTGGTGGGGCACGGCGGTGGCGCCTCGACGAACTCGAAGCGTGGATCGGTAACGGTTGCCCGAGCGTGCGGCGTACGGGAGGTGGCGCATGAGGGGCGCAAAACAAGGCCCGCCACCCCCAAGCCGGGGGGCGGCGGGCCAGGATACTGCGGACCTCGACTGTAGCTTGAGGACTGACCGAACGCAACCCCACTCCAGGACCACGGCATTCTTGGCCGGCGGCAGTCTGCGATTGCGCAACGCCAACAAGCTGGCTGGCAGAGAGGGGGGGCGATCATGAGGTCGACCGATCTGCCCTGGTGCCAGCTCCATCAGCGTCCCGTCGTCAACGAAGCTCCGCCGCTGTGCCCCTTCAGGCAGCCCGACCCCTACGGGACACTGCGCGCCCGACAGGACCGCGCGTACTCCTTGCTTGCTTCGGGGGATAGCTGCGCCGGCCTGGCGGCCCTGGAGACGCTCCGAATCTGTAGTGCGTGTAAGGCGATGAACACCGGATGGGGTCGGCGACTGGCGGCCCGAAGTCGAACTGCGGGGGCAGCATGAGCGAAGCATTTGACGAGGTGTTTGGGGGTACTCCCCCTACCGCGGATACTGACAGCCGTGGTGACAAGGACCCCAGAGGCAGAGGCCCGAGCCAGGCCAGCCTGCTGGTGGCGATGGCCAAAGCATCCTGCGAACTGTGGCACTCGCCCGGTGCCGACGATAGCGAAGCCTACGCCTCGGCCGACCTGGGCGACGGCAAGCGTGCAACCTGGGCAATCAGCGCCCATGGCTTTCGCTACTGGCTGGCGGCCATGTTCCACAGAAAGCATGGTCGGACGCCAAACGGCCAGGCCCTGCAAGACGCGCTCGGCGCGTTGGTGGGCGAGGCGATCCATGCCGGCAACCAGTATACGCCGTACATCCGCGTGGCTGGTGACGGCGTTCACGACGTGTGGCTGGATCTCGGTGATGAGACTTGGCAGGTGGTGCACATCACGGCCGCCGGGTATCGCGTCCGCCCCTCCGCGGAAGGGCCGCGATTCATACGTCGTCGCGGTATGGAAGCCTTGCCAAAACCAGCACAGGGCGGGAATTGGGCCGAGTTACGCGCGCTGGTGAACGTCGGCAGCGAAAGCGACTGGGTACTGCTGCTGGCGTGGCTGGTTGGCACTCTGCGGCCCGACGGTCCGTACCCCATCTTGATCGTCGAGGGGGAGCAAGGGTCAGCCAAGAGCACGTTGTGCCGACTGTTGAGGGCACTGATGGACCCGAATCGGGCAGCACTGCGTCGCCCACCCAAGGAAGAACGGGATCTTATGATTGCAGCATCCAACTCCTGGGTGATGGCGTTCGACAATCTGTCAGGTGTGCCGAACTGGATGAGCGACTGTCTTTGCAGTCTGGCCACGGGGAGCGGGTTCGCGACGCGAGAACTCTACTCCAACGGCGAGGAGAAGCTGTTCAGCGCGGCGCGGCCGATTCTCTGTAACGGAATCGACTCACCCGCCACTCGGCCTGATCTGCTGGATCGGTCGATCCAGGTTATCCTGCCCACGATCCCTGACAGCAGGCGCAGGCCCGAGGCTGATCTGTGGAGGCGCTTCGAGGCCGTTCGTGGGCGAGTGCTGGGCTGTATGCTGGACGCCGTGGCCATGGCCCTGAAGCGGCAGGGGAGCCTGCCGGACAGGAACCTGCCGCGCATGGCTGACTTCGCGCGATGGGTTGCCGCTGCCGAGCCGGCCCTGGGGGTGGCCAAGGGGGCCTTCCTGGCGGCATATCGGGATGCCCGGCAGGCTGCTGTCGCCCAGGCGATTGAGGCATCTGCGATCGGCCAGACGCTTGTGGCAATGATTGAGGAGAGGGGATACTGGCGCGGTACGGCCACCGATCTCCTGGCCGCCTTGGCTGATCGGGCGGAGGACGCAACTCGTCGGCGGCGGGACTGGCCGGCGAACGCGAGAAAGATGGGGGCAGACCTTCGGCGGTTGGCATCGGATCTTCGGCGGATCGGGATCGAGGTGGTGACGGGGGAGCGCACCAACCAGCGCCGCATGATCGAAATAGAAAAGGTCGGGATTGGACCGTCACGACCGTCACAAGCGTCATCGACTGGGCGAGGCGATGCCCCAGGCGTGGTTACCTGTGACGGTCGTGACGATGGAATGACGGATGGTGACGATGCCCGCCGATGTGATCGTCATGCGGGAAACGGCCCTGCTGCTATCGGAAAGGGCGACTCTG
>CAZEEJ010000213.1:0-8698 GCA_964511155.1 uncultured Planctomycetales bacterium | reverse complement strand
TCACCCGCTCGACGTCGGGCCGCCCGGTGCGCATCAGCCTGCCGATCGCGATCACGTCCTGGTAGTTGACGTACCAGACGGTTTTGGCCCGGCACACCGGGTCCAGCAGGTGGATGTGCACCCCGACGGTGCCCGCCGGGTGAACGCCCGCGAACTCCTCGACCTGCACGCCGTTCGCCGTCGGTACCGCGGCCCCCGGTGCCTTGCACAGAAAAGTCCGCCCCTCGGTCAGCTTGCTCACGCAGCCTAACCCCGTGGCGAAGTCCTCCTCGCGCCCCTTCAGGACCGCCTCCACCGACGCCGCCAGGGGGTTCGTGTCCATCGCGGTCACGAAGATCGAGCGCGGCGCCGCGGCGGGGTCCGCCACCTTGCCGTACGGCCGGGCACGGATCGCCGTCCACAGCCCGGACTCGAGCAGCAGATCGGCGATTTCCTGGCGCGTCAGGCTCGCGGCAGGCCGTCCGGTATAGGCCGCGAAGGAGGCGTAGTCCGATTCGGCCGGCTGGCCGGCGTGCTCGCCGGGGCTCAGGTCAATCACGATCGACTGGAACGCCCGGCGCTCCCCGCGGTGGATGGCGGCGACGGTGCCCGCCCCCGGCGAAGTGTACCGGACGCCCGGCAGCTTCTTGTCCTCGAACAGCAACTGCCCGCGCCGAACCTCGTCCCCCGGTTGCACGTGCATCGTGGGGCGCATGCCCACGTAGTCGTCGGCCAGCAGGGCGACGCGGGAACACGGCGGCGCGCCCGCTACAACCTGTCGCGGTTCGCCCGTGATGGGCAGGTCCAGACCCTTGGTAATCCTGTGCAGAGCCATCAGGTGCGTATCCTTTCCCGGACTCAAATCAGGAACGATCGGCATGTCGAGGCAGGTGGAAGAGCGGCGGTTGCCGGTGGGCGATTTGCCCTCGTAGCGGCCTTGGCGGGCCGAGCCAAGCGGGGGCACACCGATCCATCATTGCTCCGCGTCTCTGCCGGACTGTTAGGCTACTAAGTCCGGCTCGCGTGCGGCCGGCGGAACTTGGCAGCTTCAAGTACCCGACATCACGATGCCCGGGGAGTATCCTGTCCTTTCGTCCCTGATGCAAGTGCCTCGCGTCGCTCCCGCGGCAAAGCGGATCGTACCTTATTTCACAAGGATCATAGAGCCTGCCAAGCCGCGGAGCAAGCCGGCCCCCTGGACCAGGAGCCCCGGGGCTGAGGGTGCACCGTCTCAGCGGCGACCGTTGCCTCCGGCCGGGGCACATCTCCGTACCGCGACCGTAAGGGAGCGGCCCCTGAGCGGGAGGGCCAACCACACGGGGTTCGCTCGCGGACGGTCGCTGTACGGAACCCTCCTGACCACTCGAAGCCATTAGCCTGGCACCCATCAAGGTTCTGCTGTCCTACAGCCTAACTTTATCTTGCGGCGGCCCCATGGACGGCGTATACTGGATACACCGTCTTGAGGGCGCAGTTCGCGGAGCATGGGGTTGCGAGACATCCGGGAGGTAACATGCGCGCGGGGATCTTCTCCAACATGTGGATTGGTTATCTGCCGGTGATTGGGCTGTGCTCCGGCGGGGCGGTGGCGGCGACGGTCACGCGCGGCCCGTATCTGCAGCTCCAGAAGCCGACCTCGATGAACGTGGTCTGGCTGACGGACACGGCCTGCGTGGGTGAGGTCGAATGGGGGCTGACCACCGGTTATGGGCAGGTGACCCAGGCGACCCAGTCCGCCACCCGGCACGAAATTGCCATCACCGGTCTGACGCCCAACACGCTGTACCACTACCGTGTACGCTGTCAGGGCACGCCGCTAAGCACCGACGCCACCTTCAGGACCGCGCCGCCGGATTCCGCCTCCGCCGTGTCGTTCACCTTTGTGGGCGACTCCTGCAGCAACCCGTCCAACGCGACGCGGACGTATAACGCCATGCTTCCTGAAGTGGCCAATGGGTTCTGCATCACGCTCGGCGATCTGGCCGGCCGCGGCGAGGACAACCTCACCGACTACTGGAAATCCCATTTTTTCGATCCCGCCCGCGAGTTCCTCAAGCGCATCGCCATGTATCCGTGCCTTGGCAACCATGAGCTGTACGACGAAAGCTCCTTTCCGAACTATGTGCCTCCCGTCAAGTACCTGGCCAACTGGTCATTGCCCACGGACAACTCCGGCACCGAAGTGTACTACTCGTTTGACAAGGCCCACGTGCACCTCGTGAGCGTGACGACCTTCTGGCAGTCCTACACGAGCGGTTCCGCCCAGCACACCTGGCTGGCGAACGACCTGGCGACAACGAACAAGACGTGGAAGATCGTGTACGGGCACGACGGCCCCTACATCAGCCAGAACGGCGGCTCGTCGGGCAGCAGCACGCTGCGCTCGCACCTGGTCCCGCTGTTTCAGCAGCACGGCGTCGACCTGTATCTCCACGGGCACTATCACGAATACCAACGTAACGTGATCAACGGCGTCACCTACATCAATCAGGGCACCGGCGGGCAGAGCCTCGGCCAGAATTCCGACGATCTTCAGTCTTACGTTCAGGCCTACGCGAACAACGAGTACTGCTTCACCCGGCTGGACATTCAGGGCAGCCGCCTGCTGGGGTGGTGTCGCCGGACCACGGGCGGGGACATCCTGGATGGCTTCCAGATGGACAAGCCGCCGATCGCCACGCCCTGGCACGATGCGTTTCCCGCGGCCGGCGCACAGTTGAACTGGGTGGCGCCGTGGAACTTCGCCACCCAGTGCGGGCCGATCGCCCGGGCGGGCAACCCCAGCGGCGACGGATACGTCTTCCAGGTCGCCGACACCAGTGGGTACCAGTATGCCTACCCCATGTTGGCGAATGAATCCATGACTTTATGCAGCCTCGAGGCGCAGGTTTACTACGACGCCGCGACGACGGTGAAGAACCGCTACGGCATCGGTGTGCGCGGCCGGCAGTTCTTCAACTCCGCCAGGCGCAGCGGTTACATCCTGACCTTCGTGCGCAACGATGCCCTGGCGGGCGACGGGCACTGCGTGCTCCTCCGCATCGAGCCGGATACCGAGACCGTCCTCGCGACCTGGGCATATCCGGACGTGAGCGGCTGGCACAAGCTGAAACTCTCCGCCTCCGGCGGCGAGCTGTCCGTGTGGATCGACGGGGTGTTGAAGACGGCGACCCCGATCGAGGACGGCGTTCTGCCCAAGGGGCGGCCCTTCATCTACAACTACCGGGCCTCCAGTGCCGGGGCCAAGACCCTGGTCGATGACGTGGTGGTGTCCACCCCGCCGCCCCCCAACACGGCGGTGATCAGCGATTTCGAGGGCTACGCGGACGGCGTTCAGGTCATGTTTCGCCAGCCGAGTTTCTCCGGCTCGACCAGTGCCCACCTCGTCACTCCGCCGAACACCTCACAGGTGGTCACCGCCTCGGCGTTCGGCGGCACCAAGGTCTACCAGGTCGACTGGGCCTTCGTGGATACCGACCCGCGACGCTGGCTGCGTTTGTCGACCAGCGGTACGGGCAACGTTCCCAATCCGGCCGTGGATCTGACCTTGCCCATTCGTTTCCGGTGTCGGCTGCTGACCCCCGGCTCGCTGCGCGTCTGCCTGGGGATTCGGGAGACCGGCGTCGACGTGCCCATCGGGGCCAACGGGGGGTCCAGCGGGACCATCGAATGGCTGGGGGCAGCTTCGCTGGCCAGCGGGGCTCCGCAGGGTACCCTGATCGCCTACGACGGCGGGCAATGGCATACGCTCACCTTCGATCCACTGACCGACCCGGTGCAGGCTTTCACCGGCGACGGTGTACTCAGCGCGGCCAACAACAAGGGCGTGCTGGAGCATGTCGGCTTGGCCGTGGTCGATGCGGCCGGGCCGCTCACCGTGCAGTTTGACGTTTTTGAGCAGCTTCTGCCTCCCCCGGTGGCCGCGCCGGTCATCACGTCGCACCCCGCCGATCAGCTCGGCTGTCCGGGCACATCCGCCGCTTTCACGGTCGCCGCCACCGGTGAGGGAACCCTCGCGTATGCGTGGCAGAAGAACGGCGTCGCCCTGACCAACGGCGGGCACTACGCGGGGGTGACGACGGCGACGCTGACCGTCTCGGATGCGGATGCCGGCGACGCGGGCTACTACCGGTGTGCGGTGACCAATACGGGCGGCACCACCTACTCGAACCAGGCTCTTTTGGCCCTCAAGGCGGCCACGATCATCGGCACGCAACCGTTGTCGCAGACGATCGACTACGGTGCGACGGCCACCTTGAGTGTGACCGCGAGCGGCACCGGCAGCCTGTCCTACCAATGGCGTAAGGATGACACCGATCTGACCAATGGCGGCGGCGTCACCGGCGCCCAGGCGGCCACGCTGCAGATCACCGGGTTCGGATTGGGCCAGGATGGCAGCTATCGCTGTGCCGTTACTGCGGAGTGCGGCACCGTGCTCTCCGAGGAGGCTATCCTCTCCCTGCCGGGGCCGCCGCCCATCCCCGGCGACTTCGATGGCGACCGCGACGTCGATCTCGACGATTTTGCAGTCGCGCAGGCTTGCCTGAGCGGCTCGGGTCAGACCCCCGGCCCGGGGTGCGACGAGGCGAACCTCGATGGGGATGGGGACGTGGACAAGATCGACCTCGCCTTGTTTGCCGCCTGCTTTTCCGGTGCGGGTATCATTGGGGAGCCGACCTGTCTCGAATAAGAGTGCGTCCTAAAACCCTATAGCGGCGGCCCCCCGTGGCCGCCGGGCACCGGCGAGACGCCGGTGCCATACCGGTTTCAGGATGCACTCCAAGCGTCGTCGCGGAGGAGACTGGAAAGATGATTGGGCTGACACACTGCCGGCTGAGGTGGAGCATGTTCCTGGTGAGTGTTTGCCTTGCCGCTATGGCTGGCATTGCGGATGGAGAAAGCGGAAGCCTGCGGGCGATCTCGACTTCCGACCTGGCCATCGAGGGCCATTTCGCGGTGCCCGACAACTGGCCGATGACTCTGCATTTGCCGGTGGCCGCCGGGCTGCCGCGCGTATCGGTGAGCGATTCGGCCGCGACGATCGACTTTCCGCCCGGCGTACTGACCATCCTCGACGAGGCCACGCTGGCCGAATTGTTTCATGAGTTCAGCAATGTCTTCTCGTTTGATGCCCAAGTGCGCGACCTGCGTCTGACCTGCGAAGGGCAGTTGCTCGCCGATTTCCTGACCCCCGTCAAGGTGGATTTCGACGTTGAACCGGCCCCGCTGGATACCTGGGCCATCGAGGGCGGCATCGGCCCGGAGCAGACCGGGCTGGGCGGCCTGAACATCACCATCGGGCCATCGCACGGGCGGTTCTGGAACGGCTCCGGCTGGTACTGGCAGCGCAGCGATCCCTGCGGCTTGGGCGAGGCGGTGCTCGAGGACACCAACTCGATCCGTCTGATGCAGTATCTGTATCAGTATCTGGTTCAGGACGGGGCGACGGTCCACGTCTGCCGCACGCTGGATGAGAGCACCTGTTGCCACAGCACCGGCTACGCCTGGTGGAAGATGGCGGCTTACATCTGGCTGCGGAACGCCGGGCTGCCCTGCTCCGTCTACGCCAATTCATCGGGGATCTGTTCCTCCGATACCGGGTCGGTGAGCCGATCAGGCGATGATATCCGCTCCCGGCCGCTGTTTGCCGACTATCGTGGCTCGCACATCTACCTTTCCCATCACACCAACGGCGCCGCGGGCACGGGCACGATCACCTACCGCGATTCGGCCATGACCTATCAGACGCATGTCGCCAACAGCCTCACGCTGGCCACCAAGGTGCAAGCCGGCATCGTCAACACCGTCCGGGAAATGTACGACAGCGGCTGGCGCGACCGGGGCATCGGCAACTCCAATGGGGGCTTCGGCGAGATTCGGATACCCAATCGCCCCGCCTGTCTCGTTGAGCTGGCCTTCCACGACCGCTGCGACAAAGACGCCCTCTATTTGATCGATGACTGGTTCCGTTCACTCGCCACCTGGGGCGAGTACAAGGGACTCTGCGATTACTTCGGCCGTACCCCCACCTGGGACAAGTACTCCTGCGAACTGGTCAGCAACACGATCCCCGCCACCATGAACGCCGGCCAGAGCTACTCGATCGGCATCACCTATCGCAACCGCGGCGTGCTCTGGACGAACGCCCGCAACTACAAGCTCGGGGCGGTGGGCGACAGCGACCCCTTTGCCGCCACCCGGCATACGATCAACGGTCCGACCGTCCGTCCCGGGGCCACCCACACCTTCACCTTCACCATGACCGCCCCCTCGACGCCAGGCACGTACACCACCGACTGGCGTATGATCCGCGAGGGGGTCACCTGGTTCGGCCCCACCCTCACGAAACAGGTCGAGGTTCAAACGGCCGGGCCCCAGCCACCGACCATTACCCAGCAACCCGCGGCCCGCACGGTCAGCGAAGGCACGAATGCCACCTTCACCGTCCAGGCCATCGGCGATGCTCCGCTCGCCTACCGCTGGCAAAAGAACAACACCAACCTCAGCAACGGCGGCAGCATCTCCGGCGCGACCGCAGCCACCCTGACCATCGCCGCTGCCACGGTTGCCGACGAGGCCAATTACCGGTGCGTGGTGACCAACCCGTACGGCAGCCAGACCTCCAGCAATGCCGCGCTGACCGTCAGGGGTGCCCTGATTACCGATTTCGAGGGCTTCTCCGACGGAGTCCAGGTCATGTTCCGCCAGCCGAGCTTCTCGGGGTCGACGAGTCCGCATCTCGAGACGACGCCCAACACCTCGCGGGTGGTGGCCGGCTCGGCCTTCGGGGGCAGCAAGGTCTACCAGGTGGATTGGGCTTTCATCGACACCGACCCGCGACGGTGGCTGCGGCTCACGACCAGCGGCACCGGCAACGTGCCCAACCCGGCCGTGGATCTCACCCGCCCGATCCGCTTCCGCATCCGGCTGAACAACACCGGCTCGCTGCGCGTGTGCCTGGGCATCCGCGAGACGGGGACCAATGTGGCCATCGGGGCCGATGGCGGCACAACCGGGACGATCGAATGGCTGGGGGCCACGACGGTTACCAGCGGCGCCCCGCAGGGCACGCTCATCAGCGATCAAGGCGGGGCGTGGCAGACGCTCTCCTTCGATCCCGTGGTTGATCCGGTGGCGGGCTTTACCGGTGACGGCGTGCTTGGCGCGGCGAATAACAAGGGCGTGCTCGAGCACGTGGGCTTCGCGGTCGTCAGTTCGGTCGGGCCGTTCAGTGTGGACCTGGACGTGTTCGAGCAGATGACGCCCCCGCCGCGTACGCCGCCGCAGATCACCGCCCAGCCCACGCCGCAGGCGCTGTGCCCGGGCGCCCAGGCCAGCTTCTCGGTGACGGCGACGGGCGACGGGGTCCTCAGCTACCGCTGGCAGAAGAACGGCAGCAATCTCAGCGACGGCGGGCGGATCTTCGGTTCGGACAATCATACGCTTCAGATCGCGGACGTGGTCAGCGGCGATGTGGGCAATTACCGTTGCGTGGTCTCGAATCTGGGGGGCGAGGCCACCTCGAACACGGCAGCCTTGAGCGTGAAAGTCGTGACCGCGATCACCGTGCATCCGCAGTCGCAGACGATTGATCTGGGGGCTACCGCGACGTTGACCGTTGCGGGCTCGGGGGCCGGGACGGTGAGTTACCGTTGGCAGAAGAACGGCGTCGATCTCAACAACGGCGGCACCATGTCCGGCGTGACGACCCCGACGCTGCAGATCACGGACTTCGCCCCTCTGGATGAGGGCAGTTACCGTTGCATGGTGAGTGCGGATTGCGGCAGCCTGCCCTCAGATGTTGCCCTGCTGGACGTCTACACGCCGCCGCCGATTCCGGGCGATTTCGACGGCGACGGTGACGTCGATCTGGACGACTTCGCTTTCCTGCAGGCCTGTTTCACCGGATCAGGCGTGGCACCCACGCAGCCGCAGTGCAACGACGCCGACTTCGATGTCGACGAGGACGTGGATGCCGTGGATCTCAACAGGTTCCTGAACTGCTTCTCGGGTGCCGACCTGCCGGGCGATCCCGGCTGTGCAGGATGAGTGATCCCGGCGTCGCAGGCTGACGACCCCCGCGGAGCCGCGACCGTAAGGGAGCGGTTCTTCGAGCAACAAGAACCGCTCCCTTACGGTCGCGGCTCTGATTCCGCGCGGCTCTGATTGGTGGCCCACCTCCTTTGGAGCTGAGGGAGCGATTGGGCCCCGGCGCGAGCGGCGCCGTGTTGACGGGTGTGGCGCACGTCGAATCAATCGCTCCCCCAGGTCCGGAGGACCTGGGCCACCCGCCGCCCAAGCCGTCACGGACCTACCGTAGGACTTGCAGAGGACACTTCTTGCCTGGGAGGGGGTGCTTCGGGTAACATGTGTGAAGTGGGAATACAGGCCCGCTCGGGGTCGCGCTGTGGGTGGTTTACGGCCACATGAGTCCAGGTCACCGGAAAGGAAGGAAGGCATCATGTCCAGAAGCGTCTGCGCGCGATGGGGAATGACCAGTCTGCTGATGGTATCGCTGGGCGTATGCCCGGCTTGGGGGGAAGATCAGGACGGCACTCCCCTGGTGCCGGAAGGAGCGGCCGCGGCGGCGGCGTGGCAGCCCACGACGGGGAACAGTGAGGTTGCCCTGACGGGCGCGGTTTCGCGCAAGAGTCACGGGCTGGCCGGCGAGTTCGACGTGGACCTGCCGCTGGATTCCTTCGCCGGTGCGGGCGTCGAG
>CAZEEJ010000212.1:0-8738 GCA_964511155.1 uncultured Planctomycetales bacterium | reverse complement strand
GTAGCCACGGGTGGAGCGGCGCGGCGGCGCAGCCGCCCGACGCGCAACCCGTGGATACGGAGCGTGTGTCTGTTTCTTCGCCCGCCCCGGTAGGGGCGGAGGAAGGGCGTTATGCCAGGCACCTATTCGCAGATCTTGTTGCACGCTGTCTTCTCTACCAAAGGGCGAACGGCACTGATCAAGCCGGCTTTCCAGGCTCGGCTGTACGACTACCTCGGAGGCATCGTGCGGGCCGAGAAAGGCACACTCCACGCCATCGGCGGTACGCCCGATCACGTTCATCTGCTGCTGCGCTGGCGGACCGATGGGACGATTGCCAACCTGATGCGGACGGTGAAGACCAGATCGTCGCGATGGATGCACCAGACCTTCGCGGATCAGGTCGCCTTTGCCTGGCAGGAGGGCTACGCCGTATTTACGGTCAGCAAATCGGTCGAGCCCAAGGTGCACGACTACATTGAGAACCAGCTCGATCATCACAAGAAGCGCGATTTCAAGGAAGAACTCGTTGCGTTGCTCCGGGCGCATGGTGTCGAGTATGATCCTCGCTACCTGTTTGACTGACGCGAGAATCAGGTCACGCCCCCGATCCTCCACCCCTTCGGGGTGGGTAATAGGGTGTGGGGTCGCGGTCCACGGGTTCCGTTCGCCTGCGGCTCACTCCACCCGTGGCTACACCCCTTCGCCCCTGCCGGGGCGGGATGGGGAGTGCAGGCGGTGACGGGAGGCGGAATCCGCATCGTGGAGGAGGTGACGGCGTGAAGATCTACCTCGATGTCTCCTGTCTCAACCGTCCGTTCGACGACCAGCGGCAGGGTCGGATCCGCCTGGAAGCCGAGGCGGTCACGTTGATCCTGCAACGGTTCGACGACGGCCTGGCCGGGCAGGTGTCCTCGCAGATGGCCGAGATCGAGATCACGGCCAACACGGACCCGATACGCCGGCAGCGGGTGAGGGCGTTGTTGCCGGCCCGAACGGCTATAATGGTTTTGACGCCGGCGATCTTCCGGCGGGCCCAAGCCCTGGAGGCGATGGGCTTCAAGTCCGCCGATGCGGTCCACGTGGCGGCGGCGGAGCAGGCCGAGGCTGACGTCTTCCTGACCTGCGATGATCGGCTGATGCGGACCGCGCGGCGGTTGGCGAGCCGACTGAGCGTCAAGGTGGCCAACCCGGCCGCATGGCTGCGGGAGAACCCATGATGGCAGATACCCTGGATCAGATTCGACGAAAGGGCCTGGCGGCCCTGCGGCGAGAGTTGGGTCGGGCGGGCATGGTGCGGTTTCTGCAGCAGTACGAGCACGGCCAAGGCGACTATGCCAAAGAACGACAAGCCTGGGTCGATGCCGTCAGTCTGGCCGACGTCCGCAAGTCGGCTCACGCCAAGCGCCCACGCCGGCGCGCACGATAGACGGCCCACCCCCAGACAGCGTTTCAGCGTCAGATCGGCGACGGACCGGCAGCTTGACCGGCTGGTGTATGAACTGTACGACCTGACGGACGACGAGATCCGCATCGTGGAGGAGGCGACGGAGGCCTATTCTTTGAGGCGAGGTGGGGGCTGACCCCAGGGTGCGAGGTCGTGGTCCACGGGTTCCGTTCGCCTGCGGCTCACTCCATCCGTAGCTACCGCCCTTCCCTGCCTTCGGAGCGAAGGTCGGCGACCGGCCCGCCGTTTCCGCCACAGAGCTCCCGAAACAGGGGCCGCAGGCGAACCATTGCCTTGCGTCGCGGTGCTCCCAAGGCATCCGATGGGGGCGAACCATTGCCCCATGTCGGGAGGGAGGCTAACATGGGCGAGCTTGACGGCCCGTGTGCCGCCGACTGGTCAGCAGTGAGGACCGTTCACGTGACCCACGCTCTGTGGAATGCCAGATGGTTCCCCGGACAGCGCACCGGCCGCAGGATCGCGGATCGAGATTGGCTGTTCGGCCTTGGGCTGGCGGTGGCGCTCGCGCTGCCGGCCGGTTGCGCGGACACACGGGGTCTCAAAACGGCTCCCCGACTCGAACGGGGTTACGTCATCGTGCTGCCGGGCGTCGAGGGCAAGAGCCCTATGACCACCAGCGTGGCCCACGGACTGGCGGACGGGGGGGTGCCGTCGGCGATTGAGGTCTACGACTGGACGGTTGGCGTGCCCTGGGTCGCACCGGTCTGGAACCTGCGGGCGGCCGGTCACAACCGCAACGAGGCCCGCAAGATCGCGCAGAAGATCGTTGACTACCAGAATCGCTACCCCGGCCAACCGGTGCACCTGATCGGGCATTCGGGCGGTGGGGGCATCGCCGTGTGGGCCCTGGAGGCCCTCCCGCCGGGGCACGAGATCACCTCGGCCATTCTGCTGGCGCCGGCCATCTCCCCGAACTACCAACTCAGCCAGGCCCTTCGGCGTACGCGGATGGGCGTCTACAACTTTTACTCGCCCTACGACGTAGGCTTCCTGAACCTGGGCACCACCATGGCCGGCACCATCGACGGCCGTCACGGACGCGCCGCGGGAGCCATCGGGTTTTCCCTGCCCTGGGGACTGACCCCCGAAGACCGCCAGCTCTACAGCACCCGGCTCCACCAGCAACGGTACGTCTCCAAGATGGCCGAGAGCGGGCACCTGGGCAACCATTTCGGCTGGGCCAAGCGACAGTTCGTGGCCGAGTGGATCGCCTCGCTGGTCAATACGCAGATGGACGCCCAGGCCCGTTATGCGGCCGACAATCCGTCGAGCAACGCCCCCTCGTTGGGCGGGGAGGCCCCGGCTCGCCTCGAGCCATTGGCCCGATAATCCGCGCACAGGAGCTCCCGTAAATCGAGCTAATCGCGAGATTTCCGCATACTCCGTCCCAGACCGAAGGCGGCAGCCCGGTCCCCGGCGTCGTGTCGCGTAACGGGGCGAGGCGCGCGAAGTTGGCGTGGGACCCCGGATTTGCTAACATAGTATGTTTATAATCCAGTGGGGGCAGGCGACGATTATGAGTTCGGTGAGTACGACATCCCATACGATCCTCGTCCTCGAATCAGCGTCCTCGCAGCATCCTGACCTCGTCGAGCTGCTCAGGCAGCACAGCGAGGTCCGCGTCATGCCCACCATGGCCACCGCCCTCGCCGAGATGGAAAAGGGTACGATCGCGTACTTGCTGGCCACGCCGCAGGAACTCCAGGCGGCAGCCCAGCACGCCGCGGGCAGCGAGCTGGCCGACGTGCTGGATACCATCGCCCAGGGGGTCTGCCTGATGGACATCCAGGGGCAGATCCTCTGGTCCAACACCAAGTTCGGGCAACTGCCGCCGGAGGTGGTGGACCGCGTACAGCGGCATTGCGCCGAGGCTCACGTCCACCGTGACGACCGCTCCCCCCTGAGCCGCACGCGATCGTTGAGCCTCATCACCGACGGCGACCAGTACTTCGAGGCCCGCATCACCCCCATTCTGGACCAGCGTGGGGTGACGCGACTGGTGGCCTCGTTGACGGACGTGACCCGCGCCCGCCGCCTGCAGAAGAAGATGGACGCCATCGACAACGCCGGCCGTGAGCTGGTCCGCGTGGACACCGAGCAGCTCGGGAAAATGCACACCGCCCAGCGTCTTGACCTGCTCGAGCAGAAGATCATCCGTTACACCCGCGAACTCCTCGACTTCGACAATTTCGTGATCCGTCTGCTGAGCAAGGAGACCAACCGCCTGGAGCTGGTGTTGTACGCCGGCCTGCCCGCCGAGGCCCAGCAGGTCGATATTTTCGCCTCTCCCGAGGGCAGCGGCATCAGCGGGTACGTGGCCGCCACGGGGCGCAGCTACATCTGCCCGGACATCACCCAGGACAGCCGCTACCTGCTGGGAATCGACAACGCCCGCAGCTCGCTCACCGTGCCCTTGCGGCTGCATGACCAGGTCATCGGGATCTTCAACATCGAGAGCGACCGGCTGGCGGCCTTCAGCGAGGAGGACCGCCAGTTTGCCGAGATCTTCGGGCGCTACATCGCCATCGCCCTGCACATTCTGGATCTGCTGGTCGTCGAGCGACACACCACCACCGGGCGTCTGGCCGACGACGTTTCCGCCGAGATCGCCGGCCCGCTCAGCGACATCCTCGTCGATTCCACCATGCTGATGGAGGACTACATCGGACACGACGACCTGCGCCACCGTCTGCAGGCCATCGCCGACAACGTCGCCCGCATCCGCGAGTGCATCAAACACGTAGCCAAGCCGGTCGGCGGTCTGCTCGGGTGCAAGACCGTCGAACCGGCGGCCGACCCGTTGCTCGAAGGTCGGACCGTGCTGGTGGTGGACGACGAGGAGAGCATCCGCACGACGGTGCGCGACGTGCTCGCCAAGCACGGCTCCGAGGTGGACATCGCCCGTGAGGGCAACGAGGCCCTCGCCATGGTGCGGCAGCGGGCCTACGACCTGGTCATCACGGATATCCGCATGCCCGGCCTGAACGGCTACGAGATCTTCCGGGCGATTAAAGAAACCCATCCCGACTGCCCGGTGATGTTCATGACCGGGTTCGGGTACGACCCCAACCACACCATCATCCGTGCCCAGCCGGAGGGCCTGGCCGCCGTGCTCTACAAGCCCTTCAAGGTGGATGAACTGCTCACCGAGGTTCGCTCCGCACTCTCGCCCCGAACTGTCGACTGATTCGTGACCTGAAGCGAACGAACTTGTTCGTGGACGGGACCGAGCGAACTTGTTCGTGAACGGGACCGAGCGAACTCGTTCGTGGACGCTCACAGAACAGTGGCACACGGGTAGGCTGACGCGCTGCCCGGCTGCGTTATGCTCACCGCGAAGCGGCAAGCCGGGAGCAAGCCCAACCTCCCTTGCCCGCGGTCTCGCCTACGCCCGGAACGCCGCGAGGGCACCGGGGAAGTCGCCGGCCATGAGGCTCGCACAAGCCAGCAGGTGGATATCCTGCGCGGTGCGCTCCAGCGAAACCACCTCCCCGGCGAGACTGGATGCCTGGCGGTACCATCCGCGGGCGTAGCAACGCCTGGCCCGGGCCCGGAGCAGGTCCGCCCGCTCCTCCAGCCGCACCAGCGGCCCCAGGTCGGTCTGGCAGCGCGAGCAGATCGCCGCGCCGCGCCGCGGGGCGTTGCAGGTGGGACACCGCTCCCGCGTCTGGTCCGCTTCCGCAGGGCCCGGGGTCTGGCTCATCGCGACTCCTCCAAGTAGAAGAGGATATCATCCAGCTCGGTCAGGTGGCCTTGGGCCTGTTCCATGCCGCTGGCCTCCAGGGCCTCCTCGATCCGGGAGACGAGGTCGAGCACCTCGGTGCGGTCGCCTTCGGCAAGCTGGGGCAGTAGCTGTCGGGCCCGGGCCACCAGGGCGCGGGCCGGCTCCGCTTCTGCGGCCGCCACCGCCTCGGTGTCGGACAGACCCTCCGCACCGGCCTCGCCGTCGGTCTCTTCATCCCCCCACAATACCCGAAGGCGGTGGGCCGCGGCGTCCAGCTCCTTGACCTCGAACCGGCCCATGGCGTTGTCGATGACGATGTGCTTCGCAAGCCCCGTGCGTTTTTCCTGGGCCGTCACCTTCAGCATCCCGTTCAGATCCAGGTCCAGCCGGCAGGTGATCGTGTTCGGGGCCGGCACCTTGCTCAGCCCCTGGATGTGGAAGCTGCCGATCGCGGTGTTCTGCCGGGCATCCTCGTGCTCGCCCTGGTAGACGTCGACCACCACCTCCTCCTGGTCGTCATGGGATGTCCCGAAGGCCTCGGTTCGCGAGGCCGGCAACGGCGTGTTGCGGTGAATGATCGACTTGTAGCAGTGGGGATAGGGCAGCCCGCGATACTCCCCCAGATAGCTGACACCGAAGGAGTACGGGCTCACGTCTACCAGGACGGCCCCGACCTCCTCACCGGCGATGATGCCCGCCTGGATGGCCGCCCCCATGGCCACGCACAGATCCGGATCCACCTCCTGGTGCGGTTCACGCCCGGTACGGCGCTGCAGCTCGCTACTGACCAGGGGGGTGCGGGTGGCTCCGCCGGCCAGCACGATCCGGTCAATCTGCCCCGCCGACACCCCCGCTTCCCGCAAGGCGATCTGCATCGCATCCATGGTCCGATCGATCAGCGGCCGGATCATGGTTTCATACGTCAGCCGATCAAGCTCCATGTCCAGGTGCAGCGGGTGACCGTCTTTCTGGACGATGAACTCTTCTTTGACCTGGGCGAACGGTTCGCTGGACAAACGTATCTTGGCCAACTCGACCGCCCGCCAGAGGACGGATTGGGCGCGCGGATCCTCGCGCAGGTCGATGCCGTGCTCTTCCTTGAACCGACCGGCTACGTGCTCCATGAGCAAGGCATCGAAGTCGTCCCCGCCCAGATGCGTATCCCCGTGGCTGGCCAGCACCTCGACCACGCCCTTCTCGATGTTCACGATGCTGACGTCGAACGTGCCGCCGCCCAGGTCGTAGACCATGATCCGATGCGCGGCGGTCTGGTCCGCCTCGTAAACCAGCGAGGCGGCCGTCGGCTCGTTGAGGATGCGAACGACGTCCAGCCCGGCCAACTCGCCCGCCTCGCGCGTCGCCTGCCGCTGAGCATCATTGAAGTAGGCGGGAACCGTGATGACCGCCTTGCTCACCGCCCGCCCCAGGCAACGCTCCGCACGCTGCTTCAGCGTCCGCAGGATCATGGCCGAGACCTCCTGCGGGGTCACCTGTTGATCGCCCAGGGGCAGCTTCACCTGCTCGCCCATCCGCCGCTTGACCGACCGGATCGTCCGCTGCGGAGCGAGCAGCCACTGGTTGCGCGCCGCCTCGCCGACCAGCAATCGGCCGTCATCCGACAACCCGACGAACGACGGCAGAATGGTCCGCCCGTTCTCGTCCGCCAGCACCCGCGGGCGACCGTTCTCGATGACCGCCACTTCCGAGTTCGTCGTGCCCAGATCGATGCCGATAATGGGTTCCGCAGCCATGTTCGCTCCGCTTCATGAAGACTCCACCGTCGCCTCCGCGGCGGGTGGTTCACTCCTCGGCCGGGCGCAAGGCGACCGCCCGGACCTCCGCGTACCGGATCAGCTTGGCCCCGCACGTGTACCCCGGCCGCAGGATCTCGGCCACGTGCCCTGCCGGCAAATCCTCGCGTTGGACCAGATCCACGACCCGCATGGTCTCGGGGTCAACCTTCTGCCCAAGGCACGCGATGGGGCGAATGTCCCGGGCCTCGAGGGCGGCGTCCAGTCGCTTCAGCGCCAAGCCATAGCCCTCCAGCAGCCCGCCGAACAGGCCGCGGGGCAGAAACCACCGCCGCCAACCGATCCGCCCGACCGCCTGGCGCGAAGTCGCCTCGCCCCGGGCCAACGCCTCGCGGATATCCAGCAGGTTCTCCACCCAGGCCCGCTGCTGCGATTCGAGCCGCGCCGCGGAATCTTCCCTCAGCCGGTCGCGATCCCGCACCAACGGCTCCAACAACCGTTGGGCACCCTGCTGGACCTGGTCGATCCCCTGCTGAAACTCGCCGACCGCCCGATCCAACTCCTGCCGGGTCGCCCGCGAGCCGCGAGACTCCAGCCGCACCTCCTGCTTCAAAGCGAGCATCTCAGCCAGCAGGCTGTGCAGGTCCGTCGGCAGGTCCTGGTCGCTCTCCTCGGGCGGGGCGACCAGGGCGGTCCGCCACTGCTCCGACTCCAGCAGCCATTGCCGGAAAGCGGACAGCACGGCCTCAATCTCCTGCCGGGCTTCCGGAGGGACAGAAATGCCGGCGTTCGCTGGTGACGTTTCCAACCAGCCATCCGCGTCCGGCTCCGGTGGCGATGGGGACTCTACACCGTCTCGCCCAGCAGGCTCAGCAGGCTCGACAGGCTCACGCGCCTCGGGGTACTCCGACATCTTTCCTCCGCCAACAACTCTTCGATCGACTCGCCCTGTTGAGGGCAGAACAGCAGAAACTTCAGGCGGTGCTCCTCGTCGCGGATCAACTCGTACGCCTTGCGGGCACGCTGGAACTCCTCCGGGCAGCGTTCCGGCGGAAACCGGCGAACCGCCTCCAGGTAGCGTTCCCGGATCACCCGGTCCGAGTCGTCGAATCGGACTCCCAGCACGTCGTAAGGGTTGGCCATCGAATCACGCCCTCCACACTTCCCGGGCAGCTCAACGCCGGCGCCTGCGTCGAAGGATGCGCCCCAAGAATCCCGGCTTCGCTTCTTCTTCCTCCTCGTCCCCATCATCATCCTGGCCGGACGACAGGAAGGTTTCAAGCAATCCGGTGACGCCGGGCTCCATCGCGTCATAGCCAAAGAACGACGGCGAGTTCGCCATTTCAAGCAAAGCTGCGACCGCCAGGGAAAACTCCATGCGGCCATCGTCGGCGGCCTCTTGGGCGGCCTTCCTCAGCCGCTTCCGGGTGGCCCGCGGCAACCGGCCTCGGTGCAGGCCCATCTGAGCCTGGCCCAGGTGCAGGAGGAGGTTCTCGTGGGTCGGAAATCGCTTCAAGCCCTCAGTGGCCAGCCGCTCCAGTAGTTGCCAGGCCCGTTCCTGGCCGAGGAACGCGCACAGCTTCGATAGCTGTTCTTCCGAGAAGTCCACGCAGGACAAGGACCGCTGGATATACCGCTGCAATCCCTCGGCCAGGTCGGCCCAGCAACCAACCTGGATCCCCTGGTCGTCGAGGACCAGCATCAACGTGGTCATCTCGACGACCACCGCCGCCGTCGGTGCATCCTGCCAGGCGGTCGCCAACCAGCGGTCGAATCGTTCCCGCACCGGCGCGGGAGCATCCGCCCGGTCCAGATC